>NZ_JBSFIA010000031.1:76553-128147 GCF_053597355.1 Streptomyces sp. NPDC001443
CCGGTTCCCTGGGCCGGTCACGGCTTCCAGCCCGGGTCCCGGCCGCTCAGTCCCACCACCCGGTCGAGCAGCGGGGCGCCGTCCGGGACCTGGACGACCGGCCCGAAGGCGCCACCGGCACGCCGCGGGTCGTCGGCCACGGCGCCGAGGAAGTCGTACGACGCCCGGAGCGCGGCCGGGTCGGGCTCGTACTCCTGGCCGGTCGCCCGCGCCAGGTCCCAGCCGTGCACGACCAGTTCGTCGGCGACGACGGCGGCGGCGACCGCGGCGGGCAGGTCCACGCTGCCCGCGCGGGTCGTGCCGGTCCAGGCGGCGGGGTCGCGCCAGGCCTCGGCGAGTTCGTCGAGCACCTCGGGCAGTCGCTCGCGCCAGTCGGGGCCGATGTCGGCCGCGGCCGGGTCCGGGGCGGTGTCGGTGGTGGGGCCGAAGTCCTTGCGCGCGGCGTCGCGGAAGGCGACGGCCAGGCCGGACAGGTGCCCCAGCATGGTGCGTACGGCGCAGTCCGGGCACGGCGTGCCGTCCGCGAGCTGCTCGTCGCGCACGCCCGCCGCCAGGGCCGCCACGATCCGGGTCTGCGGTCCGAGGTCGAAGGTCGTGACGTCCGCGCCGGTGCCGGTGCCGGTGTCGGTCATGGCTCGCTCCTTGGGAGTGTGGTGTGCCTGAAGCGGTGGACCGGCACGGCCCCCGGAACTCATCGGTCTCCCGGGTGCCGGACCGCCCCCTCCCGCGCCGCCCCCCGGCTCAGTTCCCGGTGAGCGCCCGGCGTACCGCCTCCAGGTCCGCGTCCGACGCCAGGCCCGCGTGGTAGAGGCGCAGTTCGGTGGCGCCCAGGTCCCGCGCCCGGGCCGCGTCGGCCGCCAGGGCGTGCGGGCTGCCGCCCATCCCGGAGACCACGGTGAGGTTGGCGGCGACTACCGCCGCCCGCCGCCCCTGCTCGGCGAAGGGCGCGAGCAGGCCGGGGCCGCCCGTGCAGGGCACGACCACGCCGTCCGCCACGGAGAGGACGTGCGCGGGGTCGACGCCCGCGTTCGCGCCGCAGTGGTACGACACCGGGTCCGCGTGCAGCAGTACCTGGAAGCCGTCGGGCGCGGCCGCCCGGACGGCGGCGACCGCGTCCTCCTGGAGCGTGCGGGCGGTGGCGTCGCGCCACGCGCGCGTGGCGTCCGCGTACGTCTCGCCGAGCAGCTTCACGACCCCCGTCCAGCCGCCCTCCTCCTCGGCCCGGCCCCGCCACAGCGGCTCCAGGGCGTCGCGCACGGCGGACGCCAGGGCGTCCGGGTCCAGGTCCCGCCGCTCGTACCCGGTCCGGCAGTCGGGGCAGAAGCACAGGGCCATCAGGTACTGCCCGGCCTCCCCGAGGCCGACTCCGCCGGTCTTGTCGTGGGCGTGCAGATGGGGCAGTCCGTACCAGCCCAGGGACTCCAGCTCGGTGCCGTGCGCCCCGGGACGTACGGCGGCCTCGGCCGCCAGGTCGACGAGGTACGCGCGCGTGGCGGGCTGCGCGATGCACGGCGCCCACGGGTAGCGGTCGCCGTAGGCGTTGACGACCGAGGTGTCCGGGTGTTCGGCGCCCAGGCGGGAGTTGTGGGCGAGGACCACCCACGTGTGCACCGCCAGGCCGGCGTCCGCGAGCGCGTCGGCGGCCTCGCCGTAGGCGTCGCCGGAGGCCCAGTCCCCGGCCGGGAAGGGACGCAGGGTGCGGCCCGCCCAGCGGTCGCCGAGGGGGTAGAGCACGGCCGCGTGCTCGGCGGTGACGACGCGGTGCCGGGGGTGGCGCGGGGTCAGGGCGCGGGTGGAGTGGTAGGCGGAGGCGAGGGTGACCTGCCCGACGCCGAGCCCGGCGACGCGCGCGGGCGCCGCGGGATCGCCGTTGACGTCCCAGGGGTAGAGGAACGCCGACGCGGTCACCGGCCCTCCTCCAGCAGCGCGTAACCGCGTTCGATCACCTGGGCGAGCTGCTTGACGTGGTCCTCGGTCGGCTCGTGCAGCGGCGGCCGCACCTCCCCCACGTCGAGCCCGCGCAGCCGTACCCCGGCCTTGACCAGGGAGACGGCGTAGCCGCGGCCCTGGGCGCGCAGTTCGACGAAGGGGCGGTAGAAGCCGTCCAGGAGGCGGTGCGCCAGGGCGTCGTCGCCCGAGTTCAGCGCCCGGTGGAAGGCGAGCGCGATCTCCGGGGCGAAGCAGAAGACGGCGGAGGAGTAGAGGGTGATGCCGAGGGCGCGGTAGGCGAGCTGGGTCTGCTCGGCGGTCGGCAGCCCGTTGAAGTACAGGAAGTCGCCGGGCGCCTCGGTCCGTACGGCGCTCACGACGCGCTGCATCAGGTCCAGGTCGCCGAGGCCGTCCTTGAGCCCGATGATCCCTTCCGTACGGGCCAGCGCGACCACGGTCTCCGGGGTGAACACCGCGTTGTCGCGCTGGTAGACGACGACGGGCAGGTCCGTGGCGGCGGCCAGCTCGCGGTAGTGCCGCAGCAGGCCCTCCTGTCCGGCGACCACCAGGTACGGCGGCATGGCCAGCAGCCCGTCCGCGCCCGCCTCCTGCGCGAGCCGTGCGTACCGGACGGCGAGGGCGGTGCCGTACCCGGCGCCCGCGACCACCGGCACGCGCCCGTCGACCGCCTCCACGGCCGCTCGTACGCAGGCCGAGAACTCCTCGGGCGTCAGGGCGTGGAACTCCCCGGTGCCGCAGCAGGCGAAGACCGCGGCGGCACCGGCCCCGACTCCGCGGCGCACGTGCGTGCGAAAGACGTCGAGGTCGACGGAGCCGTCGGGCCCGTAGGGGGTGACGGGGAAGAACAGCGGCCCGCTGGGGACGCCGAGCCGGGCGGCGAGGGGGGCTGGTGTCACGGGCTCTCCCTGGGACAGGCGCTCACGTTCCCGAAGCGCGCTCACGTTTCTGATCCATGTCTACATTTCTGAACACTCGTACCCTAAGGAGCCCCATCAGGGCCGGTCAAGCACGCATCACCGCAACACAGAAGCGGATCCACCAGGTCCGCGCCACACTTGACGGGACACGTCGACGATCCCTAGCGTGTCCACGAGTGTGAATGCAGTCCACACATGCGGCCACCTGTCCCAGGCGGCGGACCCAAGGAGACCCGAGGATGCCCGCTCCCCGCACCGTTCTGCTCACCGGCGCCGCCGGCGGGCTCGGCACCCTGATGCGCGAGCTGCTGCCGGCCCACGGATACACGCTCCGGCTGTTCGACCTGCTTCCCGTCGAGGGCGAGCCGGACGCGATCACGGCGGACCTCGCCGACCGGGAGGCCCTGCGGGAGGCCGTCCAGGGCGTCGACGCCATCGTCCACCTCGCGGGCATCTCCCTGGAAGCCCCCTTCGAGAAGATCCTCAGGGCGAACATCGAGGGGACCTACAACCTGTACGAGGCCGCCCGCGAGGAGGGCGTCGGACGCGTCGTCCTCGCGTCCTCCAACCACGCCGTCGGCTTCACCCCCGCACCCCGCGGGGACGACCCGCTGATCCCGGTGGACACCCCGCGCCGCCCCGACACCTTCTACGGCCTGTCCAAGTCCTTCGGCGAGGACCTGGCGCAGCTCTACTGGGACAAGCACGGCCTGGAGAGCGTCTCGGTCCGCATCGGCTCCTGCTTCCCGGAGCCCACCAGCGTGCGCATGCTGTCGGTCTGGATGAGCCCCGCCGACGGCGCCCGCCTCTTCCACGCGGCCCTGACCGCCGAGCACGTCGGCCACACGGTGGTCTACGGCTCCTCCGCCAACACGCGCCTGTGGTGGGACCTGTCGAGCGCGCGGGCGCTCGGTTACGAGCCGCAGGACGACTCCGAGCCGTACGCGGAGAAGCTGATCGCCGAGCAGGGCGAACTGGACCCTGCGAACATCGCGCAGGCCTGCCTGGGCGGCCATTTCGTCAGCGATCCGCCGATCTGGCCGTACTGACCCGGAAACACCCGACCCGATTGGCCTTCAGGTAAGGGAACGGTAAAGCGGGTCCGCTCGTTCACCCGGTATGACAGCTATGACGCCTGGCTCGAACATCCCCCTGTCCGCCGCCCGTGTGACGGTGGACGTGGCCGCTCCGGTGCGGCTGGACGTATCGGGCCTGCTGCTCACCGCCGACGGCAAGGTGCGCTCCGACGACGACTTCATCTTCTACAACCAGCCGAGCGGACCCGGCGTGAGCTACCGCTCCGGCGGCGGCGCGGCCCCCGACGCGATCACGGTCGACACCTCCGCGGTGCCGCCGGGCATCGAGAAGATCGTCATCACCGCCAGCCCGGACGCCGCGGGCCAGACCTTCCAGGGCATCGAGCCCACGGCCACGATCCGCAACGCCGACGACAACAGCGTCCTGGCCACGTTCACGCCGCCGCAGCTCGACACCGAGACGGCCCTGGTGGTCGTGGAGGTCTACCTGCGCAACGGCGCCTGGAAGGCCCGCGCCGTCGGCCAGGGGTACGCGAACGGGCTGGCCGGCATCGCCACCGACTTCGGCGTGTCGGTCGAGGAGCCCGCCGCGGCCGCCCCGCCCGCCCAGCCGGTCGCCCCGCCCGTGTCCGCGCAGCCGGTCACCCCGCCCATGCCCGTGCAGCCCCCGGCCGCCCCGCCCGCTCCCCCGGCACCGCCCGCCGCCGCGCCCGGCACCGGGAAGATCAACCTCGACAAGGGCCGGGTCAGCCTCCAGAAGAACCAGACCGTCTCCCTGGTCAAGAACGGCCGCCCGCTGCTCTCCCGGGTCAAGATGGGCCTCGGCTGGGAACCCGCGTACCGCGGCAAGGACATCGACCTCGACGCCTCGGTCATCGCCTACGGTCCGCAGCGCAACCACATCGACAGCTGCTACTTCGGCAAGCTCTCCATCGTCAACGGCGCCATCAAGCACTCCGGCGACAACCTCACCGGCGAGGGCGGTGGTGACGACGAGGTGATCGTCGTCGACCTCGGCCGACTGCCGCAGGAGGTCACCGGCCTGGTCTTCACGGTCAACTCGTTCTCCGGCCAGAAGTTCACCGAGGTCGCCAAGGCCTACTGCCGGCTGCTGGACGCCAGCACCGAGGAGGAGCTCGTCCGCTTCGACCTCACCAACGCCGAGCCGCAGACGGGTGTGCTGATGGCGAAGCTGATCAGGCAGTTCTCCGGCGAGTGGGAGATGACCGCCATGGGCGACTTCGTCAAGGCGCGCACGGTACGGAACATGGTGAAGCCGGGGGCCGAGGCCCTGTAGGCCCCCCGGCCCCGCACGGGGACAACACGGGGAACACACCGCGGCACACGGCGGCAAGGGGCTCGGCAGAGGTCGTACGAGCCCCTCCACCGCCCGTCCTGCCCCACGACACCCGGACCGCTCCCGCACCAGCACCGCCCGGGCCCCGCTCTCCGGACCGGCTACGCCCGCAGGCCCTCCGTCAGCAGGGCGACGTACCGACGGATGGACTCCCGCTGCCCGTTGGCCAGTTCCGACGCCGTGGCCACTCCGTGAGCCAGTCGCAGCACGTCGATCGGCTCGACGTCCCGCCGCAGCGCCCCCGCCTCCTGCGCCGCCTCGACCAGCCGCGTCGCCGCGCCCTTCATCGAGGTGGCGCACGCGGTCACCGCGGCCACACTGCCGTCCGTGACGGCCGAGCCCAGCAGGGCCTTCATCCCGCGCACCTGGATCGTGCCGACACACAGCTCGTTCAGCCACTCCACCAGCGCCTCGCCCGGGGGCAGCTCGTCGGCGAGTTCGCCGGCCCGCACCGCCAGCGCCTCGATACGGTCCACGTACGCGGCCTCCAACAGCGCCCGCCGCGTCGGGAAGTGGCGGTAGAGCGTGCCGGAGCCGACCCCGGCACGCTTGGCGATGTCGTCCAACGACGCGCCCTCCCCGTGCTCGGCGAAGGCCTCGGCCGCCACCTCCAGCAACCGCTCGTAGTTGCGCCGAGCGTCCGCGCGCATGGGTTTGACCTGCGTCATCCCGTCACTCCTTGCAAACCGGGGACTCTCTCCGTATCTTGACGAGCATTAAACGGAGACAGTCCCCGCTTATCGCCGCGGGCAGTCCGTGCTAGTCCGCGCTGCCCGCATGGTCCATCACATCACCCGGGGACACCAGACAGGGAGTGCCCCATGTCCACCTCGTCCGCACCGTCCACCCGCCCGGAACCCGTCGAGGCCTCCGCCTTACCCGGGGGGACCGCCCGAGCGGGCACCGTCCTCCTCGTCATCGTCACCGCCTATCTCATGGTCGGCGTCGACTCCACCGTGGTGAACGTCGCCCTCCCCGACCTCCAGCGGGACCTCGGCTTCTCCCGTACCGGCCTGTCCTGGGTCCTCAACGCCTACACCCTCGCCTTCGGCGGTCTGCTGCTGCTCGGCGGCCGGGTCGGCGACATCGCGGGACGGCGCCGCACCCTCACCGTCGGCGTCCTGGTCTTCGCCGCCTCCTCACTGCTCGGCGGTCTGGCCACCGAGAGCCCCTGGCTGATCGCCGCACGCACGCTCCAGGGTGTCGGTGCCGCACTGGTCGCGCCCAGCACCCTCGCGCTGATCACCACCAACTTCCCGGAGGGCCCGCGCCGGCACCACGCCCTGGGCGTGTACTCCTCCATGGCGGGCATCGGCGCCTCCGTCGGGCTGCTCCTCGGCGGCCTGCTCACCTCCTGGGCGTCCTGGCGCTGGGCCCTGCTCATCAACGTGCCGATCGGCATCGGCGTCGCCGTCGCCCTTCCCCGCTTCGTGACCGAGACCCCCCGGCACGCGGGCCGGTTCGACGCGGCGGGCGCGCTGACCGGCACTGCCGGGATGTCCTGCCTCGTGTACGCGTTCATCCGGGTCTCCACGGACGGCTGGAGCGACCTGCGGGCACAGCTCGGCTTCGCCGCCGCGGCGGCCCTGCTGGCCGGCTTCACCCTGATCGAGGCCCGCGCCCCGCAACCGGTCCTGCCGCTGCGGCTGTTCGCGAGCAGAAACCGCTCCGGCGGCTACGCGGGCGTCCTGCTGCTGCCCGCCGGCATGTTCGGCGCCTTCTACTTCCTCACCCTGATCAGCCAGCAGGTCCTCGACTACAGCCCACTGCGCGCGGGGTTCGCCTTTCTGCCGATGACCCTGGCGATGTTCACCACCGTGCGCTTCGTGCCCCGGCTACTGGCCCGCTTCGGCACCAGGCCGGTCCTGCTCACCGGCATGTCCCTGATCGTCGCGGCGGCCGGATGGCTGTGGCGGCTCCACCCCGGTGACGGCTACCCGGCCGGGCTGCTGGGGCCGCTGCTGCTGATGGGCGTGGGCGTCGGCCTGAGCTTCATGCCGCTCACCGTGACGATCCTCGCGGGCGTCGCACCGCACGAGGCGGGCGCCGCCTCCGGGCTGCTCCAGACCTTCCAGTGGCTCGGCGGCACCCTCGGACTGTCCGTCCTGGTCACGGTGTTCGGCACGGCGACCCGGCACGCGACCGGGTCGCCCGCCGTGGTCCTCACCGAGGGCGCGGCCCGCGCGTTCGGCGCGGGCGCGCTGATCGCCCTGGCCGCGCTGCTGGTGTCGGCGTTCGTGATCACCGGCGCCCGACGCGAACACTAGGGCGGCCGATCCCGGCGCACGCAGGAACGCGGCCCGTACCGACGTACGGGCCGCGCCCACGACTCGGCCCCGCGGGCCGCTGCCCCGAGGCCGTGGGCCTCAGCCGGCCTGTGCCCACGGCCAGTCCGCGTCCCGCGCCTGCTCGAGGAGCGGGACCATCCGGAAGGCCGCGTCCGAGAGGCCGCCGAAGGTGTGCCGGTTGTCCTTCCCCGAGGGGCCGTGACCCGCGCGGTGACCGGCGAGGTTCCACGTGTAGACCGGGACGCGCGCCGGCACCTGCTCGGTCGGGGCGCCGTGCGGGCTGTACGCGTACTGCTCGTCGGTGACGATCAGCACCCGGTCGTGCCGACGGTAGTGCCGGCGCACCGCCTCGGTGGTGTCGGTGCCGCCGAGGTCGCCGAAGCGCTCCAGCACCTTCAGCACCGACTCGCCCTTGCGGAACTCCACCCGCTTGCTGGTGGTGCCGAACTCGACGAGGTCCGCGTCCGCCGCCCGCAGCGCGAGCGCCGCGCCGAAGACCGCCGCCGCGTCGGCCCGGGTCAGCTCGGAGCGCTCCGACAGCCGCGAGTAGAACATCGAGCCCGAACGGTCCACGAGCACCAGGGTCCGGCCCGGCAGCGCGGGCACGTTGGCCAGCGAGTGGCCGAGCGCCTGCTCCAGCGGGTACGACCAGCGCAGCGACGGCGCGTGCCGGTAGGCCGCGAGGTAGCGGAACGGGAACTGCCGCGAGCGCGCGACCTCCGCCGGGTCGCTGATCCTCGCGGCGACCTGGGCCGCCACCTCGTCGCCGACCCCGGCCTCGTCGAAGTTGCGCAGGTTGCGGACGAGCGCCATGGCGCCCATCGACGGGATGACCGCCTCCCACGCCGCCTTGTCCATCGGGCCCTGGAGCCAGCCGGCCAGCGCCTCCCAGGTCATCCCGGCGTCCGCCAGGCGCTGGGCCCCGTGCGCTCCGGTCACGACCTTGCGCCGCTTGGCGGGCCGCAGCGCCATCAGGTCGCGATGGGCGGCGAGCACGGGCAGCGACTTGGGGACGACGGCCGTGTCCGGGTGGTGGCGCCGGTCCAGCGCGTACCGGAACAGGTCGCCCTGCCACGGCTTGTCCGGGTCCGGCGCCGCGTGCACCAGGTTGAGGATGTCGCCGAAGCGGTAGCCCTTGGACGCGGTGTCGTACTTCAGCAGCGACTTGCCGCTGTAGAGACGTCGTACGGCGTCGGCGATCCCGCGCTTGACGGGCTTCGGGACGTTGCGGCCGTACCGCGCGGTCCAGTAGGCGAGCAGCTCGCCGGGCTCGTCCGGGCGCCGCAGCACCGAGGCCACGACCTGCCGGTTCGACGGACCTTCGACCGCCCCGGCGTCGAGCCGCGCCTTCACGTACTCGGCCGCGCCCACGAGCGAGGCGGTACGCATGTTGCCCTCGCCCCGCAGCCAGCCCAGCAGGCCGGCCGTCCACTCGGGATCGGTGACGGCGAGCTCACGCACCAGCCGGGCGAACCGGCCGTCGCGGTCGGCGCCGGTCTCGTAGAAGGTCTGCTGGGAGACGAAGTTGGACAGCGCGAGCAGAAAGAGCTCGGAGCGCGCGTCGCGCTCCTGGCCTCGGCCGCCCTGGTGGGTGCGCAGCACCCGGCCCGTCGATGTCACCCGCGAGGTGGGCTGCGCCTTCGCGGAACGGGAGTTGAATCGCGCCATGGTGAATTCCCCCGAATTCTTCCCCGACTTTCCAGTCGTGTTCCGGAGGGAGGCACGGCGGAAGGAGGGTGTCCGAGGTCGAATTCGACGGCGGTCGCTTGTCAACTGGCGCGTCTTGCCGTTTCCGCCACACCGACCCGAAGTCGATGACGGGATTCGAACCCGCACGAGGCATGTCACCCCACCAGATCCCGAAGTATCCGCTGTCCGCGCACCGGGCACCCACCTTGAGCCGCGCCTCCCGAGATCAGAGTCGGCGGCGGCAGGGATCTTTTTGCAGAAGAAGTAGCCGCAGCCAGCGCACCGGGAGGTGCATGAAGTTGTGGTGTCCAGAGATCGAAGCCGGCGGAACCGACGTAGGTGCTCTGACCCCTGAGCTACACCGGCCTGTCGTACCGGTGGCGGGACTCGAACCCGCGGCCGCCCCATTATGAGTGGAAGTAGGTCCTGCCTTCGCACCTGGACGTGCATCACTCTAGGAGGCGTACCGCGGGACGAGCGAACGAATTAACCAGCCGCGCCTCAGCCGCGCTTCTGCCGCTTCCAGGGCCCGGTGACGGCCAGCATGATGCCGGGGGTCTGGATGTTGGCGAAGAGCGTCTTCCCGTCGGGCGAGAAGGTGACGCCGGTGAACTCGCTGTATTCGGGCTTCTCCGCCGTGCCGATGTTCAGCTCGTTACGGGCGATGGGGTACGTGCGGCCGCTGTCGGTCGCGCCGAACAGGTGCTGGACGCCCTCGCCGTCCTCGGCGATGACGAGACCGCCGTACGGGGAGACGGTGATGTTGTCGGGGCCGTCGAAGGCGCCGTCGACGGACGGGTCGGGGTTCACGCCGAGCAGCACCTTCAGGGTGAGGGTGCGGCGCCTGGGGTCGTAGAACCAGACCGCGCCGTCGTGCTGGACGGGGCTCTCGGTGCGGGCGTACGAGGAGACGATGTACGTGCCGCCGTCGCCCCACCACATGCCTTCGAGCTTGCGGGCGCGGGTGACCTCGCCGGCGGCGAACTGCTTGCGCACCGAGACCGTCTTCGCGTCGCGGTCGGGGACGTCGACCCAGTCGACGCCGTACACCGTGCCGATCCTGGTGGCGCGGGAGAGGTCGTCGACGAACCTGCCGCCGGAGTCGAAGCACTTGAAGGCCTGGAGGGTGCCCGCGTCGTCGGCGAGGCCGCGCAGCCGGCCGTGGCCGTGGCGGTGGTCCTCGGGCGGGGTCCAGCGGTACAGCAGGCCGTTGGGGTTGGACGCGTCCTCGGTGAGGTAGAGGTGGCCGCGCTTGGGGTCGACGACGACGGCCTCGTGGGCGTAGCGGCCGAGCGCCTTGATGGGCTTGGGGGCGCGGTTGGCGCGGCGGTCGGCGGGGTCGACCTCGAAGACGTAGCCGTGGTCCTTGGTGAAACCGTTGGTCCCGGTGCGGTCCTCGGTCTCCTCACAGGTCAGCCAGGTGCCCCAAGGGGTGTTGCCGCCCGCGCAGTTGGTGGCGGTGCCGGCGATGCCGACCCATTCGGCGACGTGTCCGCCGGGACGGATCTCGACGACCGTGCAGCCGCCGGCCGCCGCCGGGTCGTAGACCAGGCCCTCGGTGAGCGGCACCGGGTGCGGCCAGTTGGCGCGCGGGCCGGCCAGCTCGTGGTTGTTGACCAGGAGGGTCGTGCCGCGGGGACCGTCGAAGGTGGAGGTGCCGTCGTGGTTGGAGGGGGTGAACTCGCCGGACTCCAGCTTGGTGCGGCCGCTGTAGGTGATGACGCGGTACTTGAAACCGGCGGGCAGGGCCAGGAGTCCGTCCGGGTCGGCGATCAGCGGTCCGTAGCCGACGCCGTGGTGCCCGTGCGCCGGCTCCTCCCCCACGCTCTCGGATTCCGTGGACGCGAGGGCGTTCGGCGCGGTGGCC
Source organism: Streptomyces sp. NPDC001443 (assembly GCF_053597355.1). Classification (NCBI taxonomy): domain Bacteria; kingdom Bacillati; phylum Actinomycetota; class Actinomycetes; order Kitasatosporales; family Streptomycetaceae; genus Streptomyces; species Streptomyces sp. NPDC001443. The sequence goes on from NZ_JBSFIA010000031.1 coordinate 87,659, forward strand.
AGCGCGCCGACACTGCCCGCCAGTGCGACCCCTGCACCGGTGATCGCGGATTTCCTGGCGAAGTCCCTGCGGGTGAGCGACATGGTGTCTCCTGTGACGGTGGATTGCCGTGGAGGGTGGCGGAGGCGGTGTCGGCGAAACCGTCCCGCCCCCGCCTGAACGGGAGTTGAACACCGGTGGTCCGATGCGGACTCTGTTCCATGAATCCGTACGGACCTCCCCCGCAGGAGGCAAAGAAATGCCGCGCGGCCCGGCGCCGCGGCGAGAAGTCGCCACGTCGGCGCCGGGCGGTGCCACGTCGGCACAGGGCGGTTCCGCGTCGGCGTGCACAGGGCGGTTCCGCGTCGGTACCGGGCGGGCTTCACCCCTGCTGCGAGCGTGCCTTGAACGCCGCCTTCCGGGCTTCCTTGGCCACCTTCTTGTCCGGGTGCAGGCGCCCCATCGCGTCCAGCACGTCCGCCGTGGCCGGGTGGTCCACCCGCCAGGCGGCCGCGAAGAAACCGCTGTGCTGCTCCGCGAGTCCTTCCACGAGGGCCTGGAGCTCCTCGGAGTTGCCCTCGGCCGCCAACTGTGCGGCGACCGTGTCGATGGTGAGCCAGAAGACCATGGCCTGGGACGGCACGGGCACGTCGGCGGCCCCGTGCTCGCTCAGCCACACCCGGGCGAGCCCGCCGAGTTCGGCGTCGTCCAGGACGTCACGCAGCGCCGGTTCGGCCTCCGGGCCGACCAGCGACAGCGCCTGCTGGCAGCGCAGCCGCCGCAGGGGCGCGCCGTCGTCGGCGCCGCGCGCCGCCGCGAGCAACTCGTGGGCCGCGGCGAGCGGTTCGCGGTGCGCGAGCCAGGACCGGGTCTCGGCGTGCGCCGCCGCCGGAGGGAACGCGGCCGTGCCGTCGAGCAGCGCGTCCGCGCCCTTGTCGGACAGCTCCCCCACGGCCGGGGCCGCGAAGCCGGCGTCCAGCAGCCGCGCGCGCAGTCCGTAGCAGCCGAGGGGGGTAAGGCGGACCATGCCGTAGCGGGCGACGTCGGTGTCGTCGATCGAGGCCGAGGGCTGTGCGGCGGTGTCGTCGGTGTCGTCGGTGTCCGTCATGAGCGCCTCGTCGACCGGCCGGTAGTCCACCAGACCCACCGGCTCCAGCAGCCGGAACTGCTCGTCGAGCCGCATCATGGCGTCGGACACCTGTTCCAGCATGTCGTTGGTGGGCTCGTGCGAGCCGTCGGGCACGATCATCGACGCGGCGAGCGCGGGAAGCGGTACGGGGCCGTCGCCGGGCCCGTCCTCGCTCACCGTGAGCAGGTAGAGGTTGCCGAGGACGCCGTCGAGGAACTCGGCCTCCGCCTCGGCGTCCCAGTCCAGCCGGGAGAGGTCGACCTCGCCGCCCGCGTCCATCGCCTCGATCAGTTCGTCGAGGTCGGGGACGCTCGCGTCGGCCAGCACCGCCTCCAGCGCGGCCAGCCACACGTCGAGCACGTCGCGCGGCGAGCCGCCGAACAGCAGGCCCAGCTCCTCGCCCGCGGCCACCGTGCCGGCCTCCTCGTCCACGATCTCGACGAGCCCGGCGTCCACGGCGATCCGCCAGGCCTCGCTCGCCAGGGCGGCCGCGTCGTCACCGGTCAGGCCGAGGACCTCGGCGGCCGCGGGCAACTGCTCCTCGACGAGTACGCCCCCGGCCTCGACCCGGGTCTCGGGTCCGGCCCAGCGGGCGAGCCGCGCGGCCCGCGAGAGCAACGGCGTGGACAGGGCGTCCCGCGCCAGCTCCGCTTCGGGATGCAGCCGCACCGGCGGCAGGGAGGAGCTGGGGCTTGCTGACATCGGCTGGTTCTCCTAGGGCGCCTTGACGGCCGTACGCATCACGGTTCGACCACTCAGCCTAGACGGATTTCCACCCATGCCGCCCGGTTCATCTGCCCACCGGTGGCCGCACTTGGCCGAATTCCCGGCAACCGGCTTGGACGGGCAGGGCATTGACGCGCGTAGATCCTACGCGGCCATCGGTTCACCGCATCAAACGCGGGGCCGCGACCGGAGCCCGTACGACCGCGGACCGCGACCGGAACCCGGGCGGTTTCGGTCGCGGACCGCGAAGGCTGCCGACCGCCGGCTGCCGCTCAGGACCGACCGAACACGCCGTCGAGCCAGACCTGCCAGGCGCTCTCGTCCGCCTTGGCGTCGGCGTCCGGCGCGAAGTCGTGGACGGAGATGCCGACCGGCGCGCCCCAGTGGTTGCGCCCGAAGAAGCGGAGCAGGGCGTCATCGGTGCGCAGCCCCAGGAAGTACGGGTTGCGGTAGTCGACCACGGCGTCCAGCTCCCGCCCGGCCGGTCCGCGGACCGTCACCCGCGCGCCCTGCGCCGTGTCGTCGGCGAGGCCGAGGGCCCGGCCCACGGCGACGAACGCGTCGGCGGCCGTGGAGGCGCCGGGCCCGTGGAGCGTCGCGAAGGCGACCGGGCGGCCCGCGAAGTGCGTCAGGTACTCGCGCAGGGTGTGCAGATAGAAGTCGGTGTGCCGGCTCGCGCCGTCGTACTGGTTGTCCCAGTCGTCGGTGAAGATCCCGCTGTGCACGTACCGCACCCAGGCCCGGCGGCCGCCGTCGCGCGGCTCGATGGTGTGGTCGAGCTGGTTCAGGCTCTGGGTCGGGAAGCGGACGTCCTCGGTGCGCGAGGTGAGGCGGTGCGGCGGATCCCAGTTCGTGAGCGTGGACCCGAAGGGGCCGGTGCCGCTCTCGCCGTCGTACTCCATCGGCCACAGCCAGCCGCCGGTGTCGCGCGTGACGGCCTCCCACACCTCCTCCGGCGTGGCGTCGACCTCGAACTCGCGGACGATCTCGAATTCCTTGGACATGACTGGTTCCTGGCTCCTACTGGTCGAGTTCCGGTGGGGCGGCGGACGGCCGGGCGCCGGCCTCGCCGACGGACTGCGGGTCCTTGAGCGTGGGATGGAGGGCCACGACGATCCGGTGGTCACGGCCGCCCTCGGCCTCCGGAGCGTCGTACTTGCGGATCAGGGCGGCGATCCCCGCCGTGAGCTCCTCGACGAACGCTGCCCGATCGGCGGCGGAGGCGAAGCGCACCTCGCCGTCCAGCGCGTAGGTCGCCAGCCGTTTGCGCGCCCGCGCGGCACCGGTGATCAGTGAGCCGACGTCGCGGACCAGCCGGGCGCCGAGGGCCAGCAGCCAGCGCGCGGAGAACTCGTCGCGGAAGCGGTCCGGATCCGGCTGCACGGCGGCGAGCGCGAGCGGTGAGATCACGTACGACGCCGCCGTCGCGCGCATCAGCCGCTCGGTGACGTTGCCCTTGCGGCGTTCCCCGGCCAGCTCCACCAGGCCGTGCCGCTCCAGGGCCTTGAGGTGGTAGTTCACCTTCTGCCTGGGCAGCCCGACCCGGCCGGCCAGCATGGTGGCCGAGGCGGGGCCGGCGGCCAGTTCGGCGAGCAGCCCGGCCCGGACGGGGTCCAGGGAGACGACTGCGGCCTCGGAGTCCTCGATCACGGTGACGTCCAACATGTACCCACCCTCTCACCGAACAGTTTTCCTGTCCAGGAGGGTGGATTGTTCGGTAGGGTCGCCTGCCCGGCCCATCGGAGTCACCGGAGTCACCGGGGTCAACGGGGTCAGCGGGGTCGCTGGTGCCGCGCTCACGGCCGTCGTCGGCCCCGCTGCCGCGGTCGCCGTTCGCGCAGTGACCCGCCTCGCGAGTACCGCCGCCGTGAGCGTCGCCGCCGTGGGCATCGCTGCCGTGGATCCCGCTGCCGTGGGCCCCGTTCCCGCGGTCGCCGCGACACCGCGGCCTTGACGGTCGCGGCCCCCGCCGCGCCGGCGATCAGCACCGGGAGGGGGTGCCGCAGCCCGGCCCGCGCCGCGCTGCCCAACGGCCCCGGGAGCACATGCTCCGCCGAACGGCCCGCCCGTGCCCCCGTGTCCCGGAGACTGTGCCCCGCGCGCGCGGCCGCGTCCCGCGTGCCGCGCCCGGCGCCCACCACCGCGCCGCGCACCCCGTGCCCGGCCTCGACGGCACCGCCGCGCAACTGGACGGTCAGCGCACCGGCCCGGTCCCCGAGGTCGGCGGCACGCGCCCCGGCCCGGCCCCTGACGTCCGCCCTCGCCAGCGTCTCCCGCAGGAAGCGCCCCAGGGCGTGGGCCCGCCGCGCCCGGCGGCGCGGCGCGGCGGCCCCGTCGGCCCTGGCTTCGACTCCGGCTCCGGCTCCGGCCACGCCCGGTGTCGACCTGCGCTTCGCCATCGAGGTACCTCTCGTCCCTGAACTCCCCCGCCTCCCTGGCCACCCCGTAGGCGGCCCCTCCCGGGCCCCCTCCCGGCGGACCACCCGCCCCGGGTACCCAGGTCCGGCGGGACCGCTCGTCACAGGATCCGGCGAACGTCCGGACCTCCCACGGCCCGCACGCCGAGCCGCCCCGGCACCCGCACCCGTCGGCTGTCGGCTGTCGGCTGTCGGCTGTCGGCTGTCGGCTGTCGGCTGTCGGCTGTCGGCCGCCGACGATCCCGGACCGGCCGCCCTACCCGCGCGCCGCTCCGCCGGACCCGGGCTCGCCCAGCCGGGCCAGCTGGGTCTGGAACCAGTCCAGGCGGGCCTGCAACAGGGCCGCCTCGGCGACGAGTTCGGGCACGCCGAGGTCGGCGCGCAGCGCGGGTCCGGCACCGTCGCGCACACCGGGACCGGCGGGGACGCCGCCGCCCGCCGCAGGTACCGGGTCGCCGTGTCCCGCGCCGCCCCAGGGGCCGCCGCCGCCCGCCGCGACCCGCAGTCCGTCCCCGGCCAGCCGGGCGAACGCCGCGAGCGACAAGGACGTACGACCGCGCACGCAGGCCGCGCAGGCGGGCGCCAGGGCGGACCAGCCGGGCCTGCCCCACCCGGCGTCGGCGAGCGCGGCCGCGGCCGTGCCGCAGACGCACGGCCCGACCGTCGCCACGCGCACCCGCTGGCGGGCGTAGCGGAAGCCGCGCTCGAAGCGGATGTAGGCGCCCAGCACGGAGACCTCGAGCAGGACGGCCGTCCGGTGTTCGGCCGTGCACAGCAGCGCTTCCGCCGTCGTACGGTCGTGCACGCAGTGGAAGCCGCAGTCGCAGCGGCGGTGCGGCGCCCGGTGCCGCAGTCCGTAGACACAGGACGCGTCGGCCACCACCGCGTACGGCAGCGCGCCGCCGAGCGACACACCGGTGAACCCGGCCCGGGTGCCGTCCTGGGACAGCACCGGGTGGGCGATCTTGAATCCGGTCGGCGCCTCCGTCGGACGTTCCGCCGGAAGCCGCAGCCTCATCGGGCGGCCGACACCTCTTCGGCCGCGGGCGCGGGCAGGGAGGCGGGACCGGGTACGGGGGCGGCGGAGGCGGTGGTCTCCACGTCCGCTGCCTCGCGGGGGAGTTCGAGTTCGTCCGGACGGGTCTGCGGCCGCTCCTGCGCGACACCGGTGGCGAGTGCCTTGCCGAGTTTCATGACGCCTCCCATGACAGGGTTTCGTGACCGTCATGGCCATAGTGACCCATGGAGGCCCGAAGGGGACACAGTGCCTCGCCCCATCGAGTCGGCCGCACCCGCCGCCGGGCGCCCGGCGGAACGGAAGGGTGACGGGACCGAGGAGGTCGGCGCACCTCCGGCACTCCGACCTCTCAGCGATGCTTACTCATATCTCACAGAAGAATTAAGTGGATCTACACGATCGTCCTGCCGAGACTGGTCCCATGACGCACACCGGTTCCTCCGCCCCACCCTTCGGCCGCGCCCTCTGCGCCATGATCACGCCGTTCACCGAGGCGGGCGCGCTCGACCTCGACGGTGCGCAGCGGCTGGCCGGACGGCTGGTGGCGGAGGGCTGCGACGGGCTCGTGCTGTCCGGTACCACGGGCGAGTCGCCGACCACGACGGACGCCGAGAAGTCGGCGCTGATCAGGGCCGTCCGGGCGGCGGTGGGCGACCGGGTGCCGCTGCTCGCCGGTGTGGGCACCTCCGACACCCGGCACACCGTGGAACTGGCCCGGGCGGCGGAGCGGGCCGGCGCGGACGCTGCGCTGGTGGTCACCCCGTACTACAGCAGGCCCCCGCAGGACGCGGTCGAGGAACACTTCAGGGAGGTGGCGGACGCCGGTGGCCTGCCGGTCGTGCTGTACGACATCCCTGGCCGCACCGGCACCCGTATCGAGCCCGACACGATGATCCGCCTCGCCGAACACCCGGGGATCGTCGCGGTCAAGGACTGCTCCTACGACTTCCTCGGCACCCAGAAGGTGCTGTCCCGCACGGACCTGGCGTACTACGCGGGCTGCGACGAACACAACCTCGCCCTGTACGCGGTGGGCGCCGCCGGATACGTCAGCACGGTCGCGAACGCCGTCCCGCGCCACCTGCGTTCGGTCCTGGACGCGTTCGACGCGGGCGACACGGACGGGGCGGCCCGGCTCCAGCGGCGGGCCGTCCCCCTCATCGAGTCGATGATGGCCGCGGGCCTGCCGGGCGCCGTCACCGCCAAGGCGCTCCTGGGCGCCCTCGGCCTTCCGGCCGGCCCGGTCCGCGCCCCGCTGCGGCCCGCGAGCCGCGAGGCGGTCGACGGACTGCTGGCGGAGTACGGACGCCTCGTGGCCGACTGACCACGGACACGGGGCACGAGTCCGGGGCCGGCCCCGCCGAGAACGTCCGCGCGCCCCGCAGCGCCGCTGCCGTACGGTGACCGGATGAGCCGCCCCCTGCTCTTCCTCGACGTCGACTTTACCGACCGCGGGTAGTGCTGCCCGTGATGTCCGTCTGGGCCTGTGACTTGGGCGTCATGGGCTCGTTTACCGACCGGGACCGTGACGTCAGTCATGTTCCGGAGTCGGTACGGAGGACAAGTGGTACGGCACGTCGTGGTCGGGGACTTGAGGGTCCAGCGGATCGAGAGGAAGGACGGGCGGAGATCATGGACGATCGTCTGGCCCGAGGGCACGCTGCACACGGAGGCGGACCGGTTCCTGCGTGAGCACGAGGGCTCGGGCACGCAGAAGACCTACGCGTACTACCTGGTGGACCACCTGCGGTGGCTGGAGCGAGAGTGCCTGGCCTTCGAAACGGTCCAACTGCGCGACCTGGAAAGGTACATGGGGATCGTCGGTGCCGAGGTCCGCATGCCTCTCGGAGAACCGTGGCGGGTGGGTAAGCGCCCTTACGGCCGCTCGGCGCTGTCGACCGCGGCGGCCTGCTTGAAGGGCTTCTACCTGCACCAAGCCGCGCTCGGCGTAAACGGCGAACTCGGCAAGAAACTCGACAGGTCCCGGCTGCCGTCGCGGGTGGACCGCCGTCGCTCGTTCCTCGGTCATGTGAAGTCGCCGCTGCCCACGAATCCGCTGGCGCCGAAGGGGCCGCACCGCCGGCACCCGAAGATGTTGCCGGACGGGGCGAGGGAGAGGCTGCTGGAGACGGTGAACGCCGCCCGTGACCGGCTGGTCGTGGACTGGCTCGCCGACGGTGGCCTGCGGATCGGCGAGCTGTGCGGGCTGCATCTGGTCGACCTGCACCTTCGGGAGAACGCTGCCTGCGGCGAGTGCCGCACCCCGCATCTGCATGTCTGCCACCGGCCCGGCAACCCGAACGGGGCAGAGGCCAAGACCAAGCACCCGTGGCGGGTCGAGCGCGGGATGGTCACCGGCGGGCTGATCAAGCGTGTCAGCCCGGCGATGGTGCACTCCTACTTCGAGTACATCACCACCGAGTACCCGCGCAGCGTCCGGCACGGAATGCTCCTGGTCCAACTGCACGGCGCCGATACGGGCCAGCCGTGGACCCCGGTCGGCGCCCGCCGGATGCTCGGCCGGGCCGGGAAACGCGCTGGGCTGGGGCTGGTGAAACCCCATGCCTTCCGGCACACCTTTACCTCGGCGGTTCTCGACGCCGCGGGCGGCAACACCCTGATCGCCCGGGACGCGGGCGGCTGGGCCTCGGCCGCGATGGTCGACGAGGTCTACGGGCACGTCGACATCCACGATCCGGTCTTCGACGCCGCTCTGCGCACGGTCTGGGGTGAGGACCGGTGAAGCGCCGGGACGCGTTTCTGCTGCCCTTGCTGAACACACACCAAGACCACACGCGAATCGGCAGGGATCGCCTGGAGATCCTCACCGCGCTGACGAGCTCGCCCTCCTTCGACCCTGTGTTCCGCGACGACATCGTCCAGATCCCGCGAGGGCACCAGACCTACCGGTGGTTCTGCCGGGTCACCGACTGCCAGCGCGTCACCGGTCTCGGCGACTTCTGCCACGCCCATCGCCAGGAGTGGCTCACGGCCGCGAAAGAAGGCGTCAGCAGGTCAGCATTCCTCAGCGCTGCTGAACCATTGAGCCAGACAACCGAGCATGACGGGAATCTGGCCTGTCTGATCTGCCCCGGACGACCCGCGCGGGCAGGCCAGTACCGTCTCTGCCAATATCACCTCCAGAAATGGAGTCGGACGCGAGCCGGACAAGACGCCACACCCGACTTCGATGGGTGGGCCGCCGAGCAAAGCCCTGTTCCGGGGTTCGGGACCTGCGCGGTGCTGGTCTGTCCTCTGCTGGCAGAGTCGCCGCTGGGACTGTGCCAGCGACACGCTCACGCCTACCGGAGGGCGGGTTCTCCCGGCGGTGCGTCCATTCCGGGCGGATCGTGGCGCGAAGGGCGAGTCGCTGTCAGCTACATCGACCACGTCCAGTTCCGTGCGTGGTGCGCCAGGGAGATCGCGGTCTCTGTGCCCGCTCAGCTGAATTTGCGCGGGCTGAGGCCGCTGCCGCGAGCGGAAATCCAGTGGGGGTTGTTCACTCATACACAGCGACCGCGTCCGGCCCGCTGGGATGTCACCGCGCTCCGCATGGTGGTGAACGCCTGCCGCGAGCAGGATGCGACCTCGATCGTCGATCTGGACCTTGCTTGCCTGACCAAGGCCGCCAGCGGGGTCGTGAAAGAGATCCTCCACGAGTTGCGCCTGGTCTACTTCACACCTGAGGAGGCCAAAGAGGCCGGATTCCTCGAAACGAGGCACTTCGGTATCAGTTACGAGAACCGGCTCGGGCACATCAGCCTCACCGCGATCTCTCAACGGTGGCTGCGGGACATCACGTGGGACTACTTCGCGGAACTTCTGCGCTCCCCGCGCTGCCCCAACAGTGCCCACACGCTTGACCAGATTCGTCGAGCGATGATCGAGTTGAGCGCTTTCATCGAGGCCGACGCTCCCGGCGGGGGCCACGACCCCGCAGTCCTGGCGAAGGAACACGCCGACCGCTTCGTCGCAGATCAGCGACATCGCGAGCGCCACGCGCTCCCGTCTTTGGCCATGGTCCGGGTCGATGGGAAGGCGAGCATCGTCACGACCGGCACGCGATCGTTGGTCTTCAACCACACCCGCAGGATCCTCCGTAAGGCGATGGACGATGGCGTGACCGGCGCCATCGGTCTGGCCAGGGAGTTCGTCATCGCGTTGCCGAACGCCGGCGGCACCGCCTACCAGAAGCGGCGACGCCCCTTCGCCGACGAGGTGGCACGCGCACTGGCCGACGAACACAATCTCGCCGAGTTCACACGCGTCCACGATCCGGATGACGAGGGCGCCCGGGACATCTGGGAGATCCTCGTGGTCACCGGACGGCGGTTGGGGGAGGTCATCGAGCTCCGCTGGAACTGTATCGGTCGACTCAGCGGGCTCGCGATGCTCTGGCACGACCAGACCAAGGTAGGCAACTACGACGCGGCTATCCGCATCCCCGAGTCCCTCTACGCCCTCATCGCCGACCGGCAGCGCAAAACGCTCAGCCGGTTCGCCGACGAACACGGCTACACCCCTACGGGCAAGGAACGCGACGGACTCGCGCTGTTCCCCACCAACTACCGCAGCACCGACGGAACAATCGCGCTGAGCAGACCGTGGTTCTACAGCCGTTTCCGTCCCTGGGTCGACGCTATGGACATCGGCCATTGCGTCCCCCACCAGGCCCGCCACACGCTGGCCACCAGCCTCCTGCGTCAAGGCGCCACCCTCACCCACATCCGCCGCTACCTCGGACACGTCTCGGACCGGATGGCCGAGCACTACGTCCACCTCTCCAGCACCGATCTGGAGAACGTGCTCCAGCATGTCTGGGTCGCCGGCCCCGGCACGACCGCTCCTGGGGAGCTCCTTGCAGGGGACTCAGCCGAGGCGCTCACGAAGGAGCAGGCTCTGGCCATCGCCGTCGACCTCGCCCGCCGCAGCACCCCGGCCGAGGGTGGCTTCTGCACCTTCCAGCCGGTCGTCGACGGCGGTGCCTGTCCCTGGAACCTCGACTGCCACAACTGCGACAAGTTCGTCCTCTCCGGCGCGGATCTCCTCTACTGGCGGCGGAAACGGGAACAGTGGCGGCAACTGGCCGAAGGCGCCTCGGACGACGCCACCGCCGACTACCTCCACCGCTACTTCGAGCCGACCGCCCGCGCCATCGACGGCTTGGAGAAAGCCCTGGCCGGTCTCGGGCTGCTCGATGACGCCCTCGCCCTGGACCTGCGCAAACCGCAGGACTACTTCCACCGCGTGTGGTCCACCGCCTTCCGCGCCGCCGACCTCGCCGCCGCGGGCAGCGAAGACGAGCAGAGCGAGTACAGCGATACGCGTACAACCGACAACGACTCTGATCAGGACATCGCATGAAGACCGCTGCCGTCCCAGAACCCCGCACGGCCGCCGCCCTGGCGGCCCGCCGCCACAAGACCGAGACCGCTCTCCAGCGGGTCCGCGAAGCCATCATCCGACTCCAGCGCGAGAAAACCCCGGTCAGCGTCGCCGCCGTCGCCCGGCGCGCGGACGTCTCGCGCACCTTCCTCTACGACAACGCCGAGGCCCGAGCCACGATCACCAGCGCGATGGCCGAGTCCGGAAGCCGCCGGGCACAGTTGCTCGCCGACCAGGACGACGAGCGCGAGGCGACCTGGCGCGAACGTGCCCTGAACGCCGAAGAAGGTCTCAAGGCCGCCCAGGCCGAGATCCTCACCCAGCGGACCCGAATTGGCGAACTCCTTGGCCGGATCCGGGACTTGGAAGCCGAGTGGACCGAGGAAGCCATCCAGCGGATCACCACTGAGAACACCACCCTCAAACAGCGGGTCCGCCAACTCACGACCGACAACCGCACCCTCGACGAGCGGCTCAAGGCCGCCCGCTCCAACCTCCGCTTCCAGGACCGGCGCGTCGCCGACCTCGAAGCCCAGATCACGGCCACCTGACAACCCGGGGATGCCGCTCAGTCCGGTCCGGTGACCAGGGGAAACCCGTGGTCACCGGACCATCCCGTATGCCAGGCTCCGGCATATGGAGCCCCACAACGAGCAGGCCGCAGGCGAGGTCCTGCGTCAACGCGGCTGGCGCAAGGCATTCACCGTCCGAGAGATGATCGACAAGTGGGCCTGGCTCGTGGACAAAGTCGAGGACGGTTACAGCGACCTGGTGGACGAATACACCAACGACCTCTACAGCCGGAACTGGCTCCATGAGGCGTGGCCGATCCTCACTGAGCGTGTGATCGTCCTATGGACCCCCCAGGTCAAAGCCCTCGACGATCGTTTCCGGGCCGCCACCGTCTTCGACGACGGCATCTCGTTGTCACAGTTCCACCGGATCAGCGGATTCGACCCCATCGACATGTGGTGGTGGCGGCGCCACCCTCGTCTACTCGTCGGCGATCTCGGCCGTTCGCTCCGCTCGGCGGGCGCTACCGACTGATCCTCGACAGGACAAGGCACGAGAAACCACCGAGCCGTGGTTGCCCCAAGTGTCTTCGTTGACTCCGCAACGGAGCCCTCTACAAATCGCGGCCGGTGGCCGCAATCACCTGACCAGTGGCTCAGCCAAGAGTACGACGCGATCGGCCTCGATATCGAAGCCGAGTACCGGATGGCCACGATCACCCTCCGGGTCCATCAGCACCGGCTTGCCCAAGCGTCGCCCGATCTCCCGCAAGAAGTCGCAGAACACATCAAGTCGCTCTTGGCCCTGCAACTCCCGCAGGTCAACATCGAAGTCGACTTCATCATCGTCATGGAAACGGAAGATCGCCAGAACATCAGCAGTCGGCCACACCCGCAGGTTCGGGCACTCAGCGTCCTCCGGGCGGGACAGCACGGTCTCCGCCCGAGGGACCGGCAGCACAGTCTCGCCTTCGGAGCACTGGCGCCGCCAACCTCTCTCCTCGACAAGATCGAGGACCGCCTGCCAGTCCTCCACCGAGGCGTCTGGGACACGCAGGTCCGGCAGAGACCCCATCAGGTCCGGGTCGAAGAAACAGCTCACGTCATCCCACAGCAGATCAGCCACACCGCGATGCTGCCCGGCTCCCCGATCCAACGCAGCCTCGTTTCCCTTGGCCACAGACACGGGGCCAACGTTCACTCGGACGGACGACATTATCGATCCCAACTCGCCGTCACGGACATGTACTCTATGAATCGTCGCAGTTCAGAGCCGATATCCAAGCTCCTGCGGTCGGTAAAGTCGACGGCCCGCTCAACCCGTACGCCGCGCAGGCGGAGCGACGGCCCGCCGGTTACACGACGATCCGGGCCACCGTACGACCGGGCCGGCCGCTGCGGGTCTGGCTGAACCCGGAGCACGGCGCGGCTCTGCTCGCCCTGCCGTTCGAGCTGTGCTGGGCCACGACCTGGATGGACGCGGCGAACCGCTGGATCGCCCCGGTCGTCGGGCTGCCCGAACTGCCGTACGTCGACTTCGGCACCCGGTTGTTCGCGTATCGGCCCGACGGGGTGCACTGGAAGACCGAGGCGATCGTGGCGTACGCCGAAGGCCGCCCCTTCGCCTGGGTGGACGACGAACAGAGCGAGGCCGATGTCGCGTACGTGACCGCCCACCATCCCGGCCCCGCGCTGCTGCACCAGGTCGACCCGCGGATCGGGCTGCGGGCGGACGACTTCGCGACGCTGGCGGAGTTCGCGGCGGGCCTGCCGGAGTGACGAAGGCGTCCTCCCGCTCCGCGGACGCGCAGGCGCCGCCCCCGCTCCTGAACGGCACCCCATCCGGATACATCCGAAATGCCGGTCATGAGAGCTGTCGGTACGTTCCTCGCAGGCCGGTTGCCCGGCCGACGTCCGTCCGACAGAGAGAAGTGACATGCCTCCGCATATTTTTGCTGTGGTCGGCACCGGATTGAGCGCGACCGCCCTCGTGGCCGCCGGCGTCACCTACGCCCCGACCGCCGGATCCACCCCGGCGTCCCGGTCCGTCCGGTCCGTCCAGTCCGTCCACCGAGTGACCCGGCCCGTGCAACGAGCCGCCCCTGTCGCGGCTCCCTCGGGCGACAGGAGCGCGAGCGGGGAGAGGAACGCGAGCGGGGGGAGGAACGAGGGCCACGACGAGGGCGGACGCGACCACGATCGCAGGGAAGACGGAAGGATCTACTTCAACGAGCGTGCCTACTCGGCCTCCGCCGACGGCTGCATCACCGCGGCCGGCTCCAGCAGCTTCAGCATCTTCAATGACAGCCGGCAGACCGTCGAGGTCTTCCGGGGCTTCAACTGTGCCGGCGCTCCGGTCGCCACCGTGGGTCCCCACGGCGAGACCTATGGCACCGTGACCCGTACCGGCCTCGAGGGCATGTTCGGTGACGACGGCGCCGCGGGCAGCTTCCGGGTGATCGACGACCACGACGAGTGGTGACAGCGGCGCACGGTGAAGACCCCGGCCCGCCCGACATCCGCACCCGACGCACGAGCGCCCTCCCCGGCCGTCCTGCGGCCGTGGAAGGGCGCTCGCGCGGGTGCGGTGATCAGTTGTGGCTGTGCAGGACGTCGTTCAGGCCGCCCCACTCCGCGTTGTTCGGGCGGCCCTCGACCGTGCCGGTGACCGAGTTGCGGCGGAAGAGGATGTTGGAGGCGCCGGACAGCTCGCGGGCCTTGACGATCGAGCCGTCGGGCAGCGTGACGCGGGTGCCGGCGGTCAGGTACAGACCCGCCTCGACCACGCAGTCGTCGCCGAGGGCGATGCCGACACCGGCCTCGGCGCCGACCAGGGAGCGCTCGCCGATGGCGACGCGCTGCTTGCCGCCGCCGGAGAGGGTGCCCATGGTGGAGGCGCCGCCGCCGATGTCCGAGCCGTCGCCGACCACGACGCCCTGCGAGATACGGCCCTCGACCATGGAGGTGCCCAGGGTGCCGGCGTTGAAGTTGACGAAGCCCTCGTGCATCACGGTGGTGCCGGCCGCGAGGTGCGCGCCGAGGCGGACACGGTCGGCGTCGGCGATGCGGACGCCGACCGGGGCCACGTAGTCGGTCATGCGCGGGAACTTGTCCACGCCGAAGACGCCGAGGTGCAGGCCGCGCGCGCGGGCGGCCAGCCGCACGGTCTCCAGGGTGTCCACCGCGACCGGGCCGAGCGAGGTCCAGGCGACGTTGGCGAGGAAGCCGAAGACGCCGTCCAGGTTCTGCTCGTTCGGCTTGACCAGCCGGTGCGAGAGCAGGTGCAGACGCAGGTAGACGTCGTGCGTGTCGAGCGGCTTGTCGTCGAGCGAGGAGATGACCGTACGGACCGCGACGATCTCCACACCGCGCACCTCGTCCTTGCCGAGGGCGGCGACACCGTGCTCACCGAGCAGTTCCCGGGTGCGTTCGTCGTCGAGCCGCTCGGTGCCGGCGGGGCCCGGCGCGGCGGACAGCTCGGGCGCGGGGTACCAGGTGTCGAGAACGGTGCCGTCGGCGGCGACGGTGGCGAGCCCGGCGGCCACGGCGCCGGTGGTGCGGGGAGCAGTCGTTTCGGTCATGAGGGAAACCTAACCGGCCGGGGGGCCGGGAGGCCAACCAGCCGCGGGCTGTCTCAGGTGGCGGGCGACGGCGCCCCGGACAGGGGGGCCGGGGCGCCGACGACCCGGTCCCGCCAGGCCCTTCCCGCCCCTCGCCCGGATCGCCGCGCCGCTGATCCGCGGCCGCCCCGCCCCCGGCACAAGCGTGCGTGACAGCCCCTCCACAGGTGCCCCACAACGTACGCATGACGCGCGTAGACGACACGCGTGGAAAACGTTCCGTACACGGGGGCGTAACGCTGGGCCCCTAGAACTCTGCACGACCAGTCGCTCATGTACGTCGCTCCAACTCCGTTCACCCCACTGACAGTTGTAAGGACGCGCATGAACAGAACACTCGCTCTCGGCACCCGTGCCCTGGCCGCCGGTCTGCTCGGTTCGGCGGCGCTCGTCGCGCTCCCGGCGAGCGCGCACGCGGCCACGTACACGATCTCCGCGATCCAGGGCTCGACCCGGATATCCCCCTACAACGGCTCGACGGTCACCACGACCGGCATCGTCACCGCGATCCGCTCCACCGGCTCCTCGCGCGGCTTCTGGATCCAGAGCGCGAGCGGCGACGGCAACGCGGCGACCAGTGACGCGATCTTCGTCTACACGGGGTCCAGCACGCCGAGCACCACGGTCGGCAACAGCGTCACGGTCACCGGCAAGGTCTCGGAGTACTACCCGGACTCGTCCTCCGGCAGCCAGTCGCTCACCGAGCTGGGCAGCGCCTCCTGGACCACCAACTCGACCGGGAACACGCTCCCTTCGGCCGTGACCATCAGCGACTCGACGGTCCCGGCGACCTACACGCGCACCAACGGCGGCGGCTCGATCAACTCCTTCACGCTCGCCCCGACGACGTACGCCCTGGACTATTACGAGTCCCTGGAGGGCATGCGGGTCTCCGTCGGCTCCGCGCCGGTGGTCGGCCGGACCGACGAGTACAGCGAGCTGTGGGTCAACGTGAAGCCCGCGCAGGTGACTTCGGCCCGCGGCGGCTCCCTGTACTCCTCCTACAGCAGCCAGAACTCCGGCCGGGTGCAGATCAGCACCCTGTTGTCGTCGACGTTCCCGACGGCGACGGTGGGTGACACGCTGTCCGGCGCCACGGGTGTCCTCGACTACATCGCGTACGGCGGCTACACCCTCCAGGCCACCTCGCTCGGCACCCTCACCTCGGGCGGTACCGCAAAGGAGACGACGACGGACCGGTCGACGGGTCAGCTGTCGGTGGCGACGTACAACGTGGAGAACCTCGACCCGACCGACGCCGCCTCGAAGTTCACGGCGCTCGCCTCGGGCATCGTGAACAACCTGAAGTCGCCCGACATCGTGGCCCTGGAGGAGGTCCAGGACAACAACGGCGCCACGGACGACGGCACCGTCTCCGCCACCACGACCCTGTCCACGCTGATCTCGGCGATCAGGACGGCGGGCGGCCCGACGTACTCGTACACCCAGATCAACCCGACGAACGACGCGGACGGCGGGGAGACCGGCGGCAACATCCGCCAGGTGTTCCTGTACAACTCCGCGCGGGTGGGCTTCACTTCGCGCGGCAGCGCCACGGCGACCACCGCGAACTCGGTGACGACGAGCAGCGGGGTGGCCCAGCTGACGTACAACCCGGGCCGGATCGCGCCCGCCAACTCCGCCTGGACGGACAGCCGCAAGCCGCTGGCGGGGGAGTTCACCTTCAACGGCGAGAAGTACTTCGTGATCGCCAACCACTTCGTGTCGAAGGGCGGCGACTACTCGCTGCACAGCCAGTACCAGGCCCCCGCCCGGTCCTCCGAGACCCAGCGGGGCAGCCAGGGCTCGGTGGTGAACTCCTTCGTGGACTCGGTCCTCGCCGCCCAGCCGGACGCGAACGTGGTCGTGCTCGGCGACCTGAACGACTACCAGTTCTCCACCGCGGTCTCCAACCTGGAGGGCGGGGTGCTGACCGACCTGGTGGACACCCTCTCGGCCGCGCAGCAGTACACCTACGTCTACGACGGCAACTCGCAGGTGCTCGACCACACCCTGGTCAGCTCGTCGATCACGTCGTACGACTACGACATCGTGCACATCAACAGCGAGTTCGCGGACCAGACCAGCGACCACGACCCGCAGGTCGTGCGGATCACCCCCTGACCGCGGGGATCCGGTGGCGGCCCGGCCGTCACCGGATCCGACCCGCCCGGTGACTCACCGCCGGTGTGACCCATGGAAACCGCTCACTGAAACAGGTGCCCCAACTCCCTTGCCTCCACTACTCTTTCACCGCTCCAACCCCCCACCATCACCACGGCCACAGCCGTCGCCACGGGCGTCGGCGGAGGAACCGCGCATGCCAGAAGACAAGTCCCCGCCCTCCCAGCGCCCCTGGGAGAACGGCTGGGCCCCGGACACCGGCCGGGCTCCGGGAACGCGCCGCCTGTGGCTGGCCGGCGCTCTCGCGATATCCACCATCGCGGGCTGTGCCGTCGCGATCACCGTGACCCACAAGGAAGCCGACGACGCGTCCCCGCGGACGAGGAGCGCCCTGCCGGGAAGCGGGGCGACGGTGCCGGGCCTGATCTCCTTCGCCACGCCGTCCGCGTCCGGCACCGGGACGCCCGGCCGGGCGGGCACCCCGTCGGCGTCGGCCGGGTCCACGTCCGCGACGCCCACGCCCACCGGTCCGGCGGCCGACGGTACGAGCCCCGCGGCCTCCGCGAAGCCGACCAAGTCCGCCGGTTCCACCGGTGGTTCGGCTGCCACGCCCGCGCCGTCGACGGCCTGGACGGCCGTCCGCTCGGTCAACTACCCCGACCGCTACTGGCAGGTGAGCGGCGGCCTGGTGAAGCTCGATCGGGTCGGCTCGCCCTCGGCTCGCCAGGGCGCCGCCTTCAGGCGGGTCAACGGCCTTGCCGACGCGTCCTGTTACTCCTTCGCCACGGCCGACGGCGGCTATCTGCGCCATCGCGACTTCGTGCTGCGCGCCGAGCACGACGACGGCTCGTCCCTCTTCCGCAAGGACGCCACCTTCTGCCCGCGCGCCTCGTCCGCGGCGTCCGGCGCGGTGATGCTGGAGGCGGTCAACTACCCCGGCCGCTTCCTGCGTCACAAGAACTTCCAGCTACGCCTCGACCCGTACCAGAACAGCGACCTCTACCGGGCCGACGCGACGTTCCGGCTGGTGGCCGGGCTGAGCTGACAGCGGCAACGACGGCGGAGACGCCAGTGGCCCCCGGCTTGAAGGCCGGGGGCCACTGTGCGGGTCCGCCTCAGGTCGACCGCGGGTCGACCGCAGTTCGGCGGGTGCGGCTCAGACGTTGAAGCCCAGCGCCCTGAGCTGCTCGCGACCGTCGTCGGTGATCTTGTCGGGGCCCCACGGCGGCATCCACACCCAGTTGATGCGCAGCTCGCTCACCAGGCCGTCCGTGGCGGACTTGGCCTGGTCCTCGATCACGTCCGTCAGCGGGCAGGCCGCCGAGGTCAGCGTCATGTCGATCGTCGCGATGTTCGCGTCGTCGATGTGGATGCCGTAGATCAGGCCCAGGTTGACGACGTCGATGCCCAGTTCGGGGTCGACGACGTCGTACAGCGCCTCACGGACTTCCTCTTCCGAGGCGGGCTTCATCTCAACGGTCTCGCTCATGCCGTCTTCCTTTCGGCGTCGGCCCCGCCCAGTACCTGGGCCGTCGCGTCCTTCCACGCCATCCAGCTCAGGAGGGCGCACTTGACCCGGGCCGGGTACTTGGAGACACCGGCGAACGCGACCGCGTCCTCCAGCACCTCCTCCATCTCGTCGTCGGGCTCGATGCGGCCCTTGGACTGCATCAGCTCCAGGAACGTCTCCTGGATCCGCTGCGCGTCGGCCAGCTCCTTGCCGACGAGGAGGTCGTTCAGCACGGACGCCGAGGCCTGGCTGATCGAGCAGCCCTGCCCCTCGTACGAGACGTCGCTGATCGTCGTGCCGTCGTACTTCACCCGCAGGGTGATCTCGTCACCGCACGTCGGGTTCACGTGGTGCACCTCGGCGTCGCCATCCCTCAGACCACGCCCGTGCGGGTGCTTGTAGTGGTCCAGGATGACTTCCTGGTACATCGAATCCAGCTTCACTGCGGCGAACCTCGCATCCCAGCGTCCGTTTCATGGCCTTCCGGCCGGGGGTCCGGGGGTTGCCCCCCGGAATAGCACAGCACGTTGTCAGCACGCCCCTCAGCCGAAGAAGTTCCGTACGTGCTCCAGGCCGTCGACCAGAGCGTCGATCTCGGCCGGCGTGGAGTACAGATAGAACGACGCTCGCGTGGTCGCGGGAATTCCGTAGCGCAGGCAGACCGGGCGGGCGCAGTGGTGGCCGACCCGGACCGCGATGCCCTGCTCGTCGAGGACCTGGCCCACGTCGTGCGGGTGGATGTCGCCGAGCGTGAACGAGATCGCCGCGCCCCGGTCCTCGGCCGTCGTCGGGCCGATGATCTTCAGGTCCGGCACCTCGGACAGCCGGCGCACCGCGTACTCGGTGAGGGCGTGCTCGTGGGCGAGGATCTTGTCCATGCCGATGGCCGACAGGTAGTCGACCGCCGCGCCCAGACCGACCGCCTGAGCGATCGGCGGGGTGCCCGCCTCGAACTTGTGGGGCGCCGGGGCGTACGTCGAGGAGTGCATCGACACCGTCTCGATCATCTCGCCGCCGCCGAGGAAGGGGGGCAGGTCCTCCAGGAGTTCCTGGCGTCCCCACAGCACCCCGATGCCCGTCGGAGCGCACATCTTGTGGCCGGTGAAGGCCACGAAGTCGGCCTGGAGGGCCTGTACGTCCAGCGGCATGTGCGGTGCCGCCTGCGAGGCGTCGATGCAGACCAGCGCGCCGACCTCCTGCGCGCGGCGCACTATCGCCTCGACCGGGTTGACCGTGCCCAGGATGTTCGACACCAGCACGAAGGAGACGATCTTCGTCTTCTCGGTGATGATCTCGTCGATGTTGGACAGGTCGAGCCGGCCGTCGTCGGTCAGGCCGAACCACTTCAGCTTCGCGCCGGTGCGCTGTGCCAGCAGCTGCCACGGAACGATGTTGGAGTGGTGCTCCATCTCGGTGATGACGATCTCGGTCTCGTGGTCCACGCGGTAGGGCTCGTCGGCCCAGCCCAGCATGTTCGCCACGAGGTTGAGGGACTCGGAGGCGTTCTTGGTGAAGATCACCTCGTCGCGGCTGGGCGCGTTGATGAACTCCGCGACCTTGTCGCGCGCGCCCTCGTACAGTGCCGTGGCCTCCTCGGCGAGCACATGCACACCGCGGTGGACGTTGGCGTTGTAGCGCTCGTAGTACTCGCTCAGGGCGTCCAGCACCTGGCGCGGCTTCTGCGAGGTCGCCGCGTTGTCCAGGTACACAAGCTTCTTGCCGTCGTGGATCAGTCGGTCCAGGACGGGGAAGTCCTTGCGGATCGCCTCGGTGTCGAGGAGGCCCGGCAACTGCGTCACGCGGATACGCCACCCTTCGTGTAGGCCTCGTAACCCTCGTTCTCCAGCTTGTCGGCGAGCTCGGCACCGCCGGACTCGACGATGCGGCCGCCGGAGAAGACGTGGACGAAGTCGGGCTTGATGTAGCGCAGGATGCGCGTGTAGTGGGTGATGAGCAGGGTGCCCACCTCGCCGGTCTCACGGACGCGGTTGACGCCCTCGGAGACGATGCGCAGGGCGTCGACGTCCAGACCGGAGTCGGTCTCGTCGAGGATCGCCATCTTCGGCTTGAGCAGCTCGAGCTGGAGGATCTCGTGGCGCTTCTTCTCACCGCCGGAGAAGCCCTCGTTGACGTTGCGCTCGGCGAAGGAGGGGTCCATGGAGAGGCGCTCCATGGTCTCCTTGACCTCCTTCACCCAGGTGCGCAGCTTGGGGGCCTCGCCGCGGACGGCGGTGGCGGAGGTGCGCAGGAAGTTGGAGACCGAGACGCCGGGGATCTCGACCGGGTACTGCATGGCCAGGAACAGGCCCGCGCGGGCGCGCTCGTCGACGGACATCTCCAGGACGTCCTCGCCGTCGAGGGTGACGGTGCCGCCGGTGACGGTGTACTTCGGGTGACCCGCGAGGGAGTAGGCGAGGGTCGACTTGCCGGAGCCGTTGGGGCCCATGATGGCGTGCGTCTCGCCCTGCTTCACGGTGAGGTCGACGCCCTTGAGGATCTCCTTCGTGGCGTTGTCGGCCTCGACGGTGACGTGCAGGTCTCGGATTTCAAGCGTTGCCATGGGTGCCTCAGGACTCCTGGGTGAGGGAGACGAGTACGTCGTCCCCTTCGATCTTTACGGGGTATACGGGGACGGGGCGCGTCGCGGGAAGGCCGGACGGCTTGCCGGTGCGCAGGTCGAAGGCGGAGCCGTGCAGCCAGCACTCGATCTGGCAGTCCTCCACCTCGCCCTCGGAGAGCGAGACGTTCGCGTGCGAGCAGACGTCGTGGATGGCGAACACCTCCCCCTCGGTCTTCACGACCGAGACCGGCGTGCCGTCGAGTTCCACCCGTTTGGGGGTGTCCTCCTCCAGCTCGCTCAGCCCACAGGCGCGCAGGAACGACGTCATCAGACCGACGCCTCCAGCTCCTCGTCGATCTTCACGAGGAGGCGCTCTTCGATGTCGTCGACACCGATCTGCTGGACCAGTCCGGCGAAGAAGCCACGGACGACCAGGCGGCGGGCCTCGTCGGCGGGGATGCCGCGGGCCATCAGGTAGAAGAGCTGCTCGTCGTCGAAGCGGCCGGTCGCGGAGGCGTGACCGGCGCCGACGATCTCGCCGGTCTCGATCTCCAGGTTCGGCACGGAGTCGACCCGGGCGCCGTCGGTCAGAACCAGGTTGCGGTTCATCTCGTAGGTGTCCGTGCCCTCGGCCTTGGCCTCGATGAGGACGTCGCCGATCCACACCGCGTGCGCGCCCTCGCCCTGGAGCGCGCCCTTGTACATCACGTTGGACTTGCAGTGCGGGGTGTTGTGGTCGACCAGCAGGCGGTGCTCCTGGTGCTGGCCGGCGTCGGTGAAGTACAGGCCGAACAGCTCGGCCTCGCCGCCGGTGCCCGCGTAGGCGACGCGCGGGTGCAGGCGTACGAGGTCGCCGCCGAAGGTGACCACGAACGACTTGAAGGTGGCGTCGCGGCCGATCAGCGCGTTGTGCTGGCCGACGTGCACGGCCTTGTCGTCCCAGTCCTGGACGGAGACCACGGTCAGCTTGGCGCCGTCGCCCAGGACGAAGTCCACGTTGGCGGCGAGCACCGCGTCACCGGTGTGGTCGATGACGACGACGGCCTCGGCGAAGGCGCCGAGCTCGACGACCTGGTGGCCGTAGGCAACACCGCCCTCGCCGTGCACGGCGATCCGGATCGGCTCGGTGAGCACGGTCTCCTTGGGGACGGTGACGACCCCGGCCTTCTCGAACGCCGACCAGGCCTGCGCGGCGACCCGGTCCACCGGGGTGCCCGCCCGGCCGAGCCGGGCGTCGTCACGGCCGACGGTCTCGACGACGACGCCCTCGGGGGCCTGCACGTCCACCTTGACGCCGTCGCCGGTGGCGACCGCGGTGCCGTCGTGCAGCCCGCGCAGGCGCTCCAGCGGGGTGAACCGCCACTCCTCCTCGCGGCCGTGGGGGACGGGGAAGTCCGCCACGTCGAAGGACGGGGGCGCGCTCATGCGCGTGGCGACGGTCGACTCGGCGGCCACCGCGATCTGGCCGGCGGTCGTGCTGCCCACCGGGATGTTCTGAGCCTCAGCCATGGCTGTCGGTCTGCTCGCTTTCTTACGGGAGTGGCTTGACGGGGCTGCGTTCGGCGTCAGCCGACCGCGCCCTCCATCTGGAGCTCGATCAGCCGGTTGAGTTCGAGGGCGTACTCCATGGGCAGTTCCTTGGCGATCGGCTCGACGAAGCCGCGCACGATCATCGCCATCGCCTCGAACTCGCTCAGCCCGCGGCTCATCAGGTAGAAGAGCTGGTCCTCGGAGACCTTGGAGACGGTCGCCTCGTGGCCCATGGACACGTCGTCCTCGCGCACGTCCACGTAGGGGTACGTGTCCGAGCGGGAGATGGTGTCGACGAGCAGCGCGTCGCACAGCACGTTCGACTTCGAGCCGTGGGCGCCCTCGCCGATCTCGACCAGACCGCGGTACGAGGTACGGCCGCCGCCGCGCGCCACCGACTTGGAGACGATGTTGGAGGAGGTGTTCGGCGCCATGTGGACCATCTTGGAACCGGCGTCCTGGTGCTGGCCCTCGCCCGCGAAGGCGATGGACAGGGTCTCGCCCTTGGCGTGCTCGCCCATCAGGTAGACGGCCGGGTACTTCATCGTCACCTTGGAACCGATGTTGCCGTCGATCCACTCCATGGTCGCGCCCTCGTACGCCACGGCGCGCTTGGTGACCAGGTTGTAGACGTTGTTCGACCAGTTCTGGATGGTCGTGTAGCGGCAGCGGGCG
This sequence comes from Streptomyces sp. NPDC001443, assembly GCF_053597355.1. Taxonomy (NCBI): domain Bacteria; kingdom Bacillati; phylum Actinomycetota; class Actinomycetes; order Kitasatosporales; family Streptomycetaceae; genus Streptomyces; species Streptomyces sp. NPDC001443. The sequence goes on from NZ_JBSFIA010000031.1 coordinate 110,844, forward strand.
TTCTTCTTGACGATGATCTCGACGACCGCGGAGTGCAGGGAGTCCGACTTGTAGATCGGCGCCGTGCAGCCCTCGACGTAGTGCACGTAGGCACCCTCGTCGACGATGATCAGGGTCCGCTCGAACTGGCCCATGTTCTCCGTGTTGATACGGAAGTAGGCCTGGAGCGGGATCTCCACGTGGACGCCCGGCGGCACGTAGATGAAGGAGCCGCCCGACCACACGGCGGTGTTCAGGGAGGCGAACTTGTTGTCACCGACGGGGATGACGGTGCCGAAGTACTCCTTGAAGAGCTCCGGGTGCTCCTTGAGAGCGGTGTCGGTGTCCAGGAAGATGACGCCCTGCTCCTCCAGGTCCTCGCGGATCTGGTGGTAGACGACCTCGGACTCGTACTGGGCCGCGACACCGGCGACGAGGCGCTGCTTCTCCGCCTCCGGGATGCCGAGCTTGTCGTACGTGTTCTTGATGTCCTCGGGCAGGTCCTCCCAGGACTCCGCCTGCTTCTCGGTGGAACGCACGAAGTACTTGATGTTGTCGAAGTCGATGCCCGACAGGTCCGATCCCCAGTTGGGCATCGGCTTCTTCTCGAAGAGGCGCAGGCCCTTGAGGCGGAGCTTGGTCATCCACTCCGGCTCGCTCTTCTTCGCGGAGATGTCGCGGACGACGTCCTCGTTGATGCCGCGCTTGGCAGAGGCGCCGGCCGTGTCGGAGTCGGCCCAGCCGTATTCGTACTTGCCCAGTCCCTCGAGTTCGGGGTGGGCAGTCTCCGTGGGGAGAGTCATGCGGGGTTCCTCCCGGCCGTGCTTGCAGATGCGTTGTGGCTGTGTACTTGCGTCTTGGAAATCTTGGGGATGAACGTCGTGCAGACGCCGTCGCCGTGCGCGATGGTCGCCAGCCGCTGGACGTGGGTGCCGAGCAGCTGGGAGAAGATCTCGGTCTCCACCTCGCACAGCTGCGGGAACTTCTCCGCGACGTGGGCCACCGGGCAGTGGTGCTGGCAGAGCTGCTCGCCCTTCTGCGGGAGGGGCGCGTTGCGCGCCGTAGCAGCGTACCCGTCCCTGCTCAAGGCCTTGGCGAGGGCTTCGGTGCGCTCCTCGGGGGCCGCGGCCTCGATCGCCTGGCGGTACGCGGCGGCCTGCTCGGCGAACCGCGCGCGGGCGAAGGCCACGACGGCCTCGTCCCCGCCGAACCGCTCCTGGATCCAGCGCAGAGCGTCCGCGGCGAGCTTGTCGTAGGACTGGTCGAAGGCGTCGCGGCCGCAGTCGGTCAGCGCGAACACCTTGGCGGGGCGGCCGCGCGTGCGCGCCCCGTACACCCGCTGCTCCCGCGGCTCCACCACGTCGTCGGCGGCCAGCGCGTCCAGGTGCCGGCGCACCGCGGCCTGGGTGAGCCCGAGCCGTCCGGCCAGCTCGGCGACGGTCGAGGGGCCGTGGTCCAGGATCGAGCGCGCGACCCGGTTGCGCGTCGAGCGCTCTCCGGTCGCGTGCTCCTCCTGCGGGGGCCCCGTGGGGGTCTCCCCGGCCTCGTGAGCCTCGCCGACGTATTTCACAACACCATTGTTGCGTAATTCGCCGGAGCCAGGCAAGCCGCCCCCTGACCACCGGGCGGTGCCCTACATCACTTAGGCATACCTAAGCTGACCTGCGGAAACGATCTTTGATCGATCAGACGGCTGGCGCCCGGACCGCTCTTCCGCCAGACTCACCGGCCATGCCGACACCCCCTCCGACCGGCCCGCTCGTCACCCGTGACACGGTCGCCACCGAGGTGCGCGCACTCGGCGTCCGCCCTGGTGAAACGCTCCTGCTGCACTCCTCCCTCAGCTCCCTCGGCTGGGTCTGCGGGGGTGCCGTGGCGGTCGTCCGGGGCCTTCTCGACGCGCTCGGCCCGGACGGCACCCTCGTGGTCCCCACCCAGTCCGGCGACCTCTCCGACCCCGGGCTGTGGAGCGCTCCCCGGGTGCCCCGGGAGTGGTGGGAGACGATCCGGGCCGCCATGCCGGTGTACGACCCGCTGACCACGCCCTCGCGCGGGGTCGGCGTGATCCCGGAGACCGTCCGCACCTGGCCGGGCGCCGTCCGCAGCGCGCACCCGCACACCTCCTTCGCGGCGCTCGGCCCGCGCGCGGCCGCCGTCACGGCGGGCCACGCGCCGGACTGCCGCCTCGGCGAGCACAGCCCGCTGGCCCGGCTGGAGGCCCTCGGCGCCCGGGTCCTGCTGCTCGGCGCCGGCTATCAGACCTGTACGAGCTTCCATCTCGCCGAGTACCGCATCCCGTCCCCGCGGGTGCGGGTGGGACGGCCCGGCCCGGCCGGCTGGGAGGAGCCGACCGAGGTGTCGATCACCTCGGACCGGTTCGACGAGCTCGGCCACGACTTCGAGCGTGACCGCCCGGTGGTCCGGGGCCGGGTGGGCGCGGCCGACGCCCGGCTGTTCCCGGTGGCGGACGCGGTGGCCTACGCGCAGCGGTGGCTGGCCCTGCACCGGCCCCGCGAGGAGGAGGTTGCGGACCCGCCCGCCTGAGGCGTCCGGCGCGTACCTAGACTCTGGTCCCATGCGAAGTGAGCCTGTCGTCCAGGTCCGGTCCCTGGTGAAGCGGTACGGGACGAAAACCGCGGTGGACGGCCTCGACCTCACGGTCGGAGCGGGCGTCACCGCGGTGCTCGGCCCCAACGGCGCCGGCAAGACGACCACCGTCGAGACCTGCGAGGGCTACCTGAGGCCGGACTCCGGCACGGTGCGCGTCCTGGGCCTCGACCCCGTGCGGCAGGCCGCCGAGCTGCGTCCCCGGATCGGGGTGATGCTCCAGTCCGGCGGCGTCTACTCGGGCGCGCGGGCCGACGAGATGCTCCGGCACGTGGCGAAGCTGCACGCGCACCCGCTCGACGTGGACGCGCTCGTCGAACGCCTCGGGCTCGGCGGCTGCGGCCGCACGACCTACCGCCGGCTCTCCGGCGGCCAGCAGCAGCGGCTCGCGCTGGCGATGGCCGTCGTCGGGCGCCCGGAACTGGTGTTCCTGGACGAGCCGACCGCCGGCCTCGACCCCCAGGCCCGCCGGGCCACCTGGGACCTGGTCCGGGACCTGCGCACCGACGGCGTCTGCGTGATCCTCACCACCCACCACATGGACGAGGCCGAGCAGCTCGCCGACGATGTCGCGATCATCGACGCGGGCAAGGTCATCGCCCACGGCTCCCCCGAGGAGCTGTGCCGCGGCGGCGCGGAGAACACCCTGCGCTTCACCGGCCGGCCCGGCCTCGACGTGGCCTCGCTGCTGAAGGCGCTGCCCGCGGACAGCACGGCCGCGGAGCTGACCCCGGGCTCCTACCGAGTGGTCGGCAAGGTCGACCCCCAGCTGCTGGCCACCGTCACCTCCTGGTGCGCGCAGCACGGGGTGATGCCGGACCGGATCTCGGTGGAGCGGCATACCCTCGAGGACGTCTTTTTGGAGCTCACGGGCAAGGAGCTGCGGTCATGACGACGACCGTCCCCGGTACGTACACCCCGAAGCCGGGCTCGTCCGGTCTCCCCCGCATGATCGCCGCGCAGGCCGTGCTGGAGACGAGGATGCTGCTGCGCAACGGTGAGCAGCTGCTGCTCACCGTCGTCATCCCGACGCTGCTGCTGGTGCTCTTCAGCTCCGTGGACGTCGTGGACACCGGCGCGGGCAAGGCCGTCGACTTCCTCGCGCCCGGCATCCTCGCCCTCGCCGTGATGTCGACGGCGTTCACCGGCCAGGCCATCGCGACCGGCTTCGAGCGGCGCTACGGGGTGCTCAAGCGCCTCGCGTCCTCGCCGCTGCCGCGCTGGGGCCTGATGACCGCGAAGACGGCCTCGGTGCTGGTCACCGAGATCCTCCAGGTGCTCCTGGTGACGGTGATCGCACTCGCGCTGGGCTGGTCGCCGCACGGCAACCCGCTCACCGTCCTGCTGCTGCTGGTGCTGGGCACGGCCGCGTTCTCGGGCCTTGGACTGCTGATGGCCGGGACCCTGAAGGCCGAGGCCACCCTGGCCGCGGCCAACCTGGTCTTCCTGCTGCTGCTGGTCGGCGGCGGGGTCGTCGTCCCGCTGGAGAAGTTCCCGCCGGGCGTGCGGGAGGTGCTCGGGCTGCTGCCGATCTCGGCCCTGTCGGACGGCCTGCGCGAGGTGCTCCGGAACGGGGCCGGGCTGCCCTGGGCCGACCTGGGGATCCTGACCGTGTGGGGGATCGTGGGGCTGGCGGCCGCCGGACGGTTCTTCCGCTGGGAGTAGTCCGCAGGGCTCCCGTCCCGGGCCGGTCACCCGCCCTCGGCCGGGTCCCCCGGGAGCGGTCCGCCCGAGCGCCCCTCCCGCGCCGCGACCGGTGCCCGGCCGAGCCGGCGCCCGACCCTCGTGAAAGCGTGCACAAGCGGGCGCCTACGATGGACGCGTGCCGAACCTGACCCCCACCGACGCCGTAGCGGCCGTGCGCAACCCGCTCGCCTTCGTCGCCGCACGCTGGACCCCGCGACCCCGTACGACCAGCCGGGCCGCCCTGGCCGCGCTCGTCATGTCGGTGGTGATCGTGCTCACCGGCGGCGCCGTGCGCCTGACGGGCTCCGGGCTCGGCTGCCCGACCTGGCCCAAGTGCACCGCGGACTCGCTCACCGCCACCAGCGAGATGGGCTTCCACGGCGCCATCGAGTTCGGCAACCGCATGCTGACGTACGTGCTGTGCGCGGCGGTCGGCTGGGCGATCGTCGCCGCCCGGTCGGAGAAGCCCCGCCGGCGCAGCCTGACCCGGCTGGGCTGGGCGCAGTTCTGGGTCGTGATGGGCAACGCGGTCCTCGGCGGTGTGGTGGTCCTCGTCGGCCTCAACCCGTACACGGTGGCGGCCCACTTCCTGCTCTCCTCCGCCCTGATCACGGTCGCCACGGTGATGTGGCAGCGCACCCGGGAGGGCGACGCGGCGCCCAAGCCGCTGGTCGGCAAGTCGGTGCAGCAGCTGGTGTGGTTCCTGGTCGCCGCCTCGGTGCTGCTGATCGCCGTGGGCACGGTGGTCACCGGGTCGGGTCCGCACGCGGGCGACTCCAGCGAGGTCGCGCGGATGCCGCTGGACTGGGAGTCGGTCAGCAAGCTGCACGCCGTACTGGCCTGGATCGTGGTGACGCTGACGTTCGCCCTGTGGTTCGTGCTGAAGGCGGTGGACGCCCCCAAGGGGCCGCTGGACCGGACGCGGGACCTGTTCCTGGTGCTGCTCGCCCAGGGGGTCGTCGGCTACGTCCAGTACTTCACGAACCTGCCCGAGGCGCTGGTCGCGCTGCACATGCTGGGTTCGGCCGTGATGTGGATCGCCGTGCTGCGCGTGCTGCTGTCGCTGCGCGAGCGTCCCGGCACGCCGGAGGCCGGTCTGCCGGGCTCCACGGCCGAGGCGGCGGTCGCCACGGCCGCGTAGGCCGCACGCGACAGGGCCGCACCCGCGTGAGCCCTCTTCGGGGGGCTCACGCGTGATCCCCGTTCGGCTGAGCCACGCGCGCGTGGCTCAGCTCGCCAGGCCGTAGACCCGCCGGGCGTTGCCCGCCGCCACCATCCCCGCCACCCGCTGCGCGTCCGCCGCCGACCACGCCCCCTCGGTCACCCAGCCGCCGAGCACCCGGCCGAGCGCTTCGCGGAACAACCGGGCGCCCACCACGTGCAGCTCCGGCAGCCCCTGTGCCCCGCTGGAGAAGAGGATCTTGCCGAACGGGGCCAGCTCCAGGATCTCCGCGAGGACGGTCGCGGCGCGTGCCCCGGTGCGTACGAGGGCGGCGCCCGAGTCGGCGTACACGTGCGGGAAGACAGCGGCGAGGTGGGCGGCGTGCCGGTGGTACGGGTAGCCGTGCAGCAGGACCAGGTCCGTGCCCATGCCCGCGGTCGCCCGTACGAAGTCCGTGAGCAGCACCGGGTCCGTACGGTCGATGCGCGGGCCCGGCGGGCCGAGCCCGGCGTGCAGTTGCAGGGGCAGTCCGGAGGTGACCGCGATCCACAGCGCGTGGCGCAGCAGCACCGGGTCGGTCAGCTCCCCGCCCACCCGGCGTGCGGCCAGCCAGCGGCCGGCCGCGCCGCGCACCTCGCCCGGTCCGGGCGGTTCCGGCGCGAGGGCCAGACCGTGCCGGACGCCCGCGACCGAGGTGAAGGCGACGGCCTGAGCGGCGGCGCCGTGCACCGCCTCGGCGAGGTTGGCGAGGAAGGCCTCCACGGTGCCGGAGGTGTCGGCGACCTGTTCGGCGAGGAGTTCCAGGCGCACGATCTCGTGCGCGTCCGCGTCCCCGGCGGAGGCCATCTCCGGCGGGCCGGTCAGGTCGCCGGGCAGCCCGGTGTCGACGAGGTACGTCGTGATGCCGCTGCCGCGCAGCAGCCGGCGGCCGGTCTCCGGTACGCCGAGTTCACGACGCCGGGCGAGATAGCGGGCGGGCGGGCAGTGCGGTTCCAGGCCGAGCAGCGGGGGGCACCAGCGGCGTACCGCGAACCCGGTCTGGGTGTCGAAGAGGGTGGTGCCCGGCGCGGGCGGGCCCTCGGTGCGGGCCAGCTGGGCCTCGAAGGTGCCGAGGCCCAGCTCCGTTCTCAGCACGCCGTGGCAGTACTGGTCCACGAGGGACGGCGTCTCGATCATCCGGGCTCCCCACGACTGGACCGTGTCCCGGGGCCGCTTCCGCCGCGGCCCCTACGCTCCTAACGGGTGAAACCGGCCTCAGGTGTTGGTCGTGCACACCCCGTGCGAACGCCCGCCGGCCGCGGGCCCGCCCGGTGCGGACGCCCATCGCCCACGGGCCCGCCCCGACGGTCAGCCGTTGCTCGGGCCGCCGAGCTGGATGCCCGCCATGCGCGTCCATTCGTACGGTCCGGTCTTCACCTTGGCCGCGAACTCGCCGTCGAACGCCTCGTGCACGGTGATCCCGGACTTCTCCACGGCCTTCTCGGCGACCGCGAAGGAGGGCGCCACCAGGTCGCCCCAGCCGCCGTCCTCGCCGACGAGCACGATCCTCGCGCCGCGCTCCCCGATGTACGCCACCTGGCCCTCGGCGCCGCCGTGCTCCTTGGAGAAGGCGGTGATCCGCTTGGCGAGCTTGGCCGCGGTGCGCTCGGCCTTCGCGGCCCGCTTGGCGTCGGTGCCCTCGTCAACCTGCTTCGTTTCTGCCATGGCCAGATGCTACCGACGGGTAGATCAAACGGCGACGGGCGGGGTGCGTGGCCTTGACCACGCACCCCGCCCGTACGGGGACCGTCGGCGTGTCCGGGACCTGTCCGGCGGATCAAGCCGCAGGAAAGCAGCGGTGCCGTATCAACCCGGGTGAGCGGGGTGTGGTGCGTTCAGCCGCAAGGTGGAGGAGGGCGTCGACGCGGTGGGGGCACCTCCCGGCCGGAGGCCGGGGAGGCGTGCCACACCCCGCGTCTGCGGCATGATTCGCCGGACAGGCCCTAGTGGAGGAAGGGGTCCACCGCGACCGCCACGAACAGGATCGACACGTAGGTGATCGACCAGTGGAACAGCCGCATCTCCTTGAGCTTGGCGCCCGTCACCTCGGCCTTGGCCCGGTTCTGCAGCCCGTGCGCTTCCCAGAGCCAGAACCCGCCGGCCAGCAGGGCGACCGCGGTGTAGAACCAGCCCGTGTAGCCCAGCGGGGTGAGCAGCAGCGACACGCCGACCATGACCCAGCTGTAGATGACGATCTGCCGCGCGACCACCTTGTTGGAGGCGACGACCGGGAGCATCGGCACGCCCACGCGCGCGTAGTCGTCCCTGACCTTCATGGACAGCGGCCAGTAGTGCGGCGGGGTCCAGAAGAACATGACGAGGAAGAGGATGACCGGCGCCCACGACAGGGAGTTCGTGACGGACGACCAGCCGATGAGGACCGGGAGGCAGCCGGCGATGCCGCCCCACACGATGTTCTGCGAGGTGCGCCGCTTGAGGATCATCGTGTAGACGACCACGTAGAACAGGAGCGCGCCGAGCGACAGCCAGGCCGACAGCCAGTTGACGGTCAGGCCGAACAGCAGGGTCGACACGACCGCGAGGGCGATGCCGAAGGCCAGGCACTCGGCGGGGCTGACCATGCCGGTGACCAGCGGACGCTGCGACGTGCGGTCCATCAGCGCGTCGATGTCCCGGTCGATGTACATGTTGAGCGCGTTCGCGCCACCGGCGGAGAGGTACCCGCCGATACAGGTCAGCAGCACCAGCTTCAGATCGGGCACACCCTGCTGCGCCAGGAACATCACCGGAACGGTGGTGATCAGCAGCAGTTCGATGATCCGGGGCTTGGTCAGCGCCACGAACGCCTTGAGACGGGCCCCGAACGGCCGCTGGCCCCGGCTGTTGCTCGTCCCGAGCACACCGGCTGGACGGGATTCGACGGCCGTCACGCACACCCCTGACAGAGACATCCCAGCAAGCCCCGGGATGAACTCCCCGTAAAGGCCCGCGCGTACCACGCCACTGTAGACGTTGCCCAGACCCGGACATTCGCGGGGGTGGGGTCGTGTTGGTGCGTCGCTCCTACGTGCGCACATCTGTCCGATTGAGCGTGCTCCGGACGAGCGGAATGTAGATCGATTGAGCAGTCGGATGAGCGGCTCCGTATTCACTTGCCGAATGCGATTCGGCCCAGTCGGGAGGCGGATCCGCAGGAGTCCCGTCAGTCTGGAATGACTCGAAAAAATGCACGTTCTTACGGGGGTAGGCTCGACAACGGCCGGTGGGCGACTCGTCCGCCGGCAGCCGGTGGGCACGCGCCCAGAGCACCGGTAATTCGACATGTGGAGAGGAGCCCTGACCCAGGGTGAGCACCAAGCCGACCACCACAGACCTCGAGTGGACCGAGTTGGACCAGCGGGCCGTCGACACCGCCCGTGTCCTGGCCGCCGATGCCGTACAGAAGGTCGGAAACGGCCATCCGGGTACGGCGATGAGCCTGGCGCCCGCTGCTTACACCCTCTTCCAGAAGGTGATGCGGCATGACCCCGCCGACCCCGAGTGGGTCGGCCGCGACCGCTTCGTGCTGTCCGCGGGCCACTCGTCCCTGACCCTCTACACGCAGCTCTACCTGGCCGGTTTCGGTCTTGAGCTGGATGATCTGAAGGCCTTCCGCACCTGGGGTTCGAAGACCCCCGGTCACCCCGAGTACGGGCACACCAAGGGTGTGGAGACGACGACCGGCCCGCTGGGCCAGGGTGTCGCCAACGCGGTGGGCATGGCGATGGCCGCCCGCTACGAGCGCGGTCTGTTCGACCCGGAGGCCCCGCAGGGCGACTCCCCGTTCGACCACTTCGTCTACTGCATCGCCGGTGACGGCTGCCTCCAGGAGGGCATCTCCGCGGAGGCGTCCTCGCTCGCCGGCCACCAGAAGCTCGGCAACCTGGTCCTGCTGTGGGACGACAACCACATCTCGATCGAGGGCGACACCGAGACGGCCGTCTCCGAGGACACCGTCAAGCGGTACGAGGCCTACGGCTGGCACGTGCAGCGCGTGGCGCCGAAGCCGGACGGCGACCTGGACCCGCACGCCCTCTACGACGCGATCGAGGCGGCCAAGCAGGTCACCGACCGTCCGTCGTTCATCGCGATGCGCTCGATCATCGCCTGGCCGGCCCCGAACGCCCAGAACACCGAGGCCGCGCACGGCTCGGCGCTCGGCGCGGACGAGGTCGCGGCCACCAAGCGCGTCCTGGGCTTCGACCCCGAGCAGTCCTTCGAGGTCGCCGAGGCCGTCATCGACCACACCCGTGGCGCGCTGGAGCGCGGCCGTCAGGCGCGGGCCGAGTGGGAGAAGTCCTTCCAGGAGTGGCGCAACGGCAACGCGGAGCGCGCGGCCGAGTTCGACCGCATCGCCGCGGGCGAGCTGCCCACCGGCTGGGAGGAGAAGATCCCGGTCTTCGAGCCCGGCAAGGGCGTCGCCACCCGGGCCGCCTCCGGCAAGATCCTCCAGGCGCTCGGCCCGGTGATCCCCGAGCTGTGGGGCGGCTCCGCCGACCTGGCCGGCTCGAACAACACCACCATCGACAAGGACAGCTCCTTCCTCCCGGCGGACAACCCGCTGCCGGAGGCGGACCCCTACGGCCGCACGATCCACTTCGGCATCCGCGAGCACTCCATGGCCGCGGAGATGAACGGCATCGCGCTGCACGGCAACACCCGCATCTACGGCGGCACCTTCCTGGTGTTCTCCGACTACATGCGCAACGCCGTACGCCTGTCGGCCCTGATGCACCTGCCGGTGACGTACGTGTGGACGCACGACTCCATCGGCCTCGGCGAGGACGGTCCCACCCACCAGCCGGTCGAGCACCTCGCCTCGCTGCGCGCCATCCCGGGCCTGAACGTGGTCCGCCCGGCCGACGCCAACGAGACCGCCGTCGCCTGGCGCGAGATCCTGCGCCGTCACACCAAGGTGTTCGGCAAGGGTGCCCCGCACGGTCTGGCGCTGACCCGTCAGGGCGTGCCGACCTACGAGCCCGACGACAACACGGCCAAGGGCGGCTACGTGCTGTTCGAGGCCGAGGGCGGCGAGCCGCAGGTCGTCCTGATCGCCACCGGTTCCGAGGTGCACATCGCCGTCGAGGCGCGCGAGCGGCTCCAGGCGGAGGGTGTGCCGACGCGAGTCGTGTCCATGCCCTGCGTGGAGTGGTTCGAGGAGCAGGACCAGGGGTACCGGGAGAGCGTCCTGCCGCCGTCGGTCAAGGCGCGGGTCGCGGTCGAGGCCGGCATCGGTCTGACCTGGCACAAGTACGTCGGAGACGCCGGCCGCATCGTCTCCCTGGAGCACTTCGGGGCCTCCGCCGACGGCGCGGTCCTGTTCGACGAGTTCGGCTTCACCGCCGAGAACGTGGCCGCGAAGGCCCGGGAATCCCTCGCCGCCACCCGGCACTGACGCCCGTACACGACACGTAGGAGATGCAATTTCCATGACAGACGCACTGAAGCGCCTCTCCGATGAGGGCGTCGCGATCTGGCTGGACGACCTGTCCCGCAAGCGGATCACGTCCGGCAACCTCGCCGAACTGATCGACCAGCAGCACGTCGTCGGCGTCACCACCAACCCGTCGATCTTCCAGAAGGCGATCAGCAGCGGCGACGGTTACGAGCAGCAGCTCGCCGACCTCGCCGCCCGCAAGGTCACCGTCGAAGAGGCCATCCGCATGATCACGACGGCGGACGTCCGCGACGCCGCCGACATCCTGCGCCCGGTCTTCGACGCCACCGGTGGCCAGGACGGCCGGGTCTCCATCGAGGTCGACCCGCGCCTGGCGCACAACACCACGGCGACCGTCGCCGAGGCCAAGCAGCTCGCCTGGCTCGTGGACCGCCCCAACACGCTCATCAAGATCCCGGCCACCAAGGCGGGTCTGCCGGCGATCACCGAGGTCATCGGCCTCGGGATCAGCGTCAACGTCACGCTGATCTTCTCGCTGGAGCGTTACCGCGCGGTCATGGACGCGTACCTCTCCGGCCTGGAGAAGGCCAAGGACCGCGGCCTGGACCTGTCGAAGATCCAGTCGGTGGCGTCCTTCTTCGTCTCCCGCGTGGACACGGAGATCGACAAGCGGCTCGACGCCCTGGGCACCGACGAGGCCAAGGCCGCCCGTGGCAAGGCGGGCGTCGCCAACGCCCGGCTCGCCTACCAGGCGTACGAGGAGGTCTTCTCCTCCGAACGCTGGCTGGCCCTCGACAAGGCGCAGGCGAACAAGCAGCGTCCGCTGTGGGCGTCGACCGGCGTGAAGGACCCGGCGTACAAGGACACCATGTACGTGGTGGAGCTGGTGGCCCCGAACACGGTGAACACCATGCCGGAGGCCACCCTGCAGGCCACCGAGGACCACGGCGAGATCAGCGGCAACACGATCGCCGGCACGTACGAGCAGGCCCGCGCGGAACTCGACGCGGTCGAGAAGCTCGGCATCTCGTACGACGACGTGGTGCAGCTGCTGGAGGACGAGGGCGTCGACAAGTTCGAGACGTCCTGGAACGACCTGCTCAAGTCGACCGAGGCGGAGCTCCAGCGCCTCGCCCCTTCGGAGGGCTGAAACTTTGTCAAGCAGCAACCCGCTGCGTGACCCCGCCGACCGACGGCTCCCGCGTATCGCGGGGCCGTCGGGCCTGGTCATCTTCGGCGTCACCGGCGACCTGTCGCGCAAGAAGCTGATGCCCGCCGTCTACGACCTCGCCAACCGCGGGCTGCTTCCGCCGGGCTTCTCGCTCGTCGGCTTCGCCCGCCGCGAGTGGCAGCACGAGGACTTCGCCGCCGAGGTCCACGACGCCGTCAAGGAGCACGCCCGTACGCCGTTCCGCGAGGAGGTCTGGCAGCAGCTCATCCAGGGGATGCGCTTCGTCCAGGGCACCTTCGACGACGACGACGCCTTCGAGCGGCTGCGCGGGACCATCGAGGAGCTCGACAAGGCACAGGGGACGGGCGGCAACTTCGCCTTCTACCTCTCCGTGCCGCCGCGTTCCTTCCCGGTGGTCATCCAGCAGCTCAAGAAGCACGGCCTCGCCGACCAGGCGCGCGGCTCGTGGCGGCGCGCGGTCATCGAGAAGCCCTTCGGCCACGACCTGAAGTCGGCCGAGGAGCTCAACAAGGTCGTGCACGAGGTCTTCGCCCCGGACCAGGTCTTCCGTATCGACCACTACCTGGGCAAGGAGACCGTCCAGAACATCCTGGCGCTGCGCTTCGCCAACACGATGTTCGAGCCGATCTGGAACCGGTCCTTCGTGGACCATGTGCAGATCACCATGGCCGAGGACATCGGCATCGGCGGCCGGGCCGGCTACTACGACGGCATCGGCGCCGCCCGTGACGTCATCCAGAACCACCTGCTCCAGCTGATGGCGCTGACCGCGATGGAGGAGCCCGCCTCCTTCGACGCGGACGCGCTGGCCGCGGAGAAGACCAAGGTGCTCGGCGCCGTACGGCTGCCGAAGGACCTCGGCAAGGACACCGTGCGCGGCCAGTACTCGGAAGGCTGGCAGGGCGGCGAGAAGGTCATCGGCTACCTCCAGGAAGACGGCATCGACGCCAGGTCGAAGACCGACACCTATGCCGCGATCAAGGTGGGCGTCGACAACCGCCGCTGGGCGGGCGTGCCGTTCTACCTGAGGGCGGGCAAGCGCCTCGGCCGCCGGGTCACGGAGATCGCGGTCGTCTTCCAGCGCGCCCCGCACTCCCCCTTCGACACGACGGCCACCGAGGAACTGGGCCAGAACGCGATCGTCATCCGCGTCCAGCCCGACGAGGGCGTCACCGTCCGCTTCGGCTCCAAGGTGCCGGGCACGTCGATGGAGATCCGGGACGTGTCCATGGACTTCGCCTACGGCGAGTCGTTCACGGAGTCCAGCCCGGAGGCGTACGAGCGGCTCATCCTGGACGTGCTGCTCGGCGACTCGAACCTCTTCCCGCGCACCGAGGAGGTCGAGCTGTCCTGGAAGATCCTCGACCCGATCGAGCAGTACTGGGACAAGCACGGCAGGCCGGCCCAGTACCCGGCCGGCACCTGGGGTCCCGTCGAGGCGGACGAGATGCTGGAGCGAGACGGACGGAGCTGGCGCCGGCCATGAAGATAGACCTGACGGACACCACGGCGAGCAAGATCAACAAGGCGCTCGTCAAGGGCCGCCGCGCCATCGGCACCCCGGCCGTGGGCATGGTGCTCACCCTGGTCATCGTCACCGACGAGGAGAACGCCTACGACGCCCTGAAGGCGGCGAACGACGCCTCGCGCGAGCACCCCTCGCGCACCCTCGTGGTCATCAGGCGGGTCTCCCGCTCGCCCCGCGACCGCACGAAGTCCCGCCTCGACGCCGAGGTGCGGGTGGGCGCGGACGCGGGCACCGGCGAGACGGTCGTCCTGCGGCTGTACGGCGAGGTCGCCGACCACGCCCAGTCGGTGGTGCTGCCGCTGCTGCTGCCCGACGCCCCCGTGGTGGTCTGGTGGCCGGTCGACTCGCCCCTGGACCCGGCGAACGACCCGCTGGGCGCCCTCGCCCAGCGCCGGGTCACCGACACCTACGCCGCCGAGCAGCCGGTACGGGAGCTGTCCGCCCGCGCCGACACCTACGCGCCCGGCGACACGGACCTGTCGTGGACGCGCATCACGCCCTGGCGTTCGATGCTCGCCGCGGCCCTGGACCAGGTCGTCTGCGAGGTCAAGGGCGTCGAGGTGGAGGGCGAGGAGTTCAACCCGAGCTGCGAGCTGCTCGCGATGTGGCTCGCGGACCGGCTGGACGTCCCCGTCAGGCGATCCCTGTCGTCCGGCCCCGGCCTGACGGCGGTCCGCCTGGCCACCGACCACGGCTCGATCGCCCTCGACCGCGCGGACGGCACCGTCGCCACGCTGTCGATCGAGGGGCAGCCGGACCGTGCGGTGGCGCTCAAGCGGCGGGACACCGCCGAGCTGATCGCGGAGGAGCTGCGCCGGCTCGACCCGGACGACACGTACGCCTCGGCGCTGCGGTTCGGGGTGGACCGGCTGCACGCGCAGTCCGCGGCCCCGCGCGAGCGGGCGCCGGAGGGGCTCGCGGCGACGCCCGGCGGGCCCGCCGCGTCCACCACGGAGAGGACCGCCGGGAAGGCTCCGGTGCCGGCCCCGCCTCCGGGGAAGAAGGCGGCGAAGTGAGCACTCCCCAGCTGGTCGTGCACCACGACAAGGAACTGATGGCCCAGGCCGCCGCGGCTCGGCTCATCACGAAGATCGTGGACGCGCAGGCCTCCCGGGGTGCGGCGTCCGTGGTCCTGACCGGTGGCCGCAACGGCAACGGGCTGCTGGCCGCGCTGGCCGCCCAGCCGGCCCGGGACGCCATCGACTGGAGCCGCCTCGACCTGTGGTGGGGCGACGAGCGGTTCCTGCCCGAGGGCGATCCCGAGCGCAATGTCACGCAGGCCCGCGAGGCACTGCTGGACTCCGTACCGCTGGACCCGAAGCGCGTGCACGCCATGCCCGCCTCGGACGGCCCGCAGGGTGCGGACGCGGACGCCGCCGCGGCCGCGTACGCGCAGGAGCTGGCCCGTGCGGCCGGCCCCGAGAACCACGGCGCGGTGCCGACCTTCGACGTGCTGATGCTGGGCGTCGGCCCGGACACCCATGTGGCGTCGCTCTTCCCGGAGCTGCCCGCGGTCCGGGAGACCGAGCGCACGGTCGTCGGCGTCCACGGCGCGCCCAAGCCCCCGCCGACCCGCACCACCCTCACCCTCCCGGCGATCCGGGCGGCCCGTGAGGTGTGGCTGCTGGCGGCCGGCGAGGACAAGGCGAACGCCGCGGCGATCGCCCTGTCGGGCGCGGGCGAGATCCAGGCCCCGGCGGCCGGGGCGTACGGAAGGCAGCGCACCCTGTGGCTGCTGGACTCGGCGGCGGCCGCCCAGCTGCCGCGCTCGCTGTACCCGCCCGCGTCGCCCTGACGGCGGAGCAGGCACTTCACGGAACCCGTACGGTCAACGGCCGTACGGGTTCCGGCCGTTACGGGGCTGTCGCGGGGGCGGGGGCGGTGCGTAGGGGTTCCCTCGGGGATACGGATTCCCCTGGCCGTACGGGTTCCCTGCCGGATACGGACTTCCCGGGGGATACGGACTCCCCTGGCCGTACGGGTTTCCCTGACCGTACGGATTCCCCTGGGGCGGTACGTACGCCGGGCGCGTCGGCGGCAGGGTCGCGGGGTGGGCGCCGAGCCGGATGCCGTAGCGCCGCTTGAGACGGCGCAGCTCCAGCAGGGAGACGGCCGTGACCGTGACCGGGGCGCCCAGGATGAAGACCACGCCCAGGCGGAGCCCGAGGCCGTGCAGATCGCCGGTGACGAGGTCCGGGACGGCCATCAGCCAGGTAGTCACGGTGGCCAGCAGCGGCGGCAGGGCGCGGTGCACGGCCGCGGTGCCGAAGAAGTTCGCCGTGACCCGCAGCGCGCCCGCGCCCGTCAGCAGCAGCACCGCGGCGGCGACCAGCGTGTTCTGCATCATCTCCGTGAGGACGAAGCCGCCTTCGACGAAGGTGTGGACATCGATGGCCGCGACCGCGCCCGCGGCGATCCGGACGCGCTTGAGCCGCTCCACGGACGGGTCGAGCGACTCCGGGATCCACGCGGGGTGCAACAGCACCCGGGCCACCTTGTGGGGTTTCGGGAAGGAGCCGCCACGCAGCCTTCTGCCCGTCCAACTCCCCCTGGAAACAGCCACCTTGCACTCCCCCGAGCCACGGCCGTGATGATCGCCGGGGAGTCTGCGGGAAACGGGCGGCCGTACGCCGCCCGCTTCCCGCACCGGTGGTCACTTCCGGTTGCGCAGCCCCCGGTACGCGGCGACGAGGGCCTGGGTGGAGGTGTCGAGGCCGGGCACCTCGGCGCCGTCGGTCAGGGCCGGTTCGATCCGCTTGGCGAGGACCTTGCCGAGCTCCACGCCCCACTGGTCGAAGGAGTCGATGTTCCACACCGCGCCCTGGACGAACACCTTGTGCTCGTAGAGGGCGACGAGCTGGCCGAGGACCGAGGGGGTCAGCTCGCGCGCCAGGATCGTGGTGGTGGGCCGGTCGCCGCGGAACGTCTTGTGCGCCACCAGCTCCTCGGGCACACCCTCCGCGCGGACCTCCTCCGGCGTCTTGCCGAAGGCCAGCGCCTGGGTCTGGGCGAAGAAGTTGGCCATCAACAGGTCGTGCTGTGCCTTGAGTCCGTCGCTCAGCTCGCCCACCGGGCGGGCGAAGCCGATGAAGTCGGCCGGGATGAGCTTGGTGCCCTGGTGGATCAACTGGTAGTAGGCGTGCTGTCCGTTGGTGCCCGGGGTGCCCCAGACCACCGGCCCGGTCTGCCAGTCGACCGGGTTGCCCTCGCGGTCCACCGACTTGCCGTTGGACTCCATGTCCAACTGCTGGAGATAGGCGGTGAACTTGGAGAGGTAGTGCGAGTAGGGCAGCACCGCGTGCGACTGGGCGTCGTGGAAGTTGCCGTACCAGATGCCCAGCAGGCCCAGCAGCAGCGGTGCGTTGGCCTCGGCGGGGGCGGTGCGGAAGTGCTCGTCGACGAGGTGGAAGCCGTCGAGCATCTCGCGGAAGCGGTCGGGGCCGATGGCGATCATCAGGGAGAGACCGATCGCGGAGTCGTACGAGTAGCGGCCGCCGACCCAGTCCCAGAACTCGAACATGTTGGCCGTGTCGATGCCGAACGCGGACACCTTCCCGGCGTTCGTCGACAGCGCCACGAAGTGCTTGGCGACCGCCTCGGGACCGGCCGCCAGGCCGCTCAGCAGCCAGTCGCGGGCCGAGGTGGCGTTGGTGATGGTCTCGATGGTGGTGAACGTCTTCGACGCGACGATGAACAGCGTCTCCGCCGGGTCG
>NZ_JBSFIA010000032.1:0-126663 GCF_053597355.1 Streptomyces sp. NPDC001443
CCCCGCGGCCCCCCCCCCCTCCCCTCGCGGCCGGGCGGGGGCCCCCCCGCCCGCCCCCCCCCCCCACGTCCACCCGTCCGGACCTCCACCACGCGCCGCACGAACTTCACGAACCGTCGGGCGGACGGGTGCGGCACCGGAAGGCGCCCCAGGCAGGCCCGGGCAGCCACCCAACTACGCAAAGGCGTCCTGGAGTACTGCGTGCTCGCCCTGATGCGGGACCCTCCCCGCTACGGCAGGGAACTCCTCCAAGCCCTGGAGGAATCCGGCGCCCCGGCCACCAGTCAGGGCACGGTCTGTCCGTTGCGCTCCCGCCCCACCCGGCCTCGGCCCCCTACCCCTTCTGTTCCACGCGGACCCAGTCCACCTCCGCCTGTACTCCCCCGGCCGCGATGCGGTCCACACTCGGCTGGGGCAGGCCCCAGTAGGGGGTGGTGACCTGGTTCCAGCCGGCCGGGTAGGCGCCGCCCAGGGCGAGGTTGAGGATGACGTACTGGTCGTGGTCGTAGACCCATTGGCCGCGCGTCGACTCGACCTTGTTGCGGGTGGTCTCCTGGACCAGGCGGTCGTCGACGTAGAAGCGCATCGCCGTCGGGGTCCATTCGACGGCGTACGTGTGCCACTGGTCGGCGCGGCCGCCGTTCGGGTAGGTCTGGCGGGCGCCGATGTTGCCGTCGGCCGAGTAGCCGGGGCCGTGCAGGGCTGAACTCGTCCAGTCGGCGTAGCCGATGTTCTCCATGATGTCGGTCTCGCCGGAGGCGGGCCAGGAGACGGACGGGTCGTCGACGTTGCTGCCGAGCAGCCAGAAGGCGGGCCAGAAGCCGTCGCCGACCGGGAGTTTCATCCGGGCGCTGACCCGGCCGTAGGTGAAGTCGAACCTGGTGTCGGTGTCGATACGGCCCGAGGTGAAGTCGTAGGTGCCGCCGCCCGCCTGGGTGCAGCCCTTGCAGTACTTGGACCTGAGGATCAGGCTGCCGTTCTCGGTGCGGATGTTGTCCGTGGAGTCGACGTACGCCTGTGACTCGCCGTTGACCGGGCCCATCTCCGTTCCGGTGCGTACGACGCGCCACTTGGAGCGGTCGAGGGCCGCGCCGGTGAAGTCGTCGAAGAACGTGGTGCGGTAGGTGCCCGACTGGTCGGCGGGCAGGGCCGGGTAGGCGGCGGAGGCGCTGCCGCCGGTTCCCCAGACCTGGAACTCGTAGAGGGAATAGCCGAACTGGGCGGTGTAGGGGGCCGGGTTGTAGAAGGAGCGGCGTTCCGTGCCGAGCATGCGGACGTAGCGGCCGGTGGCCGGGGACGGGAGGGTCACCGTGTCGTGCAGGCCCGTCGCCTCCGACGGGGACTTGACGTTCGCGCGGCGGGCGGCGACGTCGGCGGCGGACGGCTGGTAGACCGTGCGCCAGGTGCGGTTGTCGTCGGAGACCTGGAGCCGGTAGTCGACGGCGTAGGCCGCCTCCCAGTACAGGTCCACGGAGGAGATCGTCGAGGTGGCGCCGAGGTCGACCGAGACCCAGCGGTCGGCGTTCCAGTCGCTCGACCAGCGGGTCGCGTCGCTCTTCAGGTCGGCGGGCCAGCCGCCGTCCGTGACGAACGCCGGTGAGTTCCCCGCGTGTTGGTAGAAGTTCGAGTAGGCCGGGTGGTTCAGGGCCAGGTTGGCGCGGGTCGTCGACGCGGGCGCGGGTTCGCCGCCGTACACCTTGAAGGAGTAGAGAGAGTAGCCGTATGGCGTGGCGCGTTCCAGGCCGCGCAGACGGACGTAGCGGCCGGTCGCCTCCTGGGGGTAGGTGTGCGCGGTGAGCGAGCCGCCGGTGCCGGCGGTCTCGGTGTAGAAGGGGGTCCAGTCGGTGCCGTTCTTCGACACCTCCAGGACGTAGCGCTTTCCGTAGGCGGCCTCCCAGTCGAGGGTGACGCGGTCGATCCGGATCGTGGTGCCCAGGTCGAGGCGGATCCAGGCGTCGTCGGCGAAGTTGCTGGACCAGCGGGTGGCGCCGTTGCCGTCGAAGGCGAGGCCCGGGGTGGTGCCGCCGTTCTCGCTGCCGGAGGCGGTGACGGCGGCCGGGTTCAGGGCGTAGGCCGCGGCGGCGCGGTCGGTGTCCCAGGCGTACGCCGCGGCGGCGGTCGGTTGCGCGGCGGCCGGTGTGACGAAGGCCGGGCCGGCGGACAGCAGCGCCAGTGCGGCGAGGGCCGTCATGAGGGTGCGTGGGGTGCGGGTCGTGCGGAGGGTGCGAGTCGTGCGGCGGGTCGTGGATGGCATGCGGCTCTCCTCGGTCGATCGGACTCTTATGGCATGCACCTGACATTTCTGTGGGTGGTTCGTCGCGGGCGATCACTCCCGCTGGTGGTGCTCGGGTCGTGCTTGGGTCCCGCGGTGGGCGCGGGCTCCCGCGCCCACGCCCACCGCAGGGGTTTCGGACGGGCCTCAGGCGGCCCGGCTCGACCGGCCGCGGTGCGTGCGGACGATGTCCGCGTAGCGGTGGCCGGTGCCCTTGACGGTGCGCTCCTGGGTGCGGTAGTCGACGTGGACGAGGCCGAAGCGCTTGTCGTAGCCGTACGCCCACTCGAAGTTGTCCAGCAGCGACCAGGCGAAGTAGCCGGCCAGCGGGGCGCCCTTGCGGGCGGCGGACGCGCAGGCGGCGAGGTGCCGGATCAGGTAGTCCTGGCGCTCCGGGTCGTCGACGGTGCCGTCGGGGCGTACGACGTCGGGGAAGGACGAGCCGTTCTCCGTGACGTACAGCTTGCGCGGGGCGTACTCGTGGGTGAGGCGCAGCAGCAGCGTCTCGATGCCGCTCGCGTCGATCTCCCAGTCCATGCCGGTGCGCGGGACGTCGGGCTTGCGGACCGAGAGGGCCCGCGGGGCCGGCCCTTCGGGGTCGTCGGCGACGGTGGCCGGGAAGTAGTAGTTCAGGCCGAGCCAGTCGAGCGGGGCCGCGATCGTCTCCATGTCGCCCGGCTTCTCCGGGAGTTCGACGCCGTAGACCTCGCGCATGTCGGCCGGGAAGCCGCGGCCGTGCACCGGGTCCAGCCACCAGCGGTTGGTGTGGCCGTCCATGCGGCGGGCGGCGGCGACGTCCTCGGGGCGGTCGCTCGCCGCGTGGACGGTGGAGAGGTTGTTGACGATGCCGACCTCGGCGTCCGGGGCGGCGGCGCGGATCGCCTGGGCGGCGAGGCCGTGGCCGAGGAGGAGGTGGTAGGAGGCGCGGACGGCGGCCGTCAGGTCGGTGAGGCCGGGGGCCATCTTGCCCTCCAGATGGCCGATCCAGGCCGAGCAGAGGGGCTCGTTGAGGGTGGTCCAGTGGGTGACGCGGTCGCCGAGGCGTTCGGCGACGACCGAGGCGTACGCGGCGAAGTGCTCCGCGGTCTCGCGCTCGGGCCAGCCGCCGCGGTCCTGGAGCGCCTGCGGCAGGTCCCAGTGGTAGAGGGTGACGGAGGGGGTGATGCCCGCCTCCAGGAGTCCGTCGACCAACTCGTCGTAGAAGGCGAGGCCCTTGGGGTTGACCGGGCCGTCGCCGCCGGGCACGACGCGCGGCCAGGCGACGGACAGCCGGTAGGCGTTGGTGCCGAGCCGGCGCATCAGGCCGATGTCCTCGCGCCAGCGGTGGTAGTGGTCGCAGGCGACGTCGCCGTGGTCGTCGTTGTCGATCTTGCCGGGGGTGTGCGAGAAGGTGTCCCAGATCGACGGGGAACGGCCGTCCTCCGCCACGGCTCCCTCGATCTGGTACGCCGATGTGGCCGTGCCCCACAGGAAGTCGTGCGGGAGTGCGGCGAGGTCGATACGTTCGGACACTGAAGCCCTCTCAGGAATAGGGGGGTTGGTCGTCGCTTCACCGGCGGCCGACCGGCCGGAGGTCGTCCGGCCGACGGCGGTCGCGGCGTCGGTCACTTGACCGCTCCGGCGGTGAGGCCGGCCACGAGATAGCGCTGGAGCAGCAGGAATCCGGCGACCACGGGCACGCTGACGACCAGCGAGGCGGCCATGATCTGGTTCCAGTACACGTCGTTGAGCGTGGAGTAGCCCTGGAGGCCGACCGCGAGGGTGCGGGTGGTGTCGTTGGTCATCACCGACGCGAACAGCACCTCGCCCCAGGCGGTCATGAAGGCGTAGACGGCCACCGCGACGATGCCGGGGATCGCGGCCGGGACCACGACCCGGAACAGCGCGCCGAGCGGGCCGCAGCCGTCCACCAGGGCCGCCTCGTCGAGTTCGCGCGGCACCGAGTCGAAGTACCCGATCAGCATCCAGATGGAGAACGGGAGCGAGAAGGTGAGGTACGTGAGGATCAGACCGCCGCGCGAGCCGAACAGGGCGATGCCGGTGGCGTTGCCGATGTTGACGTAGAGCAGGAACAGCGGCAGCAGGAAGAGGATGCCGGGGAACATCTGCGTCGACAGGACGGTCACCGTGAACACGCGCTTGCCGCGGAACTCGTAGCGGCTGACCGCGTACGCGGAGAAGACCGCGATCACCACCGAGCAGACCGTGGCCGCGCCCGCCACGATCAGCGAGTTCACGAAGTACCGGGCGAGCGGGACGGTCGACCAGATGTCGATGTAGGGGCGGATCGTCAGGCCGCTCGGCACCCAGCGGAACTTGCCGCTGACGTCCGCGAGCGGCTTCAGCGAGCTGGAGATCATGACGTAGACCGGCACCAGCACGAACCCGGTGAGCAGGGTGAGGAAGACCCGCCGGGTCCATACGAACGAACTCGGCTGCGCCATGGGCGAGTCAGACACGGGAGGTCCTCCGTCCGCGGGACGTGACGGCGAGGTACACGCCGGTGACGAGGAGCAGGAACAGCAGCAGCAGGACGGACATCGCCGAACCGGTGCCGAAGTTCCAGGTGACGAAGGAGGCCTGGTAGATGTGGACCGAGATGAGGTCCGCGGCCTCGGGGGCGGTCCTGCCGAACAGGACGTACGGCGTGTTGAAGTCGTTGAAGGTCCACAGGAACAGCACCAGGACCAGGACCTGGTTGACCGCGCTGAGCGACGGCAGGGTGATGTGGCGGATCTGCTTCCAGACGCCCGCGCCGTCGAGGGCGGCCGCCTCGTACAGCTCCCGCGGGATGTTCTGGAGTCCGGCCATCACGATCAGGAAGGCGAACGGCCAGCCCTTCCACACCGACACGGTGAGCAGGGCGTAGAAGCTGTTGTCGCCGATCAGCCAGAAGGACGGCTTGTCGGTGAGGTGCAGCTGGTCGTGCAGGACGTGGTTCACCAGGCCGTTGTCGTGCTGGAACATGAACACCCAGGTGATGACGGCCGCGTAGACCGGCAGGGCGTACGGCACCAGGAACAGGGCGCGCAGCAGACCGCGGCCGCGGAACGCGTCCTGCATGCAGATCGCCGCCGCCGTGCCGATCATCCAGCACAGGCCGACGGACAGCAGCGTGAACGCGACGGTGACCAGGAAGGAGTGGAGCAGGGCCTCGCCGACGGGTGCGTCGAAGTCCACCGACACCGTGTAGTTGTCCAGGCCGGACCACGGCGCGGTGCTCCAGTCCCGGATGAAGAACTGGGTGAGCTCCTTGAAGCTCATCACGATGCCGATCACCATCGGCACCAGATGGACCAGGAGTTCGAGGATCAGCGCCGGCAGAAGCAGGAAGTACGGGAGTCCGGCGCGGCGGAGCCGCCCGGTGCGGCGGCGGGAACCGCGCGCCGCACCGGGGGCGTCCTTGCGCACCGTCCGCCCCCCGGCCTCCGTGGAGACAGTGGTGGTCATGGTGCTCACTTACTTGGTCGGCATCTGCTGCTGGGCCTTCTCGAGCTTCGCCTTCACGGACTCGGCGGTGACCGCGCGTCCGGCGGCCGCGTCCGCGAACAGCTCCTTGACGGCCGTGCCGACGGCCGTCTCGAACTGGGACTCGTCGGCGACCTGCGGCAGCGCGGAGGCGCTCTTGGCGAGCGTGTCCTTCAGGACCGCGTTGGCCGGGGTGTTGAAGGCGGTGTCCGCCTGCGCGGCGGCGACCGGCGGGATGGAGCTGTACGCGGTGTTGAGGATCTTCTGCTCGGCGTCGCTCGTCATGAACTTCACGAACTTCGTGGCGCCGTCGAGGTTGTGGGTGTTCTTGAAGACCGCCATGTTGATGCCGGCGACCATGGAGTTGACGTTCGCGCCGGTGCCGGGGGTGCCGGACTGCACGGGTACCGGGGCGATGCCGTAGTCGGCCTCGCTCATGCCCTGGGACTTGAGGTTGGCGGACGCGGACTGCCACAGCAGCATCGCGTTCTTGCCCTTGGCGAAGTCGCTGACGGACTGGTTCTGCGCGTACTCGGCGTTGCCCGGCGCGATGATCTTGTCGGAGGCCATCAGGCCGACGTACTGCTGGACCGCGCTGACCACGCCGTCGTTGGTGAAGTCGGGCTTGCCGTCGGCGGTGAAGAAGTCGGCGCCGTGCTGCTTGGCGAAGACGAAGACGTGGTGGATGTTCTCGGACGGGTTCGAACCCTCCGCGCCCAGGCCCCACTTGCCGCCCTTGGACAGCTTCTTGCCGTCGGCGATCAGCTCGGCCCAGGTGGCCGGCGGGTTGGCGATGCCGGCGTCGGCGAACATCTTCTTGTTGTAGTAGAGCGCGTACGCCATCGAGTACAGCGGCACCGCGGCCGGGTCCTTGCCCTCGGCGCCGGTCGAGCCGAGCGCGGAGGCGACGAAGCGGTCCTTGCCGCCGATCGCGTCGAACTGCTTCGCGTCCCACGGCAGCAGCGCCCCGGTGGCCTGGAGCGAGGCGCTCCAGGTGTTGCCTATGTTGAGGACGTCGGGGCCCTGGCCGGAGGTGGTGGCGGTGAGGATCCGGTTCAGCAGGTCGGACCAGGGGACCACCTCCAGCTTGACCTTGACCCCGGTCTGCTTCTCGAACTTGTCGAGTTCGGGCTGGAGGACCTTCTTGTCGATCTCGATGCTGGCGCCCTGGTTGGAGGCCCAGTAGGTGAGCGTCTTCGGCGAGTCGTTGGACCCGCCGCCGTTCGCCGATCCGCCTCCGCAGGCCGTGGCGGCGAGAGCGAGTGACATGGTGACGGCGCCGACGGCCGCGGCTCGGATGCTGCGCATGGCTCCTGGTGTCCCTTTCCTGGAGTCGTGAACCCCGAGGCAGGCCGCGGAAGTGACACCCCGTTCGACTCCCGAAGCCCCTCATGGCTTAATTTACGACGTGAGTTAAACCTCGGAAGAAGAACACGTCAAGACATCCGGCAGGGTCTCCCCGGCGACTCCGACCCGAACCATGGCGCCGGACCGCTGTGCACAGCGGTCGCACAGGCTGTGACCTGCGCGGGGACCGTCTCGGGGGTGTTGTGCAACGGTTGTGTTTCGACGGAGCCGGGGGCGCCCCGAACAGCGGCCTCGCGACGGGCGGTTCGCGCCACGAACCCGAGGTTCGTGGCGCGAACCGCCGTACGGCCGACGGCTGCCGCCGTGTCGATCCGTACCTCCGGCGGCTCCCACCGCGGCGATCCGTACCTCCGGCGGCTCCTACCGTGTCGATCCGGTCACCGGTGCCGGCGCCGGTGCGTACCCGGTGGGCCGGGCCGTGAAGGTGCCGCGGCCCTGGGTCCGGCTGCGCAGCCGGGTCGCGTAGCCGAACAGTTCGGCCAGCGGCACGGTGGCGCCGACGACCGCCGAACCGGCCCGTACGGTCGAGCCCGTGACCCGGCCGCGGCGCGCCGCGAGGTCGCCGAGCACGGAGCCGACCGCGTCCTCGGGCACGGTGACGGTGACCTCGGCCACCGGCTCCAGCAGGACCAGCTCGCAGGCGCGCAGGGCCTCGCGGAGCGCGAGCCGGCCGGCGGTGCGGAACGCCGTGTCGGAGGAGTCCTTCACATGCGTCGCCCCGTCGGTCAGCGTCACCCGCAGGCCGGTCACCGGATGCCCGCCGAGCGGACCGTCGGCGAGTGCGTCCCGGCACCCGGCCTCGACCGCGCGGACGTACTCCCGCGGCACCGAGCCGCCGACCACGGCCGACCGGAACTCGAAGCCCCCGCCGCCGTCGCCGCCTCCGACCGGCGCGGAACCGGTGGGATCCATCGGGTCCATCGGTTCCACGTCGAGGACGACATGTGCGAACTGCCCGGCGCCACCGTCCTGTTTGACATGGCGGAAGACCAGCCCGGCGACCCCGCGGACGACGGTCTCGCGGTGGGCCACCCGCGGACGGCCCACGTTGACGTCGAGGCCGTGGGCACGTCGGAGCGTCTCCACCGCCACCTCCAGGTGCAGTTCGCCCATGCCGGACAGCACCGTCTGCCCCGTCTCCGGGTCGGTACGGACGACCAGCGACGGGTCCTCCTCGGTCAGCCGGCCGAGCGCGGCGGCCAGCCGGTCGGTGTCGGTGCCCTTCCGGACCTCGACCGCCACGGAGACGACCGGGTCGGCGACGCCCGGCGGTTCGAGCACGAGGGGTGCCTCGGGAGCGCACAGCGTCGTGCCCGCACGGGCCGACTTCAGGCCGACCACGGCGACGATGTCACCCGCCACCGCCCGCTCCAGCGGGGTCCGGCGGTCCGCCTGCACCCGCAGGATGCGGCCGATGCGCTCGGTGCGCCGCGCGCCCGCGTCCATCACCGCGTCCCCCTTCCCGATCGTTCCCGAGTACACCCGCAGATACGTCAGCCGCCCCGTCGGGGTGGCGTTCACCTTGAACACCAGGGCCGCCAGCGGCGCCGCCGGGTCGGCGGACCGCTCCTGGGCCACGCCGTCGTGCGTACCCCGTACGGCGGGCACGTCCAGCGGCGACGGCAGATAGGCCACGACGGCGTCGAGCAGCGGCTCGACACCACGGTTGCGGTAGGCCGAGCCGCACAGCACGACCACGCCGTCGCCGCTGTGCGTCAGGTCGCGCAGTGCGGCGGCCAGCGTCGCCGCCGACAGCGCCGAGCGTGCGCAGAACTCGTCCAGCGCGCCCGGGTGCAGTTCGGCCACCGCTTCCTCCAGGGCCCGCCGCCGCCGGTCCGCCTCCTCGCGCAGGTCCGCCGGCACCGGCCCCTCCTGGGCCGTGTCGTCGCCGTCGGCCCAGGTCAGTGCCCGCATACGCAGCAGGTCCACGACGCCGGTGAAGCCGTCCTCCGTACCGATCGGCAGCTGCACGACCAGCGGGGCCGGGTGCAGTCGCGCCCGGATCGAGGCGACGGCCGTGTCCAGGTCTGCGCCCGCCCGGTCCAGCTTGTTGACGAACGCGATCCTCGGTACGGCGTGCCGGTCGGCCTGCCGCCACACCGACTCGCTCTGCGGCTCCACCCCCGCCACGGCGTCGAACACCGCGACGGCGCCGTCGAGGACGCGCAGCGAGCGCTCCACCTCGTCGGCGAAGTCGACGTGTCCTGGGGTGTCGATCAGGTTGATCCGGTGGCCGTCCCAGGCGCAGCTGACGGCCGCGGCGAAGATGGTGATCCCACGGTCGCGTTCCTGGGGGTCGAAGTCGGTGACGGTCGTGCCGTCGTGGACCTCACCGCGCTTGTGGGTGCTGCCGGTCGTGTACAGCATCCGCTCGGTGAGGGTGGTCTTGCCCGCGTCCACATGGGCGAGGATGCCGAGGTTGCGGACGACGGCGAGCGGGTCGGTGAGGTGAGGGTTGAGGTGGGTACGCACGGCCCATGGCCTTTCGGGGCGACGGTGAGAAGGGCGGCGCGATGGCCGGACGGGGACGTCGGTGTGCCCGCGGCTTGGCGGCTCCGCGAGCCGCCAAGCTCGGTGAACCGTCAGGCTCCACGAGCCGCCAGGCTCGGTGAAACCGTCAGGCTCCGCGAGCCTCCAAGCTCGGTGAACCGTCAGGCTCCGCGAGCCGCCAGGCTCGGTGAACCGTCAGGTTCGAACGAGCGGGCGGGCCCGGCAGGGCCGCCAGGCTCCGCGAAGCCGGCGGGTTCCGCGGGTCAGGCCGACGGGCAGGGCCCGTGAGGACGTCGTCTCGTCACGGCATCCGGTGCCGGCCGCGCAGCGGGCACCGGGCGGCCGGAGACACGAGGATCACCTCGTACCGGGAACGGGAAGCGACGACAGCGATGCGGTCACGCACGGCCGGGCTCCCCTCGCTCGTCACGACGACGCGCCGCCGTACCGCCGGTCGGCGCGTGATGTGGTGAGTCTAGGGAGAGCCACGGCGTCGGAGCACGCCATTTTCCGTGCGGTCACAAGGACTTGCCCACTGCGGTCAGGAGCCCGTCGCCCGGGGCTCGATCGCCCAGAACTGCCTCCGCACCCGCCGCAGCCAGGCCTCGGCCGCCGTCTCGTCCGGCCGCTCCGGCAGTACGCCGCGCGTCTCCTCGAAGGCCTCCTCGAACCCGCGCAGCAGGGGCAGCGCGGCCTCGGCGTCGGCCGCGACCTGCTCGCCGAAGCGGTGGTAGGCCTCCGGGTCGTCGACCCTGATGGTCAGCCGGCCCGTCGCGTAGAGCTCGTACCCCTGTGTGCAGAGCCGCTTGAGGTGGCGGGCGTGCTTGGCGGTGCGCCTGCGGACCTCGTCGGAGAGCGGTCCCGCGCTGCGGTTCTGGAGTTTCCTGAACTGCTGGGTGGCGTAGCCGAGATAGGCGGCGCGGATCCTCGGTGCGCTCAGGAACGACAGCCGGATGCCGATGAGTTCGTCGCCCAGCGGGGTGCGGACCTCGTACAACTCGTCGGGGAGCCAGACGAGTTCCATCACCGTCGGGTTGCCGCCCAGCGCCAGCCTGCACCACTTCGCGGCCTCGTGCAGGGTGCGGTCCGGTGCCGTGCTGACGTGGGACTCCTTCGGGCCGTGCAGGCCGTGCAGGTCCTCGGTGGGCGCCGCGAACAGACCGAGCCGGTCAACGTCGGAGCCTGCGCGGGCGAGCCCGTACGCCGTCGAGCCGACGACGCCGGACAGCAGGATGTTGGTCATGGTCACAGGGGCCCCCGATGGTGGTCGTCTCACCGGCGCGGGCCGGTGCGTGCGGCCACGGGCGCCGTCCCCGGACCACCCCCGTACGGGTGGCGGCGGGACAGCCATGATGCCCGGCCACGGCCGCTGTCACCTCGTATTTTCCGTGGCCGTGCGGCGGCCCGGCACAGTGGGGTGGGGTCCGGTGCGCGTTCACCCTTTCGGCTCCGTGCGCTGGTCGGGTGCCGGAGCCGGTGGTGCCGTGGGAGGGAAAGGGAGCCCAGCACCTCGAGGAAACGTCCTCGGCCTCAGGAGGCATCCGTGATGACCCCTCGCCCGTCCCGACCCGCCCGTGTCCTCGCCTCGGCCCTGGCGGTGGGCACGCTGCTGATCACGGCCGCCTGCTCGGACGGTGAATCGGAGGGCTCGGGCGCCACGACCTCGGCCGCGGCGACCGGGAAGGCCTCCCCCAGCCCGTCGGCCACGGTCGCCGCCGTCACGCAGGCCCAGGCAGAGGCCGCGCTGATCACCGCGGCCGACGTGGAGGACGCCTGGACCCGGGCGCAGGACCCCAAATCCTGGCACGACACCCTGTTGACCGGCACGGTCGACGCCTCCCAGTTCGTCACCGACAAGTCGGCCGCCGCCGACTGTCAGCGCCTGATCGACGGGCTCTACGGCGAGGACCTCCTGGGCAAGCCGTCGGGGGCCTCGGCGCTCGTCGGGTTCACCCAGAACAACTCCCGGCTGCTCCAGCAGACCGCGGCCTACGGCAAGGCCGACCTCGACAAGTCGCTGAGCTGGCTGGCGGGTCTGGCCGACAAGTGCGCCCAGTTCACCGTGAAGGGCTCCGGCGGCGACAGGACCGTACAGGTCGTGGAAGCGACCCTGCCGAAGGCGGGCGACACCCGGCAGGGCCTGACGGTGTCGGTCAAGGGCACCTCGAACGGCGAGCCCGTCACCCTCACCCTGGACGTCGCCGCCTCGCAGGTGGGCCCCAACGCGGTCACGGTCACCAACGGCGGCACGGAGGGCGTCAGTCACGACAGCACCGCGAACGCGATCACCTTCGGCACCCAGCATCTTCAGGACGTACTGGCCGGGAAGACTCCCGCGCCCGCGCCCAGCGAGTTGGAGTGACATCGCTTGCTCCCCGGGTCATCCGGGGAGCGCCCGGGATCTCGCCCCGGGCGCTCGCGATCCGACCGGATACGCTCGCTCACCGGCGCTCCGTGTTCGGTGACGGCCCGCGAAGGGCATCGTGCATACAAGGCGGTGCGGCGCCGAGGCCGTCCCGTGCGACCACGCGGGCCAGGGGGGATGTCAACTACCTTACGTGAGGCTTGTGTCGTGCTTCCGTGCGGTATCTCGGCCCCCTAGCATTCACCTGCCCCACGACGAGGTTCGCGCGGCGGCCGACGGTGGCGTGCGCGCGGTGCGTCCTCGGCCGTGCCGACACCGTGCGGGCGCGGAACGGAGGGGGGACGAGCCATGACGACAGCGGGGCGTGCCCGTTGGCGTCGGCGGCCGGAGTCGGTTCCCGTCGTCGTGGTGGGCGCGGCGGGCACGCTGGTGGCGGGCGCGGTGATCGGGCTCCTGGTCGACACCTCGGCCCTGGTCGACTCGGGTGGATACCTTTTCGGTGCAGGCCTGTTGCTCGCCGTCGGCCTGTACGGGAGCACGTACGCGATCGACCTCGACGCGCTGCGGGCCGACCTGACCGGGGTGCTGGCCGCGGTGACCGTGGGGGTGCTGCTGAAGGCGGCCCTGATCGCCGGGACGATGCTGCTGGTGTTCCACCGGCCCCAGGCGCTGGTGCTGGGCATCGCGGTGGCCCAGATCGACCCGCTGTCCGTCGCCGCGCTCGGCCGCAACGGACGGATGTCGCCGCGGGCCCGGTCCTTGTTGACGGCGTGGGCGTCCTTCGACGATCCGATGACCGTGCTGCTGACCCTCTACCTCGCGGGATACGCGTACACGGCGGCGGGACACACGGGCGCGCCCGCGGTGTCGGGCGACGGCGGGGGCGGCTATCTGACCGGACTCGGTCTCAACGCGGCGCTGCTGGCAGGGGTGTTGACGCTGTGGTGGGCCGGACGGCGGATGACGGCCGTGGTGCGCGATGCCGGGTCGCCGCGACGGGCCGGGGCCCTGCGACGGGCCGGGGCCCTGCGACGGGTCGGAGCCGCCGCGACGGTCCTGCTCGTGGTGGCGATGCTGGTGCTCGCGGCGGCGCAGCAACTGATGCTCGCGGTGGCCCTGGCCGGGCTGGTGGTCCGGTCCACCGTCCTGACGAAGGGGTTGGAGCGTGCGGTGGGCGGTGCGTTCCTCGCCGCGTTCCTGGCGCTCGGGCTGCTGTTGGCCCACGGGGTGGCCTGGTGGCCGGGATTCGTCCTGGGCACGGCGGCCTTCGGGGCGCAGGCGGTGGTGGCGCTCGTGGTGATGCCCCTGTTCGTACGGGATCTGGAGCGCGGCGACCGGATCGCGCTCGGCCTCGGACAGCAGAACGGCATCACGGCCGTGCTGATCGCGTTGACCCTGGAGCGTGACTTCCCGGGTACGGCGGCCACGGTGGGTCCCGCCGTCGTCACGGTGAACGTGCTGCACGGCATCTCGCAGGCCCTGCTGGCCCGTTCGGCCCCCGTCCCCTGTCCTGTCCTCGCCGAGGAACCCCAGGCGGCCGACGCGCGTCGGCTCGTACGGGAGCGCAGGACGATCGACAAGAAGTCGGTGGCGTAGCCACGGAACGGGAGGAGTCGTACGGAGACGGCGGCAGGAGCGGCAAGGGCGGCAGGAGCGGGAGCGGCGGCGACGCCGGCGGTCCGGGCAGGACCGCCGGGACCGGAGCGACCGGCAGGATCGGCAGGGCGTACGGAGCACCGGTGCTACCGAGCGACGGAGCGGCCGGGACGGGGAGAGGCGTATGAGGCAGGGGACGGGACACGGCCGACGGGAGGCGCCGAGGGGTGGCCGTCCGCCCGGCGTCCGGCCGGCGGAACGGGCCACCGCTCCTCCGCGCGGCCCACGGTCCCCTGTGCGCGGAGCTCACGGGTTCACGGCCTACGCGGCGGCGGTCCACGGCGCGGCGGTCTGCGGTACGGCGCTGCTGCTGGCGGCCGGCGCCGCTCCGGCGTCCGCCGCGCCGTCGGCGTCCGACGACCGGGACGTGCGGTTGGTGTACTGCCTGTCGGACGCGCACCGCGACGGCCTCGTCGCGGCCGCCGTGGCGCTGGGGCTGCTGACGCCGGGCGGCGCGGCGGGACAGGACTCCGTACAGCCCGTACGGCCGGTGGGTTCCGCGGGGCCGACGGGTGCCACGGGCTCTGTAGGACCGTCGGGTGTCACGGGCTCCGTAGGACCGTCGGGTGCCACGGGCTCCGCGGGGCCGACGGCGTCGGCAGGAGTCGCGGCGGCCGGTGGGCGGATGACGCTCCGGCAGTGGGCGGATCGGCGTACGGACGACTTCACGCGGGCCTGTTCCGCGCTGATGGCGGCCGAGGCCGACTCCGGCGCGCCGGCCGCGCGGGGATCCGGCGCCGAGGACGGCTGGTTCGAGGCGTTCCTGAAGGGGCTGCCCGCGCTGGCGGCGGGTGCGCTGCTCACCCTGGGTGGCCAGTTCTCCGAGCGGGTCTCGTCCGAACGGCGCCTGTCGAGGCAGCGGTTGCGGACCGACGAGGCGGCGTTCCGGGGAGCGGCGCGCACGTATCTGGCCGCCTACGGGAGTGACCCGGAGGCGGATCACGCCGCCGTACGGTCGACGCGTGAGGCCCTGGCCGGGACGCTGTTCCAGATACCGGGTCCGGCGGCGCGCCGACGGGCCGCCGCACGCGCCGTCGAGCGGCTGCCGCTGGCCGGACCGCTGCCCGCCTCGCGCGAGGGCGTGGTGCTCGGCCCGGAGGGCCGGGCCGGTGAGGTGCGCGAGGCCGGGGAGGCCGTGGATCTCGTGCTGCGCACGGTGTCGGACCTCGACCGCGGCGCCGTGCACTGGGCCCTGCGCACCGTGCTTGAATGGCGGGTCGGGCGCACGGCACCGGGAGCGGCCGTATGACCGGGCCGGTGCAGAACGATCCCCACGGCGGCGTCCAGGACAACCCGTACGGCGTCTACGTGCCCGGCAGCAGGGACAGTCTGCCGTGGCTGCCCCCTCCGCTGCTGGACGACCATCCGCTGGTGCCGTGGGTGGAGGAGAGCCACGCCGGGCAGTGGGTGGACGTCGATCACGCCCTGGATCAGGTGAACCAGTTCGAACAGTGCCTGAGAAGGCTGCCGGAGATGATCCTGCCGAAGGTGGACACGGGCCATCTGGTCGTGGTCACGGGACCGGTCGGCATGGGCAAGACCACCCTGATCCACCGGTGTGTGCACCTGGCCCACCAGTACCTGGAGCACTTCAGGCAGCAGCCCCGGCCGGGCGCGGGCCGAGCGGGAGTCATCCAGCCGCCGACGCCCTACGTGGCGATGACCGGCGGCTACGACAATCGCGCGAACGGCATCAGCACGGACGCGCGGGGGCAGTTCGCGTCGACGCAGGACATCAACACCGCCCTGCGCAACAAGATCGTCGACGAGCTGGGCGACCTGATCCCCGAGAAGTCGCTGCAACGGGTGCGCGCCGAAACGGAAGTCCACGAGGCGTTCAAGCTGCTCAGCAGACTGCTCGCGCAGCAGGACGCGCTGCTGCTGGTGCTGATACCGCACATGGACTGGCGGGACGGCATGGGTTCGGTGCGCACGGACTTCCTGAGGACCTGTCTGAAACATGCGCGGAGCAGAATCGTACTGTTCGTCGAGGTGTGCCACCACGATCCCGACCGGGCACACGAGGTGGTCGCCGAGATCTGGCCCAACAGCGCGCTCACCCATCTGAAACTCGGCAGCCTCACCTCGGAGGACACCGTGAAGTTCAGTCAGGCCGCCCGCGGGGACCATCCCGATCCCGACGCGCCGGTCCACTCCGGGGCCTGGCTCAGGTCCGACGTACGGCAGTTGCGCAAGCGGTACTTCAGCATCGCCGAGGAGCGCAGACGTACCGGCGGCGAGGTCCGGGTCACGGCGGCCGACCTCGGCGCCCCCGTCCTCGACGTGACGGCCATGGCCCGCAACCCGTCGGCCGGTGCCGGGCCGGTGCCCAGACAGCCCCCTCCCCCGCCGGGCACCTGAACCCCGGCCCGGCGGCCGCCCGGCCCCGTACCCACCCGATCCTCCGCGGCACCCACCCGCAGTGATCCCCGCACCCGCCCGCCGCTCGGAAGCCGAAACCGGACACACGAGGAGTGCCATCGTGGCCCCAGACAGTGGAGACATCTGGCACGAGAACCCCTTCCCGCTGATCCCGGTCGTGCGCCTCGGTCCGGCGTCCGACCTGGGAGATCCATCGGTCCGAGGGGCCGACTCGGGCAACGCGCACATCACCACCCCGCTGGTGCAGGACCTCCGGGCGCTCGTCGACGACTACTTCGCGCCGCCCGCCGCCCCCGGCCGGCGCGGCCGGGCCATCGCCCTGGTGGGCGGGTTCGGCCTCGGCAAGAGCCACGCGCTGCGGCGTACGTACCAGGCGGTGCGCGAGCGGCACTCCGAGGCGGCGATGTGGATCGTGGACGAGCCGGCGCAGGACATGGGCCGGCTCTACCGCGACCGGCTGCGCGGTCCCGGCGACTCGGCGCAGGGCCGTCAGGCCTTCGAGGAGCTGGTGCGGAACTACTACGCCTATGTGACGGCGGGCTGGGTGGGCGCGCAGGGGGACGATCCGCGCCGGGAAACCCTCCAGGAGATCGCGACCGGACTGCGTGAACGCGCGCTCGATCCGGACAAGGTGGTGGCGGCGCTGCGCTACGACCCCGAGGTGATCCACGCCGATCTGCGGGGCACGCTCGGCGAGGTCACGGAGCACCGCAGGTTCGCGACCGCGCTGGCGCTGCTGCTGGAGCCGTCGTTCAAACGGATGGTGTGGGACTGGCTCGGCGGCGAGGAACCGGCCGAGCCGCTGCGCGAGCGGGGCATCACGGAGGCGATCGGCCCCTCCGGCAGCGGGGCGGCCACCACCACCGGGATCGACCGGGTGTTCGACGCGTTGGCGGTGCAGGGCTTCCTGCACGGCCGGGTCGGCACCGCCTACGTGCTGCTGCTCGACTCCCTGGAGAAGGTGCTGGACTGGCCGGAGGAGAACCGGCGCACCTTCATGGACGCCTTCGAGCGTCTCGTCAACATCTACACGAGCCATGGCGGTCTGCTCGTGTTCTGCACCTCGCCGGAGGGACTGCGGGCGCTGCGGGCCGGTATGCACGAGCGGGTGGTGCAGCTGTGGCCGACGGGGCTGAGCGACGAGCACACCCGGGAGCTGGTCGCCGAATACCTCGCGGCGAGCGGTGTGGGCGCCGGGACGGGAGCGGGCGCGCGGGCGGGCACGGCGGCGGGGACGGGGGCAGTGGAGAGGGAGGTGGCCGGGACGGCACCGGACACGGGGCCGTTCGAGGAGGAGGCGCTGCGGCTGCTGCACGAGCTGACCGAGGGCGTGCCGCGCGAGGTGCTCAAGGTGTGCCGGCAGGCCTGGCAGCTCAGCGAGGAGGACGCGGAGTCCGCGGAAGCCGGCTCCCTGCCCGGGCCCGGGTCCGGGGATCACGGCGCCCCGGGCGGCCGTCGGCGGCTGGTGGTGCGCCGGGTGACCGGGGCCACGATGCTGACGGCGGTACGGCAACTGCACGAGCGGGTGTCGTACCGCAAGGTCCTCGACGACGTGCACGACGCGCTGGACCTCGGGCAGTGGCGGATCGCCTCTCGTGATCCGGTGCCGGCCCGGCTGTCGCGTTCGCCGGGCGGCCGGGACGAGGTGGTGCACTGGCTGTCGCCCGCCCCCAACGCCTATATCGCGGTGATCCATACCCGTTCGGTGCTGCTCGCCGACGACGCCGAACGCATCGCGGCCCATGTCCACGGACTGCGCAGCGCGGTGCGCCCGGGGCGGTTCGAGGCGCTGCTCGTGGTCAACGGGCTGGTGTCGCAGGCGATGCAGGACCGGCTCGGGCGGTCGATCGGATCCCGGCCGCTGGTGTACCGGCAGGGCGGGTTCGCGCAGACCCTGCACGAGGCGCTGCTGCAACTGGAACGCCGTCTGGTCGAGGAGCAGCGGGAGGGCGACCTCGCCGAGCTGGGCGAACGGATGCGGCGCGATCTGGAGCAGCAGCAGGCGGCCCAGCTCGAGGAGCTGCGCCGTGCCGTCGCGGCGCTGGCACTGGAGAACGTGCCGAGAGGGACCGCCCCGGCGACCGCAGGGCCCGGAGGCGAACCCGAGTCGGAGGCGGCCGAGTTGCCGGTTCCGGTACGACGCAGGTTCCGCGACGCGCTGGCGATGCTGGAGACGGTGACACGGCGGGTGGCGGGCCGGGCGGTGAACCGGCGGGTCGCGGCGACGCCCGCCGATCTCAGCGTCCTGGGCTGCGCCACCCTGGTGCGGGAACTGACCGAGGATTTCCGGGGCTCGGTCGCGGCCTGGGCGCGCGGTGCGCTGCCGGGTGCGCCGACCGAGCACCAGCTCGGCGAACTGCGCCGGATCTGCCGGGAGTACGAGTGCGCCGTCGAGGTGCTGCCGGTGCATCTGCTGGGCGGCGCCGAACCGCAGCACCCGCTGACGCCCGCGCGCGCCGTGGAGGTGCTCGCCGAGGAGGTCTGGGGCTCCCTCAGCACGGTGCCCTGAGCCGGGCGGGCAACGGGCCCGCGGAAGCGGACCGGTCCCGGGCGGGGAGCCGGCCGGGCG
Organism: Streptomyces sp. NPDC001443; assembly: GCF_053597355.1. Lineage (NCBI taxonomy): Bacteria > Bacillati > Actinomycetota > Actinomycetes > Kitasatosporales > Streptomycetaceae > Streptomyces > Streptomyces sp. NPDC001443. Next base: position 18,571 of record NZ_JBSFIA010000032.1, read on the forward strand.
ACGGGTCCGGGCCCCCGTCGCGGGGTGACGCGACGGGGCCGCCCGTCACCTCGGCGGCGGGACGATGCCGCCGACCGCGCGTGCCAGTGCCTGCAACCCGTGTTCGGCGTGCTCGACCTGGCGCTGGTCGAGGGTGACGCCCAGGAGGAACGCGCCCGCCGAGGTCCAGTGCACGTACACGGCGCCCTCCTGTACGTCGAGGACGAGCCGGTCCACGGGGGCGCGGCCGTGCTCGGGCGGGGCGACCAGGGCGAGCGCGTCGGTGAGCCGGACGAGATGGCCGCGCAGGCTGCGGGAGAGGTCCCGGTAGGCGGTGCGCCGGGTGCGGACGCTGACGTCGATGAAACGCGGCCCGAGTTCATGCGCGTCGAACACGTCGCCGACGCAGACCAGTGCCCAGTCGCGGTAGTAGCCCGCGTACTGGAGGTCGGTGGTGTTCACGTGCGTGTGCCACAGGCCGCGCAGCCGCTCCTCGTACCCGACGTCGGGTTCGGCGGCCGTGCCGAAGTCGACGTGCGGGCCGTCCGGTTCGACCGTGGTGCGCCGGTACGCCTTCGCGTCGGGGTCGCCGCCGGGCAACTCGTCGGGCAGCGAGTGCACTTCGGTACGGATCCGGGTGACGAGCCGGTTCATGGCGGCGTCCATGGCGGGGACGCCGTCGGGCAGGTCCGTCACCGCGGCCAGGAACTCACCGGGGCGGGCCCGCCCGCCCCACAGGCCGCCGCGCGTGTTGGCGACGACCGTGCGCATCAACTCGCCGGTCCCCAGCGGCCGCAGGACCGTGCCCAGGTCCTGGGCGCACAGCAGCAGCCGGCTGCCTGGCAGCGCCTCGCTCTCGTCCTCGTCGCCCAGTTCGACGACCAGGCTGCTGAGCGGGGCACGCGGGACGCGGAAGACGGTGAAGTCCAGGATGCCGTTGCTGTAGTGGGACAGGGAGCGGATCTGCGGTGTCCGCGCGACCTCCTCCTCGCACAGGGCGGTGATCCGGCCGTGACGCTTGTCGGCCCAGTGCGACTCCTTCAGCGTGTCGGTGCGTCGTTGTGCGGGAGCTGCCACGGGTGCTCGCCTTTCGGTGGGTGAGTGCGGGCTGCTTGCGGCCGGCCGGTACCGGCTTCCGGCTCCGGTCGCGGTGGTGCACTACACGTCGGGCAGCTCCAGATCGATGTCGTAGCCCGACGGGGGCGCCGGGCGGGCGGATCCGGTCGCGGTGAGCCGGTCGAGGTGCTGCCTCACCCGGCGTCCGTCGGGGCGGTGCGCGACACCCAGGTCGCGCAGCCGGGTCAGCGCGGTCCCGGCCAGCTCGGCCGCCTCGTCGGTCCGTCCGGCGGCGGCCAGCGTGGCGGCCAGGGAGTTCTCCGCGGCGGCGACCCAGGGATGGGCCTGGCCCAGCTTGTGGCCCAGGAGGTTCAGGGCGCCGCGGCCCACCTCCTCGGCCAGCCGCGTCTCGCCCGTGGCGCGCAGATACACGCCGTGGCGCACCTGGGACAGGGCGGTGTACGGGTGGCCCGCGCCGAACCGCCGGGCGAGGGTGTCCCCGCACTGCCGGGCCTGGGTCTCGGCCTCGTCCGCCTTGCCGAGGGCGTGCAGGTCGGCGGCGTAACTGAACCGGCAGCGCAGGGTGTCGAACCGGTCGGGGCCGAACCGGCCGATGTAGACCCGCAGTGCCCGCTGGTCGCGCTCGTGGGCGAGTTCGTAGCCGTAGCGGGGATCCTTGACGGCCGGGAAGCCGTCGGCGAGCCTGCGTTCGCTGACGGCCAGGCCCACCTCGGTGTTGAGCCGGTCGCCGTCCCAGACGTCGCCGTGGCGGCGCAGTCGCTGGCGCAGCAGGTCGTGCGCCTCGCCGGCGCGGCCTGCCGAGCGGTAGAGGTAGGCGAGCAGGTCGGCGCTCTCCCAGGCGACCTCGTCGTCCGCGCCGCCGACCGCCTGCCGGTAGCGGAAGCGGTCCTGGAGACGGGTGAGGGCGCGGGCGACCCGTCCGGTCAGCGCCTCGGTGAGGGCCACGTTGTGCTCGACCTGGAGGGTGGCGGGATGCTTCCAGCCGAGCAGCAGTTCCAGTTGCTCCAGCGCGGGGCGCAGTTGGAGCAGGGCGTCGTCGAACCGGCCGACGGCGCGCAGGGTCGCGGCGTAGGAGTCGGCGGACAGCAGGGTGCGGGGATGGGTGGTGCCCAGGAGCCTGCGGTGTCCCGCGAGCGCCTCCTGGGCGAGGCGGCGGGAGGTGTCGTAGTCGCCGCGCAGGCGGTGGGCGCGGGCGGTGAAGTTGAGCAGCCGCAGGTACTCGGGGGACTGTTCGTCGTCGTCGGCGCGCCACCAGGTGCGGGCCAGTCCGGCGATCTCCAGGAGCCGGTCCAGGTCGGCGGACTCGGCGCGCCGGCCGAGCGCGCCGAGGTGGCGCAGCAGCGAGCGGCGCACCCGGGGCCTGGGGTCCTCCCACAGGCGCAGCGAGTACACCTCGCGGGCCCAGTCGGCGGGCAGGTCCTGGACCTCCTGCGGGGCGTACTCGGCGAGGATGCCGCGCAGCACCGACTCGATGTGGCGCCGGTCGGCGTCGGCCATGCCGGCCCTGATCAGGTCGCGCAGTCCGTGGTGCTGGGCGAGGGGCTGTTCGGCGCGGTCGAAGTCGACGTCGAGGAGGCCGACCCGGGCGAGTGCCCACAGGGCGACGCTCACCATGTGCTCGTCGGGCAGCTGTACGTCGTCGGGGTGCCGGGGGTTCGCGGTGGAGGCCGGCCGGTCGGCGTCGTCGTCGCGGGCCAGTTCGGACAGGATGCGGCGCGAGCGCAGCAGTTCCAGACCCATGCCGCGGCCGGTGAGCAGGGAGGCTGCGTCCAACAGCCAGCCGAGGGCGTCGCGTTCGGGGCTCTCGGCGCGCCAGGCGGCGGCCCCCGGGGTGGACTGCGCGACCCGCCGGGCGACGCGGACCATCACCGCGACCGGGGCCACTCCCTCGCTGTGGCGCAGCAGTTCGGTCTTGCCCGCCCGGTACTCGGCCAGCACGTCGCCGACGGCGGCGCGCAGCGCCGCGTCCGGGTTCATGTGGTCCTCGCGGCGGTGGACCGCGGCACGCTCGGCCAGGCAGTGGGCGGCCAGGTGGAGGGCGTGCGGCACGAAGTCCACGACGTTGCCGAGCTGTCCGGCCTGCTGCTCGGTGATCTCCGGAACCCGGTCGGCGAGCAGCGCGCGGCTCTCCTCCGGGGTCATCGGGGGAATGGCCAGGGGGGTGAGGTGCGGGGGGCGGGGTTCGGGTCCGGTGCGGGCGCGGGGGGCGGCGGCGGGCGGATCCGCCGGAGTCCCGTGCGGCGGGTCGGCCGGGTGCTCGGCGTCCGGGCCCGGGGCCGCGGGCTCGGCACCCGGCTCGGGCCGCGGTGGCAGCCGGCTGGTGATCAGGACGTGCCCGCGCTCGTGCGGTACGGGCAGCAGTCCGTGCAGGGTGGCGGGGTCGGTGACCCCGTCGTAGACGAGGAGCCAGCTGCCCAGGTCGTCGTCGGGGCGCGACAGCCGGGTCAGCAGACGGGAGACACCGGCGTCGTCGCCGCCGGTGGCGAGCCGGTCCTCGGGGCTGCCCAGCCGGACGGCCAGCCGCGCGAGGGCGCGCTCGACGCGCGGGCGCTCCCAGGAGCGCACCCACCACACCACGTCGTAGCCGGCGCCGTAGCGGTGGCACAGCTCGTGCGCGGCCTCGCTCTTGCCCCAGCCACTAGGCCCGTGCAGCACCAGGCAGGCCCCGTCGCCGCCGGCGTCGCGCAGCGACCCGTCGATCCGGGCGAGCAGTTCGCCGCGGTCGGTGAAGCCGCCGCCGCGCGGGGCGACGTTGGTGGTCTCGGGCAGGCGTGGGAAGCGCGCCGCGGCACGCGGGGCGGTGTGCTCGGCGGCACCGAGTCCGAGACCGGTGTGGAGCAGTCGCAGCGCCTCGTCCTCGGTGGTGCCGCGCAGGTCGATCCGCTCGTGGTGGGCGGCCTCGGTCTGCGGGAACGGCTCGTCCACCAGCACGATGCGTACGTCCGTGTGGGAGAGCGCCCCGATCTGGGCGAGGAACGTGTCGTCGGCGCCGTCGGGGGACACGAACAGCAGGGCGCCGCCGGGGTCGGGGCGTTCACCCGTGTAGGTGTCGGCGCGCCGCAGTTCGGTGCGCACCCCCTGCGCGGCGAGCCGGTCGCGCAGCCAGGCGGCCCAGGGCGCGTGCCGGGTGGAGTGCACGACGGTGACATCGGTCAGCCGTGCGGTGCGGCGGTCGCGCAGCCACTCGGCGAGCCGCTCGTAGTACGGGCGCAGCCCGGTGACGGTCCCGGCCTCCTCGGCCTCGACGGCGAGGCTGAGGCTGTCCTGGTACATCGGGTTGTACGGGATCTCCAGGAAGGGGATGTCGCCGTCGCCGAGGGTGCGGGCGATCGGGCCGAACTTGCGGCGCACCCGCTCTCGGGCGTTGCGCAGCCGGTCGTGGACGGCGACGTCGCTCTTGAGGCCGAGGGTGAGCAGCCGTGCGGCGCGGCCGTCGGTCCGGCGCACCGTCAGGACCTCGGCGAGGGCGGCGGCTCCGTCGATGGACCAGGCGGTCATCGCGAAACAGATGACCAGCGCGTCGGCGTACGCGGCCACCCGGGTCGCCTCCACCGCCTCCGGTGTGTCGGGGACCGGTGCCTCGATCAGGACGTGGTCGTAGGACGCGGCGACGGGGTCGGCGGCGAGGGCCGCGAGCGCGGGGCCGCCGATCGTGACCGTACGGACCTCGCCCGGTGCGGGCCGGCGCAGCGGGACGGCGGGCCCGTCGGCGGTGCGGCGGCCGTTGACCAGCAGGACGCTGCGGTTGGCCTCGGCGAGGACGTCGGCGGCGTTGCGCAGGGTGGTGCTCAGACCGAGGTTCTCCGAGGTCGCGAGGAAGACGGCGAAAGGACCTGGGCGGTCGAGGGGGTTGACGTCTGGCATGACCTCTCCGCTCGGCGCGGCGCTACAGGGACGGCGACAGGAACGACGGGTACGGCAGGTGCGACAGGTACGGCAGGTACGGCAGGTGCGGCGGCACGAGCGACTGGTGCGACGGCCGAGGCGAGCGCAGGGACGATGGCCGAAGCGGACGGAACCAATCAGATATGCCAACAAAACGGACACGTGTGACGGTCAGAGTATAGAGCCGCTCCACCCACCGGGCGGTCATGCGCTTTCTTTGTGCCCGGTGACGAACGGATCGCCCTCCGCACAGCCCGCGTACACCCGGCGCACCACCGCGCCGAGCACGGAATCCGGCAGGGCGGCGAGGTCGTCGGGCGCGAGCGCGGCCAGGTCCAGCACGGCGGACTCCACGTCGGGCACCGGCTCGGCGCCCCCGTCGGCCAGGGCCTCACCAGGGGTGACGCCTTCGGCTGCTGCCATGGTGTCCACTCCATGAGGTCTCGCGGACCGCCGCAGCGGCCCTCCGGGCGCCTGCCGGTCCGGCAGGCTACGGGAACGCCCTTTCAGCGTAACGCCGGGGCCCGCTCCGGCGGCAGCGGCCGGAGCGTACCGGACTTCGGCAACTGCCCTCCGCGGGGGTTCCGTTGACTCATTCGTGATGTTGACGCCGACCGCACCGCGAACGAATACTGGTCGAACAGAGTGCGCCGCCGACCGTGCCGGGCCTGGTCCGCTGCGTACGTCCTCGGGGGGAAGCGGATGAGTCGACCGCCACTGCTCCATGCCGAGCCGCCCTGGCCGAGGGACGCCGACGTGGCGGCCTCGCGGGCCGCGGGCTGGGTGCCGTACCCGTTCCACTCCTTCGTCCTGAAGGTGCACAGCCGCTGCGACCTCGCCTGCGACTACTGCTACATGTACCGCTCCCACGACCAGAGTTGGCGCTCCCAGCCACGCAGCATGACCCCGGCAACGCTGGCCCGCACCGCCGAACGCATCGCCGCCCACCTGTCCGCGCACGGCACGACGGAGGCGGCCGTGGTGCTCCACGGCGGCGAGCCGCTGCTGGTCGGGGACGCCCAACTCGCCCGTGTCGTAGCAGTGTTGCGCGAGACGCTCGGTGAGGGAATACGCCTGCACCTGTCGCTGCAGACGAACGGGATACGACTCACCCGGCAACGCCTCGACCTGTGCGGTGAGTTGGGACTTCGCATCGGCGTGAGCACCGACGGGGGGCGGGCCGCGCACGACCGGCACCGGCGCGGCGCGGACGGCCGCGGCAGCCACGACCGGGTACGGACGGCGCTGCGCCTGCTCGCCGAGGACGCCTACCGCCCGCTGTTCGGCGCGCTGTTGTGCACGATCGACCTGCGCAACGACCCGGTGCGCTGCTACGAGGACCTCCTCGCCCACCGGCCGCCGGCCGTCGACTTCCTGCTCCCGCTGGGCAACTGGCACACCCCGCCGCCGGGACTGGACCCCGCCGGGCGGCGTACCCCGTACGCGGACTGGCTGTGGGCCGTCTTCGAGCGCTGGTACGGCGCCCCGGCCCGGGAGACCCGGGTACGGCTCCTGGACGACCTGCTCGCGCTGCTGCTCGGCGCCACCCCGCAGACGGAGTCGCTCGGCCTGTCCCCCGTGCGCTACGCGGTGGTGGAGACGGACGGCTCCCTCGCCCAGGACGACACCCTGCGCACCGCGTACGCGGGCGCCACCCGCACCGGACTCGACGTGCGGCACCACTCCTTCGACGACCTCCTGCGCCATCCGGGCGTCGCGGCGCGCCAGTGGGGGGCCGCCGGTCTGTGCGCCCGGTGCCGGGCCTGCCCGCTGCACCGCGTGTGCGGCGGCGGCCACTACGCGACGCGTTACCGGCGCGACACGGGGTTCGCCAACCCGAGTGTGTACTGCGCCGAACTCACCGAACTGATCGGCCGCGTGCGGCACCGCCTGCGGACCGACCTGACGGCCACCGGCTCCACGGGCGCCGGCTCCACGGCGGTCGGGCCGGCAGAGGGCGGCGCGGTGGCCGGGGCGGCCACGGCGGGCGAGGCAGGCACGCCGGGCGCCTCGTGCGCGGCGGGCGCGGGAGTGGCATGACGCCGTCGCCGCACCGGATGCCGGGCGCGCTGTTCGACGCGGTCGCGAAGGGCGCGGGCGGAGCCGAGGCCCTGCGGTTCCTGGCCCGCGCCGAGCACAGTCGCCGCCTGGCCGGCGCGTACGCCGTCACGACCGCGGCCCGGGAGGCCGGGGGCCCGGTGGCCGAGGAGGCGGCACGCGCCTGGGAATTGTTCGCCGCCGCCACCCGCGCCGATCCCGGGGCGACGGCGGCCGTGCTGACCCATCCGGCGGCCGGGCCCGCCCTGTTCGGGCTGCTCACGCGGCTGACCCGGCGGCGGGAGCAGGCGCGGCCGTCCCTTCGGGTGCCGATGGGCCGGTACACGGCGCTGGCCGCGGCCGCGACGGTACGCGCGGGGCTGGCGGCGCGGGTGGAGTGGCCGGTGGAGGGTGCCTGGGCGGCCCTGCCCTCGCTCGGCCGGGCCCATTTCCCGGCCGCCCACCGCGGCGGGCAGGCCGTGGTACGCGTCGACACGGCCGGCCGGGCCCTGGTCTCCCTGACCGGCCGGCCCCCCGGCGGCCCCGCGGTGCCGGTACCGGCGTCGCCCCACCGCAGCGAAGGCCGCTGGCACGGCGCGTACCCGCTGGAGACCCTGGCTCCGGGCACCCCGCTGCTGCTGGACGTCCTGGACCAGCCCGGCTTCCCGAACGCGGTGCACCACCCCGACGACCTGGACGCCGACGAGATCCACCGCTGGGTGACGGCGGCCCGGGAGGCCTGCGCGCTGCTGCGGGCGGACCATCCGGACGTGTACGAGGAACTAGCCTCAGGACCACGCCAGTTGGTGCCGTTGGCCGGTACGGGTCAGGGAACCGTCAGCGGCAGCAGCGCGGAGACGTTCGGGTGCGTGGCGATGTCCCGGCCGACGACGGCGACGGGGTTCGCGGTGACCATGACGCACGAGATGCAGCACAACAAGTTCGCCGCCCTGCTGCACCTGTTCGACCTGCTGGAGCCCGGCCCGGAACGCTTCTACGCCCCCTGGCGCCCCGACCCGCGCCCGCTGCTCGGCCTGTTCCACGGAGCCTACGCCCATCTGGGCGTGGCCCGCTTCTGGGCCCGGCGGGGCGAGACGGAACCGGACCCGGGGCTGCGCACGGAGGCCCATGTGCAGTTCGCGCGCTGGCGGTTGGCGGCCAGGGAGGCGACGCTGGTGACCCTGGGCTCGGGCCGGCTCACCCCCCTGGGCCGGCGCTTCGCCGACCACATGCTCCACACCCTGGACGGCCTGTGCCGACTGCCGGTCCCGGCCGCCGCCCGCCACCGCGCCGAGGCCACGGCCCGCGCGCACCGCGCCGCCTGGCAGGAACGGAACGGCGGCTCCCGGCGGATGCTGTCGGCCTGAGAGCTCCGGCCCGCGGATGACGTCCGGCAGCCGAATTCACCAGCTGTGTCAAGCAGGTTGAGCCCCCTCTGCGGTGTTCCGTACAGTCATGGACCGATCGACGCTCGGGCACGAGTACGAGGGGGAACGGTGTGATCGAGTTGGCCAGTGTCATCAAGGATCTGCGCGACGAGCTCGAATCGGCGATCCGCTCGGCGGACGGTGAGCTGCTCCAGTTCGAACTGGGGACGATCGAGCTGGAGGTGTCGGTCCAACTCGAGCGCAGGAGCAGCAACGGGGCGAAGGTGCGCTTCTGGGTGGTGGAGGCGGGCGCCGAGGCGGGCGCCGGCCGGTCCGGGACCCAGCTGGTCAAGCTGACCCTGCAGCCGAGACTGGTGGGGTCGGACCGGACGCCGATGGTGGCGGGCCGGGCCGCCCCGGACGAAGAGTGAGTGCCGACGCGGGCAGATCCATGGCACTGGATCCGGCACGGGCGGTGCAGGTGGTCACCCTGCATCCCGGCCGTGGCGGGAGGCGCGGCTCGGGCTACCGGGTCACCCGGGACCTGGTCCTGACCGCCGAGCACGTCGTGCGCGGCGCGCCCGCCGTCATGGTCCGGTCGGTGCCCCGGGTGGGCACGACCCAGGACGTGGACGCCGAGCTGGTCTGGTCGAACGAGGCCGCGGACATCGCCGTGCTCAGGCTCGCCGGCCCGCCCCGGGCCGACGATCACGTCCCTGACACGGATGCCTCCGGCTTCGCGCCGGTGCGCTACGGACGGATCCAGGAGGAGGGGGTCGTCGAGTGCGACGCCCTGGGCTTTCCGCTGTTCAAGATGCGCTCGTCCCGGCATCCCGGGCCCGACGGCTCGGTACCCCGGTTCCGCGAGTCCCACCACGCGCGGGGTGAGGCCTCGACCTTGTCCAACCGGCGGGAGGGCAAGCTCGAGTTCACCCTGAAGTCACCGCCGCACGACGCGGACCCCGCGCATTCTCCCTGGGAAGGCATGTCCGGAGCGGCGGTGTGGAGCGGTGGCCGTCTGGTGGGGATCGTCGTCGAGCACCATCAGGCGGAGGGGTCCAGCGTACTGACCGCCGGTCTGGTCGAACGCTGGTACGCGGAGCTGGACCGGGAAGAGCTGGGCCGGCTGCAGGACCTGATCGGTCTGCCGCGGCAGCCCCGGGAGCTCGCGCCGGTGGGACAGCCGACGGTGCGCATCGAGCAGTTCCACGGGCGTTCGGTCGACTCGCACTTCGTGGGGCGCCGGGAGATCCTCGACGAGCTGCACGCCCGTTTCCACCGCACACCCGCCGAACCGGGCGGCAACGTCCAGGCGTTGCTGGGGCCACGAGGTTTCGGCAAGAGCCAGATCGCGCTGCGGTACGCGCAGGAGCACCGGCGGGACTACGACATCGTGGTCGTCGTCCCGGCACGCGACCACGCCACGGCGCTGACCCAACTGGCGCAGCTCGCGGGACGGCTGGGGCTGGCGCGCGGCGAACGGGTCGAGGACGACGCGCTGCGGGTGCGCGACCACCTCGCCGTGCGGGACGGCTGGCTCCTGGTGCTCGACGGTGCCGAGGACGTACAGACCATGGACGACTTCATCCCCTGGGACGCGAACGGCCATGTGATCGTCACCTCGTGGTTCCGGGGATGGGAGGAGCGATGCGGCTTCCTCGACGTACCCGCCCTCTCGCCCGAGGAGGCGAGTCACTACCTGCTGCACAAGGCCGGCTCGGATCTCACCCCCGAGCTGGCCGAACGGATCGCCGAGGCGACCGGTTACGCCCCGATCGTGCTGGCCCAGGCCGCGGACCTGATCGGCAAGGGTCTGTTCGAGGGCGGCGAGTACCTGGCGCTGCTGGACGACGACTCCTCGGGACTGCTGAGCGGCGACGAGCAGGACGGTCTGGTGGTGCCCGGCTACGGCGGGCCGGTGGGTGTGGGCTGGCGGGAGGTGCGCAGCAGGATCGGGCAGCGCAACCCGTCGGCGGTGCATCTGCTCGAGCTGTGTTCCTTCTTCGCCGAGGAACCGGTTCCCCTGCACTTGTTGCGGCCGACGCCCACGACGCCCCGGCCGTTGGCCGCGCTGCTGTCCAGCCCCGTGTCCCGGGCCGCCGCCGTCGGGGCCCTGCGCCGTTTCTCGCAGGCGCAGATCGCCGACGCACCGTCCTCGAGCACGTCGTTCCCGGGCCGGGCGCCCAGACCGCTGGGCGTGCACAGTTGCACCCAGCGTGTGGTCCGCGCCGCGCTCACCCCCGAGTCCTGGGCCGGCTACGCGTCGGCGGCGTTGTCCGTGACGGCCGGTGCGCTCGCCGAGGACCTGGAGGATCCCTCGCGTTGGGAGGCCTGCGGAGCACTGCTGCCGCACGCCTCGACGGCCGCCGAACGCGCCCTCAGAGCCGGTCTCGACCTCGGTGAGGCGGTGGCGCTGAGCACGCGCCTCGGTGAGTACCTGGTGCTGCGCGGGCTGCCTGCCATCGCGGTCGACACCCTGGGCAGGGCACGTGACCTCGCGGGATCGAGCGGCACGGCGCGGGAGGCGGTGCTGCGACTGGACGCCGTACTCGTGGATGCCACCCGCGCGGCCCTGCGGCTGGACGAAGCCAGGGTCCTGGGCGAGCGGACGCTGACGTCCTGCCGGGAACAACTGGGGCCGCGACACCGCACCACACTGCATGCCCTTGCCGAACTCGCGCATGTCTACGGCGATCTCGGGATCAGCGACAAGGCGATCGAGATGGCCGACGCGGCGCTCACCGGACAACTGGAGCTGCTCGGCGCGGACCATCACGACACGCTCAGGACACAGAACGACCTCGCGGCGATGCTCAGCAGGGCGTACCGCTTCCAGGAGGCGGTCGCCCTCCAGGAGGAGGTACGTGGCAGCCGGCTCGTCGGCTACGGCGCCGAACACTTCCTCACTCTGCTGGCGACGAACAACCTCGCGGACTCCTACGAATGTCTGGGCCGCTGCCAGGAGGCCTGGGACATCGCCGCTCCCGCCCTGGAGGTGGCCCGCCGGGTGCTTCCCGCCCTGCACCACCTCACGATCGAACTGCTGAAGAGGACCGCACGCCTGGCCGGACAGCTCGGCGACGCACCGGCCGCCGCCGACCTGTTCACCGAGCTGTGGGAGGCGGACCGGGCCGTCCACGGGCCGACCGGCCCGCAGAGCCTGGACGCACTGCGCCTGGCGGTGTTCTTCCACAGCCGCCTGGGGCACTGGGCCCGGGCACGCCGGTTGCAGGAAGCCCTGATCGCACTGCTCGACGGCGGCGACACCGACGGGGATCCGGCCATCCACGCGGACGGCGAGAAGCTGAACCTGGCATACCTGCGTCATCGCGACCATGACACCGTGTCCGCGCTGGCAGTGGGGATCGAGGCCTGGCGGGGAATGGCGACCTCGCACCCTCCGCACAGCGAAGCCGTCCGGCAGGCGACGCACACGCTGACGCAGATCCTCGAGGCCGCGGCGGACCGGAAGAGGATCGCGACCATGCTGAGAAACGGAACCGAATTGTCATTTCCTGACTTCGGAGCGGAAATGTACGCCCTGACCTCAGGGGTCCCGGAAAGCGCAGTCGAATCACTCGTCGCGGCCCTGGAAAGCGGGAACGAAATCGCCGTGGAACCGGACGGGTCGTGAGCCTGCCGCCTGAATCGGCAAGCTCACGACCCGGTACGAGCGGTTGCTCGGAGATCCGCCCGCTACTTGGTCGCCTTCTTGATCAACGCGGCCAACCCGGCGCCCGCCGCACCGCCCGCGGCAACGGCGGCGGCAACCGGAACCCATACCGGCGCGGTCGCCACAGCGGCGCCGACGACGACCGGGGCCGCCGCGGCCGCCATTGTCTGGGCCGCATTACCACCGAATTGAAGTGCCATGGCGATCATCCCCCTGACTCCAGCCCCCAACGCATGGGGCTCACGGCAGGAATTATGCCCATGTCCTAATTCCGTGACCTGAAATCGCCCAAGATTCATCGTGTTCGTGTGGCGTAAATTCCCCTACGGAAACCGCGTGGCGCAGCACCCTCCATGGGGTGTCAGCCGCCCTACGGCGCGAGGGTGAAGTCCGGTCGGACGGGGCGGGACCACGCCGGGCCACCCGGTGCCGGGGCGGGCCGGCGCCCCGGTGCCGGGCCCGCCCGCCGTATCACTCCTCGTCGTCCAGCCGGGCCGCCAGGGCGGTCAGCGACTCGGCCGCCTCGGTGTGGCCCAGGGCGCCGAGCCGGGAGACCGCCGAGTCGAGGCGGGTGCGGGCGGGGGCGGTGCGTTCCAGGTAGACGCCCTCCACGACGGCCGCGAGGCGCACGCACTCGCCCCACTCGCCGGCCCGGTCCTCGTCGGGGCCCGGTTCGCCGAGCAGGGTGAGGGCCTTCTCCAGGGCGGCCAGGGCGGTCTCGTACTCGCCGGCGTAGGAGTTGACCCGTCCGTGTTCGTAGGCCAGGGCACTGTCCAGGGAGCGGCCACGGGCCTCGTACCCCGCGGCGCGGGCCTCGTCGGCGATCCGGGCCGCGTCGGCGAGCAGGGCCAGGGCGTCGGCCAGGCCCTCGGACCCCTGCCGCTGGGCCTGGAGGCGGGCGATCTCCCGCAGGCAACTGCTGAGCTGCTCGTAGCGCGGGGCCCGGTCGTGGGCGGCGAGGGCCTGGTCCGCCGCCTCGCGGGCCCGGCCGAACTCGCCCGACTCGGCCAGGAGTACGGCGGTCTCGGCGGCGATCATCGCATGGCTGCCGGGGTCGTCGTCCCAGCCCGCCGACTCCGCCGCGAGGGCGGCGAACTCCACCGTGGCGGCCTTGAGGTCCTCTCCCGCGTGCAGCGCGCGGGCCCGGGTCAGCCGCAGCTGGGCGACGATCCGGTCGTCCAGCTCCCCGGCGGTGACGGCCGGTTCGGCCAGGAGGGAGTCGAGCAGGGCGATGCAGTCCTCGACGCGGCCCAGTTCGAGGCTGATCCGGGCCGCGTTGCTGTAGGTGCAGAACGCGTCCGTCCGGCTGCCGTGGCGCAGTTCCAGCTCCGCGGAGCGCGTCAGGTGCCGCAGTGCCTCGTCGGGGCGGCCCAGGCGCATACAGGCCTCGGCCAGACCGCCGTGGAGGTGGGCGGTGCCGATCGTGCCGGACGGCCAGTCCGCGGCCAGGCGCAGGCTCTCGGTCAGCTCCGCGTGCGCGGTCTGCGCGTCGTCGAGGCCGAGCCGGATCTGGGCGCGCAGGCCGAGCGCGCGGGGCAGGTGCCAGGCGGGGCCGTGCGCCTTCAGCCGGTCGAGCAGGGAGTCGAGTTCCGTGGCCGCGGCGGGCAGATCGCCGGAGAGGGCGTACGTACTGGCCCGCAGTCTGAGGGCACCGGAGACCTGTACGTCGATCTCGTGCCGGGTGGCGAAGTCGAGCAGCAGGTCCGCCTCGGCGAGGACCGGCGCGACATGCTCCTCGTTCCCCGAGTTCCCCGAGTTCCCCGACTCCTGAAGCCGCAGGGCGAGCGCGGTCACCCGCAGCCGCAGCACGGCGGCCTCCTGGTGCGGGACGAGGCCGGGCGTCTCCTCCTGCAGCCGGACGAGGGCCGCGTGGGCGGCGGTCAGCGCGGCGGCCTTCTCCTCGGCTCCCTCGGCACGCTCCGCGGGGATGCTGCCCGCGGGCAGCAGGGCGCCGGCCCGGGCGAGTGCCGCATGCCCCGGTGCTCCGGCCTCGTCGTACAGGCTCGCGGCCTTCTCGTACAGGGCGGCCGCCGCCTCGTACTCGTCCCTCTCGCCCGCCAGCCTCGCCTCCTCGGACAGCAGGTCGGCGCGCAGTCGCACCAGCGGTCCCACGGCCGGGTCGTCGGGGTGGGCGTAGTCGGGGGCGGCGACGAGCGTGCTCAGCCGTGCCCAGCAGGCCACCGCGTCCGGGTGCCCCTGATCCTCCGACGCCCGTGCCCTGGCGATGAGTTCGGACAGGGACTCGGGGACTTCGGCGGTCGTGCGGGCGGAAGGCGCGGGCACGGGCGCCTGGGCCGCCTCGTCGAGGCCGCGGCTGCGCAGGGTCAGTTCCAGCGCGTCCAGGAGGGGGGCGCGGTCGAGACGGGCCCGGCGGCGGTCGGTGTGGGCCGTGGTCGCGTTGCGGGCGTCGAAGCGGGCGGCGAGGTCGTCGGCACGGCCGCGCACCTCGGCCCGCAGGCCGGCCACCGTCCAGGTGCGGCCAGGGTATCCGGCGGCGGGCAGCTCGCCGTGACCGATGAACTCGACGCGCTGGAGGAGGACCTCCACCCCGGTGAGGAAGCCGAGCAGTTCCAGCGGCGAGTCGACGTCCTCGAACAGGTTCCGGTTCTCGGCGAGCAGTTCCAGACCGCGTGCCTCGTTGCCGGTCAGCGCGCAGAACTCCAGATGCCGGCCGACCTCGGGGGACATCGACGATCTGCGGCGGCAGCCGCGGTAGCCGGCCAGGTGCAGTTCACGGGCACGCTCGGTACGGCCGGTGCGCAGCAGGGGGAGCAGCGCGTACGAGATCGAGCGGGCGGGCTCCTCCTGGCAGGACTCCTTTCCGGCCAGTACGGGCTCCCAGGTGCGCAGCGCCCGCTCGTCGTCGCCCGCCGCGAGGTGGTACAGGGCGCGCTCGCAGATCTCGCAGGCCTCGCAGTCGCTCAGCTCGGTACGGGCCCGGCCCGCCCACAACTCGTAGGCGAGCGCGGTGTCCTCGCCCACATGGGCGGCGAGCTGGTACGCCTGTCCGTAGTAGGGCTGGAGGCCGAGGTCGGCCTTCTCGTACCGGTCGCGCATCTCCGTCAGCCACTGGCGCAGGCTGGCCAGCGGTATCTCGGGCAGCGCCCACAGGGCGCCGGCCACCCACTTGAACCGCCAGAACAGGGTGCGGCGCAGCCGCTCGTCGAAGATGTCGGGCTGCTCGTCGAACAGGGTGAGCAGACGGGCGAAGACGACGGGCGACTTCCTGGGTTCGGAACCGTAGTTGTACGCCTCCTGGAGTTCGAGGAGGGCGTGGACCAACGGGACGGGCTCGGCGAACTGCTCCGCGGCGTCCACCAGTTCCTCGGCCGTGACGGTGCGGGTACGGCCGTAGGGGCGCCCGTCGTTCTCCTGGAGCGCCTGGTACAGCTCGTCGGTGTTCTGGGGTGCGGTCGGCATCGTCAGCTGTCCTTGCGGAGGGCGTGGGCGAGAAGGTCGAGGAAGGAGCGGTTGATGAGGCTCGACTCGGCAGGCCTGAGCGGGCGCCGGGACAGCATCGCGGCCTGTCCGTAGAGGGCCTCGGCGCTGGTGCGGGCCAGTTCGGGTTCGCCGATGGTGACGGCCGTACGGACCAGCGGATTGAGCTGGTTGAGGATGAGCTGGGCCCGTGGGGCCTCCTGGCGCAGATGGCCGAGGATGTCGCCCCACAGCCCGCCCTGCTGCTCGCGGGCGAGCTGGGAACGGGTGCGCTCGTGCCGGGCCTCGCGGCTGTCGAGGAGGAGGGCGGGGGCGGAGGCGGGCTGGAAGGTGCGCAGCGCGACATCGCAGTCGAAGACGGCGAGGGCGTCGCGGGCCAGGGCGAGGTAGGCCGCGGCGGCCAGTTCCGTCTCCCGGTCGACCGGGTCGAGGTGCGCGGTGAGCGTCGCCGGGTCGAGGTCGGCGACGCTGACCTCCGGCCTGATCTCCGGCAGCCGGTGGACCAGTTCACGGTCGTAGGTGTAGCCGCCGTTGACGACGCCGAGGCCGGCGGCCGAGGCGATCGCCGCGACCTGGCGGAACTCCTCCACGCTGGAGGTCACCAGCACGGTGCGGTGGGTGCGTGCGAACTCGTCCAGCGTGGCGTGTCCGTCGGTGGTCTCGAACGGCAGCCACGGCAGCAGCATCCGCAGGATCTCGTCGTCGTGCACGGCGAGGGACTTCACGGCCAGGTGGTGGGCCTGGAGGAAGCGGCCCAGCAGGTCCGGGTCGCTGGCGGCGGTCCGGGCGATCCACTCGCGCAGCCGTTCGGCGAGGGCCTCACGGACCGCGGCGAGGGTGTCGTCCTCGTACAGGGACTCGCGGGACGCCGTCGGACGCAGGCTCTCGGCGTCGACGACGCAGCGGACGAAGAACGCCCACTCGGGCAGGATCTCCTCGGCCTGCTCGGACAGCAGCATGCCCTTGACGTGCACGCGGTGGCCGTGGCGGCGCCCGGCCGGCACCGCTTCCGGCAGCACGCAGGCGATGCCCTTCAGGCCCACGGCCGGCAGGTCCAGCTCGATGGTGTCCAGCGGGGTGAATCCGAAGACCTCCGCGCCGTACGCGGCCAGCGCGCGGGAGCGCGCGCCCGGCGTGGGGTAGGTACGCGCCCAGGGTGCGGGCTCGGGGTTGACGGTCGCGCCCGGGCCGCCCGTGCCGTCGTCGAAGGTCACCGGGTGGCGCAGCAGGGAGCCGAAGTGCCGAGCCAGTGCGTGCACTTGGGTCGGCCGGGTCCATTCGCCCGTGTCGGTGCGCGGCGTCAGGCTGACGGTGGTGCCGGGCCGTGGGCGGGCGGAGGCGGGCAGGGTACGGATGGTGTAGCTGCCGTCGCCGCGTCCCCGCCACTCGACGGCGGGGGCGTCGGGGGTGCGGGCGGAACGGCTCAGGACATGGATCTCGTCCGCGACCAGGAAGCAGGAGAGCAGTCCGATGCCGAACTGGCCGATGAAGTCGCCGCGTTGTTCGGCGATCCTCCCCCAGCCCGGAATGGGCTCGTCCGAGGGGCCCCCTTCGGCGCGCTTGCTGCTGCGGCCGATGGTGGCGAGGAAGGTGTGTACATCGGCCTCGGTGAGACCGACGCCGTCGTCCTCGACACGGACCACCGAACCGTCGGCGTACAGACGGATACCGAAGGCGTCGGCGGCTGCGGCCGGCTCGAGGGCGTGCCGCGCGGTCAGCGCGTCCACCGCGTTCTGCAGGAGTTCGCGCAGGTAGACGCGGGGGCTGGAGTAGAGGTGGTGGGAGAGGAGATCGACGAGGCCGCGCAGATCCACCTGGAAGGTGCGATCGGCGTCGGACGGACTCGAGGAAGTGGCGCGCAGAGTCATCGGGCAGTCCGGGGTGGGTGATCGAGGAGCGACGGACGGGGGGCGGGCTCAGGCGGTACGCCGAGCTCAGGAGGCGTTGCGCCGGGCGCGGGCGTACATCTTTTCCGGGCGCGCCATGTACTTCCACGGCCAAGTGGTGTACGCGCCTTGGAGTTCACGGAAAACGCGCGGCAACGCGATGCTCTCGGAGGCCAGCGACAGGGCCATGGCGAACGTGTTGAAGTCCTCCTGCCAGCCCGGGCGCCGCTGATAGGCGGGGTGGAGGATGCTGTGCTCGGCAGCCGCCAACAACTCGTCCTGGACCTCGGCGGTGATGAGGCAGTCCTTGCGGTCCGACTCCACCCACTCCTCGATGTGCGCGACGGCGATCACACAGCCGAGGCGATGCCCCTCGGGCGCCTGGGCGAACGCCTTCCGGGCGAACGCCAGGGCCTCGCCCGGCTCCCCGCTCCAACGGGGCTGCAACTGCGACACCCACTCGACATGGGTCTCCAGGTCCAGCGGGTCGCGGCGCAGGGCGGCGTCGAGCCGGGTCTCGTTGACGGCGCGGCCCCGCGAGATGCCGCGGCCCGAGGTGAGCAGCCGACGCCAGGGCGTGATCCATTCCGGCCGCAACTCGGCTGCCTGCAAAAGCTGTTCCTCGGCGATCTCGAGCCGCTCGCGGAAAACCCGCCACTGCTGCGGTGTGACGTGCACGGCACGCGCGCCGGTACGCGCCTCCCAGCCCCAGCTGACATGGCGCGCCCCGGATATCAGCAGCGCCGTCGCCCGGTGTTCCTCGTCCTCCTCGACGGCCCGGCCGATCCAGTCCTGCACTCCGTCCAAGGCGTCGAGTTCACCGAGGACTTGATGGTCGCGGCCGAGATCGAAGGGGGTCAGCGCCGCCTTGACCGCCGTCCAGTCCCCCGCCTCGGCCGCGTCCAGCAGCGCGAGCACCCTGGTGTCCCCGAGCCCGCGCAGTGTGTACATCCCGTTCTTCTGCCTGCGTGAGACAGGAAGGGCGTACGGATTCGCCGCCGTTTCCTTTGCGCCCCTGCCGAACAGCTTGCCCAACATGCCGCGTACTCCCCAGGTTTCGCATGATCGTCGGGCACAGCATAGGCAGCACCACCGACATCACCTCCACAGGGTTTCCACGGGTGGTTCACGGCTCCGGACCCGCCCTCCCCTTCGCGGTCCCAGGCCGTCCGAGCCGGTGCGCCTGGTTCGCCCCGGTGTGCCGGTTGAATGGGCCGGCCCCGCGCCACGTACCAGTCACCGTGGTGGTGGACCGTGCGGCGCGGCCCGGGGTGGGCGGCGTTCGGCAAGCACGGTGCTTGGAAAAGAGGTTGAACGATTTCCGTGGATTCGAGCCGTCCGTCCGACGGAGCTGTGGCTTTGGCCGCACCGACAGAACCGGTGGAGGGAGCGAGCGGCGTACAGGTCAGTCGCCAGGTGCTGGGCCTGGACGGGCTGCGCGGCCTGGCCGCGCTGTATGTGGTCCTGTTCCACTGCTGGTTGTACACCTTCCCCGGCTATCCAGACAGTTCGGCGCCCCGGTGGCTGGACGGGCTGATGTTCGGGCGTCTGGCCGTGGTCTTCTTCCTGGTGCTGTCCGGCTTCTCCCTGGGGATCTCCCCGGCGCGGCACGGCTGGCGGTCCGAGGGTGTCGCCCGGTTCCTGCGCCGACGCGCCTGGCGCATCCTGCCCCCGTACTGGGCGGCGCTCGCCATGAGCCTGGTCGTTTCCCTCTACGTGATCCCCGCCTCGCACTTCGGACCGCCCACCGGCGCGTCCGTCGTGGTGTACGGGCTGGTCGCCCAGGACGTGTTCAACGCGCCGACACCGAACGGCGCGTTCTGGTCGATCGGGGTGGAGGCCGAGCTCTACCTCCTCTTCCCCCTCCTGCTGTTCGTCCGGCGCCGGTCGAACGCCGCGCTCCTGGTCGCGTGTGCGACGCTTCCGGTGGTCGTCCTCGGTCTGCTGGCCCCCGGCGCGAACCCGGTGGAGGGCGCCAACCAGCTCGCCCCACACCTCGCTCCCGTGTTCGTGGCGGGCGTGGCGGGCGCGGGGATCGTCGTCGCCTCGGACAGGGTCCGGCGCCTGCCCTGGGGCTGGTTCGCCGCCCTGGCCGCCGTGCCGGTCGCGGTTCTCGTCATCGTCCGGGGTCTCGTCTGGACGGTGGACCACTACTTCTGGGTGGACCTCGCCGTCGTTCCCGCGATGACGATGCTGCTCGCCTCGGTGGCCACCGGCAGACCCGCCGTCCTCGTAAGGCTGCTGACCGCGCGCCCCGTCCAGAGCCTCGGCGGCTTCTCCTACAGTCTCTACCTGATCCATCTGCCGATCGTCATGACCGTGATCCGCCGGGTGGCGCCGCATTTCGTGTCGCCCGGCCTGCCCACTTTCTGGTTCACGCTCGCCGTGGCGCTGCCGGTCTCGGTGCTGGGCGCCTGGCTGTTCTCCAAGGTGTTCGAGCTGCCCTTCAAGCGCAACAGATCCTGGAAGTCCCTCGTCGCGCGGGGTCGTTCCCACCGGAGCGACAGTGGCGGCAGTGGCGGCAGTGGCGACAACGGACAGCCCCGATCGGAACGATCCGCGTCCGCCTGAGCGGTTCCGGGCGGGGCCTGCTCCTCCACCCCGCCCGGAACCACCCGGATCCGCCCGCTCTCCGCCGGGCCCTGTCGCCCTAGAGAGCGCGCTCCAGCCGTTCCGCGACCAGCTTCACGAAGCGGCCGGGGTCCGTCGGCCGGCCGCCCTCGGCGAGCACCGCGAGGCCGTGCAGCAGTTCGGCGGTCCCGGCCAGTTCGGTGCGGTCCTCGCGCTCCCCGTATGCCTTGTTCAGGCCCTGCACCAACTGGTGTCCGGGGTTGAGTTCGAGGATGCGCTGGGCCTTCGGCACCTCCTGGCCCATGGCGCGGTACATGTTCTCCAGCGCGGGGGTGAGGTCGCCGGTGTCGGAGACGAGGCAGGACGGGGAGACGGTGAGACGAGAGGAGAGGCGCACCTCCTTGATGTCGTCGCCCAGTTGCTCCTTCATCCAGCCGAGGAGGGCGGCGTACTCCTCGCCCTGCTTCTCCCGTTCGCCGTCGGCCTTGTCGTCGCTCGCGCCGTCGAGGTCGACCTCGCCCTTGGCGACGGAGCGCAGCCGCTTGCCCTCGAACTCGCCCACCACGTCGACCCACACCTCGTCCACGGGGTCGGTGAGCAGCAGGACCTCGATGCCCTTGGCCCGGAACGCCTCCATGTGCGGGGAGTTCTCGATGCTCTCGCGGGACTCGCCGGTCAGGTAGTAGATGTCCTCCTGGCCGTCCTTCATCCGCTCGACGTACGCCTTGAGCGTGGTGAGCCCGTCGTCGGCATGGGTGCTGGTGAAGGAGGCGACGGCGAGCAGGGTCTCGCGGTTGTCGGAGTCGCCGAGCAGTCCCTCCTTGAGGACGGAGCCGAACTCCCGCCAGAACGTGGCGTACCGCTCCGGGGCGTTCTCCCTCATCTCCTTGACGGTGGACAGGAGTTTCTTGGTCAGCCGGCGCTGCATCATCCGGATGTGGCGGTCCTGCTGGAGGATCTCGCGGGAGACGTTCAGCGAGAGGTCCGCCGCGTCGACCACGCCCTTGACGAACCGCAGGTAGGGCGGCAGGAGCGCCTCGCAGTCGTCCATGATGAAGACGCGCTTGACGTAGAGCTGCACCCCGCGCTTGTAGTTCTGGGTGTAGAGGTCGTGCGGGGCGTGCGAGGGCACGAACAGCAGTGCCTGGTACTCGAAGGTGCCCTCCGCCTGGAGCCTGACGGTCTCCAGCGGCTCGCGCCAGTCGTGGCTGATGTGCTTGTACAGCTCGTGGTACTCGTCGTCGGAGACCTCCTCGCGCGAGCGCGCCCACAGCGCCTTCATCGAGTTGAGGGTCTCGGCCTCGGGCGTGCTGCCGTCCTCGCCCCGCCTGGGCACGGTGCGGATCGGCCAGGTGATGAAGTCCGAGTACCGCTTGACGATCTCCCTGATCGTCCAGGCGGAGGTGTAGTCCTGGAGCTTGTCCTCGTCGTCGGCGGGCTTGAGGTGCAGGGTGACCGAGGTGCCCTGCGGGACGTCGTCGACGGTCTCCAGGGTGTACGTCCCCTCGCCGCGCGAGGACCAGCGGGTGCCGTGGCTCTCGCCGGCGCGCCGGGTCACCAGGGTCATCTCGTCGGCGACCATGAAACCGGAGTAGAAGCCGACGCCGAACTGCCCGATGAGCCCTTCGGCGTTGTCCGCCGCCTGGGCCTCACGCAGTTCCTCGGCGAACTGTGCGGTGCCCGAGTGGGCGATGGTGCCGATGAGTTTGCCGACCTCTTCGTACGACATCCCGATGCCGTTGTCCCGAACGGTGAGCGTCCGGGCCTCGGCGTCGGTGTCGATCTCGATGTGCAGGTCGGAGACGTCGGCGTCGAGCGTGCCGTCCCGCAGCTTGGCGAGGCGCAGCTTGTCCAGCGCGTCGGAGGCGTTGGAGACGAGCTCGCGCAGGAAGACGTCCTTGTTCGAGTAGACCGAGTGGATCATCAACTGGAGCAGTTGACGGGCCTCTACCTGGAACTCAAACGTGTCGGTCGTCATGGTCGGGGTGCACCTCATGGGTTCGGGGCTCCTGGGTTGACGAGCCCACTTTACAAAGACCGATCGGGACGGGGTTCGCGATCGGCCCGGACCGGTGCTACGCCTACACCGCGACGCGCACCGGTTCGGTGACGTTCCGGCCGCTGCAGTCCTGCCCCGCGTCTCCTGTCGTCGGTCCCGGCCGGTCCGGACCGTCGGTCGCGCAGTCGGTCGCGCCTCGGTCCTGAAAAGCAGGAGACCCCTGGTGAACAGGGGTCTCAGCTGGTCAGCTGTTGGCGTTGAGGACGGGGTAGTAGCCGCTGGAGTGACCGGTGGCGGTGGGGTGGTAGGACTCCCAGCTCGGCGAGACCACCAGGGAGTGCAGCCAGTCGTCGCCGGAGCACAGTTCATGGCTGTTGAAGGTGGTACGGACGTCGCCGAAGACGAAGCCGTGCGCGGCGGCACGGGCGGCGATGACGCTGTCGATGACGTCGGAGGCCTCGTCGATCTTGCGGTGCTTGGTGTCGCTGAGACCGACGCAGAGGACGTTGAGCGTATACATGTGCGGGTAGCCGAGCACGACCACCTTGGCGTTGGGGGCCTTGGCGCGGATGGCGTCGTAGGTGGCGTCCAGGCGGGCGGGGAGGGTGTTCTGCGCGTAGGTCTCGGCCTGGGCGACCCGGTTGACACAGGTGGTGTCCGAACCGGTCACGCAGGTGGTCATGACGTCGGAGAAGCCCGCGTCGTTGCCGCCGATGGTGAGGGAGACGAGCCCGGTGGAGGAGTTCAGCGGGCCGAGCTGGTTGTTCGTCACGTCCGTGGTGACCGCACCTGAGCAGGAGGTGTCGGCGAACGAGGACGGTGCGTGGGCGTTCTTCCACAGATAGGGGTAGGCGCTGAGGCTGCGGTGGCAGTCTCCGCTCGAACTGTCGTAGTTCCCTGCGCCGTTGCCGGCCGAGTAGGAGTCGCCCAGTGCGACGTAGGCCGGTCCGGCAGCTTGTGCCGGACCGGTCAGCACCAGGCTGAACATGATCGCGAGGGCGAGTGTGGCCAGGACGGAAAGCGATCTGACGCGTCTCACGAGACCTCCCTGAGCGGGAAAGCTGGCCCTCATTTGGTACAGCAGACAACTAACTCAGGGAAGTGTCCATGACAAAACTGGTTGCCTCTTTAACATCACGTTTCGCGCCGCGAGGAGGAGGGCAACCGCGCCGAAACAAAGCGGGTGCGGCCATGGTGGCGGATGCGTACGGCGAGAGGGCCACGCAAACGCGACGAGGACCGCGACCGTCAGGTCGTGGCCCTCGCCGGTGAATCGATCTTGCGAGTGTCCGAGGGGGGACTTGAACCCCCACGCCCGATAAAGGGCACTAGCACCTCAAGCTAGCGCGTCTGCCATTCCGCCACCCGGACAAGGTGTATGCCGCCTTGCGGGGCGTGTTCCCCGCGGCGACATGGACAACAATACCAAGGTTTCGGAGTGCGTTTCACCTGCGTATCCGCACTGTGGGGCGGCCTCGGGCCGCGAGGGCGGGCGGCCCGCGACCGGATCACCCCGGGTGGCCGGACGGGCACACGGGGTGATCGGGCCGGGCAGGTCAGGGCATGAGGTGGTAGTCCGGGAAGTTGCCCGGCAGCCGTTCGTCCGCCGGGCCCCGGGTCACCGCTCGCACCAGCAGCTCGCCGCCGACGAACGCGCCGCGCCAGGACGCGCCGAAGCCGCCGAACAGCTCGTCGCGGTCGCCGCGCGAGCGGGGCCTGCCGTGCCCCACCTTGAAGGCACGGATCTGCGGCGCCAGCCGGTCGAAGGTGGCCCGGTCGTCCGTGGACAGCGTGGCGACCAGCGCGCCGTTGGACGCGTTCATCGCGGCGAGCAGCTCCGCCTCCGTGTCGACCAGGACGATGGTGTCGACCGGGCCGAAGGGTTCCGCGTGGTGCAGCGGGGAGGACGGGGGCGGGTTGAGGAGGGTGACCGGCTGGACGTAGGCGGAGGTGTCCTGACCGGGCAGGAAGCGGGCGTCGGCCGGGTTGCCGCGGTGCAGCGGGATCGCGCCGCGGTCGACGGCCTCGGCCACCTGGTCCGCCAGCTCCTTGGCCTTGGCCGCGTTGATCACGGGGCCGAAGTCCAGCGCGGGGAAGGGGTCGTCGGGACGGTCGACGGCGAGCGGGTGGCCGATCCTGAGCGTGCGGACCGCCGGGAGGTACGCGGCGAGGAACGCGTCGAACAGCTCGCGCTGGACGACGAAGCGCGGGTAGGCCGTGCAGCGCTGCTTGCCGTAGTCGAAGAGTTTGGGGACGACGGCCGTCAGCGCGTCCCAGTCCGAGTGGTTCCAGATGCCCCAGGTGTTGAGTCCCTCCTGCTCCAGCATGTGCCGTTTGCCGAGGTCGGCGACCGCCGTGGCCACCGCGGCGCCGGTGTCGCGGCCGCCGACGAAGGAGACGCAGCCGATCTCCGGCGCCCGCACCAGCGCCTCCGACAGCTCGCGCCCGCCGCCGCTGACCAGGGTGACGGGGATGCCCTCACGGGCCGCCAGCGCGCAGGCCAGGGTCAGACAGGCGACACCGCCGTCGGTCGGGGTCTTGGCGATGACCGCGTTGCCCGCCAGCGCCTGGACCAGCATGGCGTGGACGAGCACGCTCATCGGGTAGTTCCAGCTCGCGATGTTGGAGACCGGGCCCTCCAGCGGCGCCCGGCCGGCGATCATCGGTTCGATGCCGTCGACGTACCAGCGCACTCCGTCGACGGCCCGGTCGACGTCGGCCCGGGCGAGCCGCCAGGGCTTGCCGATCTCCCAGACGAGCAGCAGGGCGAGGAGTTCACGGTGCTCGGCGAGGGCGTCGAGGGTGGCGGCGACGCGGGCCCGCCGTTCGTCGAGCGGTACGTGCCGCCAGGCCCGGTGCTGGTCGAGCGAGGCCCGTACGGCCTGCCGGGCGGTGTCCCGGTCCAGGCGCGGCGCCCCCGCGATCGGGGTGCCGTCGACCGGGCTGGTGGCGGGCAGGGGCCTGCCGTCCGCCCGCCAGCCGGCCTCCCAGAGGTTGAGGACACGGTCGTCCCGGAAGGCCTCGGGGGCGACGGCCAGACAGCGCCGCCAGGCCTCGGACCAGGATGTTCCGGCCTTGAGGGTGAGGGGCCGGGGGCCGGAAGACCCGTTGTCCGGGTCCGGGTCCGGGTTCTGGTTCTGGTTCTGGTTCGGGTTCTGGTTCTGGTTCTGGTTCGGATCGAGGGTGGGTGCCATGGTCGGACTCCGCTCTCGGTGCACAGTCGGGGGCGGGAGATGGATGGCCGGCGCCGCGCACGGTCGCACCACCGCACGGGTGTCGGGCACGCACGGCCGCCGCGCGGGCGGACGTCGTACGTAGATGCATATAGGGGGGTACGTACCTTCAAGCGTCGCGCACTGACGAGCCTCGGGTACGGACGAGCGTCCCGTACGGACGAATGTAGGGACAGCGACCCGGAGGGTGACAGTCACCTTGCATCAACTATGAGTGACATCACGGCGGGGATCGCGGCCGGCGAGTGTGGCCAGGACGATCCGGGCCGTGTCCGTCGGGGTGTCCCCGACCCGTACGCCGGCCGCCTCCAGGGCCCGCTTCTTCGCATGGGCCGTGCCGGACGAGCCGGAGACGATCGCGCCCGCGTGCCCCATCGTCCGCCCCTCGGGCGCGGTGAAGCCCGCGACGTAGCCGACGACGGGTTTGGTGACGTGGGCGCGGATGTACGCGGCCGCGCGTTCCTCCGCGTCGCCGCCGATCTCTCCGATGAGGACGATCAGGTCGGTGTCGGGGTCGTCCTGGAACGCGGCCAGGCAGTCGATGTGCGTGGTGCCGACGACGGGGTCGCCGCCGATGCCGACGCAGGTCGAGAAGCCGACGTCGCGCAGTTCGTACATGAGCTGGTAGGTCAGGGTGCCGGACTTGGACACCAGGCCGATCCGGCCGGGCTCGGCGATGTCCGCGGGGATGATGCCCGCGCCGGACCGGCCGGGGGTGATCAGGCCGGGGCAGTTGGGGCCGATGACCCTGGTCCCCCGCCGTCGCGCGTGGGCGGTGAAGGCGACGGTGTCGTGCACCGGGACGCCCTCGGTGATGACGACGGCGAGGCCGATGCCGGCGTCCGCGGCCTCGACGACGGCCGCCCTGGTGAAGGGGGGCGGGACGAAGACGACGGTGACGTCGGCGCCGGTCGCCGCCATGCCCTCGCGGACCGAGCCGAAGACGGGAACCGCGACGGCGGCGCCGCCCCGGCCGTTCGGGCCGTGGGGGACGTCGAAGTCGACGGTGCGGCCCGCCTTGCGCGGGTTGACGCCGCCGACCACGTTGGTGCCGGCCGCGAGCATCCGCCGGGTGTGCTTGGTCCCCTCCCCGCCGGTCATCCCCTGGACGAGGATCCTGCTGTCCTTGGTGAGGTAAATGGCCATGTCGTCCCGTCTCCTCAGGCGCCGGCGGCGAGTTGCGCGGCACGGCGGGCCGCGCCGTCCATGGTGGTGGCCTGTTCGACCCGGGGGTGGGCGCGCCGGTCGAGGACGGCACGGCCTCGGGCGGCGTTGTTGCCGTCGAGGCGGGCCACGAGCGGTTTGGTCAGCCGTACGCTCTCCAGGGCCTGCACGATGCCTTCGGCGACCGCGTCGCAGGCGGTGATGCCGCCGAAGACGTTGACGAGGACGGACTTGACCGCCGGGTCCGCGAGGACGACGGAGAGGCCGTCGGCCATGACGCGGGCGGACGCGCCGCCGCCGATGTCGAGGAAGTTCGCGGGGCGGGCGCCGCAGCCCGCGACCACGTCGAGCGTCGACATGACGAGCCCCGCGCCGTTGCCGATGACGCCGACCTCGCCGTCCAGCTTGACGTAGTTGAGGCCCTTCGCGGCGGCCGCCGCCTCCAGCGGGTCGCCGGGCACGAGGGCCTCGGCGCACCGGCGTTCCTGCCGGAAACGGGCGTTGTCGTCGAGGGTGACCTTGCCGTCGAGGGCGAGGGTCCGGCCCTGCCGGGTGCGCACGAGCGGGTTGACCTCGACGAGGAGGGCGTCCTCGGCGACCAGCACCTGCCAGAGCCGGACCAGCGTGTCGACGCTCTGCGGCGGCAGGCCGGCCGCCTCGGCGATCTCGCCGGCCTTCGCGGAGGTGACGCCCTCGGCCGGGTCGACGGGGACGCGGGCCACCGCCTCGGGCCGGGACGCGGCGACCTCCTCGATGTCCGTGCCGCCCTCGGCGGAGGCGATCGCGAGGAAGCCGCCGGCCGCGCGGTCCAGTACGTAGGAGACGTAGTACTCGGTCTCGATGTCGACGGGCTCGGCGAGCATCACCACGCCGACCCGGTGGCCCTTGATGTCCATGCCGAGGATCTGCCGGGCGGTCAGTTCGGCGGCGGCCGGGTCCGCGGCGAACTTCACACCGCCGGCCTTGCCGCGTCCGCCGGTCCTGACCTGGGCCTTGACGACGGCCCGGCCGCCCAGCCTGCGGGCGATCTCGCGTGCTTCCTTCGGCGAGTCGGTGACCTCGGCCCGCGGCACCGGGATGCCGTGTTCCTCGAAGAGTTGCCGTGCCTGGTGTTCGTACAGGTCCATCTCGGCTCCTGTCGTCTGCCTGCTGAGTCCTGCGGGGCGCCCCGGGCTCCGCCGGTCCGGGCTTCGGCCTCGGGCCCCGGCTTCGGCCTCCGGCCCCGGCTCCCGGACCCCGGCCGGTGGCTCCGGGCCCCGGCCCGAAAAGTGCGGCACGCCCCTGGACACCACCCACCGGATGCGGGATAACAAGCTTCATACAGTATTCGTCGACTGTATGCAATGTACCGCGAGAGCGTTCCCACCCCTACGAAGGGACAGGACTTCGCCATGCCCGACGACACGCAGGACGTGATCTCCGGCGGCCATCTCGTTGCCAAAGCACTCAGGGCCGAAGGGGTCGACCGCATCTACACGCTGTGCGGCGGCCACATCATCGACATCTACGACGGCTGCGTCGACGAGGGCATAGAAGTCGTCGACGTACGCCATGAGCAGGTCGCGGCCCACGCCGCCGACGGCTACGCACGCATCACCGGCAGGCCCGGCTGCGCGGTCGTCACCGCGGGCCCCGGTACGACCGACGCGGTCACCGGTGTCGCCAACGCCTTCCGCGCCGAGTCCCCCATGCTGCTGATCGGCGGCCAGGGAGCCCTCACCCAGCACCGGATGGGCTCCCTCCAGGACCTGCCGCACGTCGACATGATGACGCCCGTCACCAAGTTCGCGGCGACGGTGCCGGACACCGCACGCGCGGCGGACATGGTGTCGATGGCGTTCCGCGAGTGCTACCACGGCGCCCCCGGCCCCTCCTTCCTGGAGATCCCGCGCGACGTCCTCGACGCGAAGGTGCCGGTGGAGAAGGCGCGGGTGCCGGAGCCGGGGCACTACCGGGCCTCGACCCGCTCGGCGGGCGACCCGGAGGCGGTCGAGAGGCTCGCCGACCTGCTGGTGCACGCCGAGAAGCCGGCGATCCTGCTCGGCAGCCAGGTGTGGACGACCCGCGGCACCGAGGCGGCCGTCGAACTGGTGCGCGCCCTGAATATCCCCGCCTACATGAACGGCGCCGGCCGCGGCACGCTGCCGCCCGGCGACCCGCACCACTTCCAGCTCTCCCGCCGGTACGCGTTCTCCCACGCCGACGTCATCGTGATCGTCGGCACGCCCTTCGACTTCCGCATGGGCTACGGCAAGCGGCTGTCGACCCAGGCGACCGTCGTGCAGATCGACCTCGACTACCGCACCGTCGGCAAGAACCGCGACATCGACCTCGGGATCGTCGGCGACGCCGGCCTGGTGCTGAGGTCGGTGGCGGAAGCCGCGTCCGGGCGGGTGAACGGGGGCGCCGCCAGGCGCAAGGAGTGGCTGGACGAACTGCGCGCCGCCGAGCGGACCGCGCTGGACAAGCGGCTGCCGAGCCTGCGCTCGGACGCGTCGCCGATCCACCCGTACCGGCTGGTGAGCGAGATCAACGACTTCCTCACCGAGGACTCGATCTACATCGGCGACGGCGGCGACATCGTCACCTTCTCCGGGCAGGTCGTGCAGCCCAAGTCGCCCGGCCACTGGATGGACCCGGGCCCGCTGGGCACCCTCGGCGTCGGCGTGCCCTTCGTCCTGGCCGCCAAGCAGGCACGGCCCGACAAGGAGGTCGTGGCCCTGTTCGGCGACGGCGCGTTCTCCCTGACCGGCTGGGACTTCGAGACCCTCGTACGGTACGACCTCCCGTTCGTCGGCATCGTCGGCAACAACTCCTCCATGAACCAGATCCGTTACGGCCAGGCCCAGAAGTACGGCCCGGAACGCGAGCGGGTCGGCAACACCCTGGGCGACGTCCGCTACGACGAGTTCGCCCGGATGCTGGGCGGCCACGGCGAGGAGGTCCGCGACCCCGCCGACATTGCGCCCGCGCTGCGCCGGGCCCGCGAGTCCGGCAAGCCGTCGCTGATCAACGTCTGGGTCGACCCGGACGCGTACGCCCCCGGAACCATGAACCAGACGATGTACAAGTGAGGTGAACGCCCATGACCGCAAGGGCACTTGAGGGCATCCGCGTCCTCGACATGACCCACGTGCAGTCCGGTCCCTCCGCGACCCAGCTGCTCGCCTGGCTCGGGGCCGACGTCGTCAAGCTGGAGGCGCCGACCGGGGACATCACCCGGGGCCAGCTCCGCGACCTCCCGGACGTCGACTCCCTCTACTTCACGATGCTCAACTGCAACAAGCGGAGCATCACCCTCAACACCAAGACCGAGCGCGGCAGGGACATCCTCACCGAGCTGATCCGGCGCTCCGACGTCATGGTCGAGAACTTCGGGCCGGGCGCGGTGGACCGGATGGGCTTCACCTGGGACCGCATCAAGGAGATCAATCCACGGATCGTCTACGCCTCCATCAAGGGGTTCGGCGACGGCCCGTACACCGACTTCAAGGCGTACGAGGTCGTCGCGCAGGCCATGGGCGGGTCGATGTCGACCACCGGTTTCGAGGACGGGCCGCCGCTGGCGACGGGGGCCCAGATCGGGGACTCGGGGACGGGGGTGCACTGCGTGGCGGGGATCCTCGCGGCCCTGTACCAGCGTGAGCGCACCGGGCGCGGCCAGCGGGTGAACGTGGCCATGCAGCACGCCGTGCTCAACCTGTGCCGGGTGAAGCTGCGGGACCAGCAGCGCCTGGCACACGGACCGCTCGCCGAATATCCCAACGACGACTTCGGCCCGGAGGTTCCCCGGTCCGGGAACGCCTCCGGCGGCGGTCAGCCCGGCTGGGCGGTCAAGTGCGCGCCGGGCGGCCCGAACGACTACGTGTACGTCATCGTGCAGCCCGTGGGCTGGCGGCCGCTGACCGCTCTGATCGGCCGGCCCGAACTGGCCGACGACCCCGAGTGGGCGACCCCGCAGGCCCGGCTGCCCAGGCTGACCAAGATGTTCCAGCTCATCGAGGAGTGGTCCTCGACGCTGCCCAAGTGGGAGGTGCTGGAGCGGCTCAACGCCCACAACGTGCCGTGCGGACCGATCCTGTCGACCAGGGAGATCATCGAGGACGAGTCGCTGATCGCCGACGAGATGGTGGTCACCGTCGCGCACCCCGAGCGCGGCGAGTTCGTGACCGTGGGCAGCCCGCTGAAGCTCTCCGACTCCCCCGTGGAGGTGCGCACCTCCCCGCTGCTCGGGGAGCACAACGAAGAGGTGTACATCGGCGAGCTCGGGCTCGGCGACGAGGAGCTGCGTCTGCTCAAGTCGAACGGGGTGGTCTGACGTGATGGCCGAGGACCGGCTGCCGAGGGTGCGCGCGCTCCTGGACGCCGTACGGGCCGAGGGCCGGACCGCGCTCACCGCGCCCGAGGGCAAGGTGATCGCGGACGCGTACGGGATCGCCGTACCGGGCGAGGAGCTGGCGGGCGACGTGGACGAGGCGGTGGCCTGTGCCGCGCGCTTCGGCGGACCGGTGGTGATGAAGATCGTCTCCCCGGACATCCCGCACAAGACCGACGCGGGCGGGGTGGTCGTCGGGGTCGAGGGCGCGAGCGAGGTGCGGGCCGCGTTCCACCGCATCGTCGGCAACGCGCGGGCGTACGACCCGCGGGCGCGGATCGTGGGCGTACAGGTGCAGGAACTGCTGCCGCCCGGGCAGGAGGTCATCGTCGGCGCGGTGACCGATCCCACGTTCGGGAAGGTGGTGGCGTTCGGGCTCGGCGGGGTGCTCGTCGAGGTGCTCGGGGACGTCACGTTCCGGCTGGCCCCGGTGGCCGCCGACGAGGCGCTGGCCATGCTGGACTCGATCCGTGCGGCGGAGGTGCTGCGCGGGGTGCGCGGCGCGCCGCCGGTGGACCGGTGGGCGCTCGCCGAGCAGATCCGACGGGTGTCGCAACTGGTCGACGAGTTCCCCGAGATCGCCGAGGTGGACCTCAATCCGGTGATCGCGACCGCGGAGGGGGCGGTCGCCGCCGACATCCGGGTCGTCCTCGCCGAATCGCAGCCGCCGCCGCGCCGCCGGTACACCCGCGACGAGATCCTGACCAGCATGCGCCGGCTGATGCAGCCGGGCTCGGTCGCCGTGATCGGCGCGTCGAACGAGGCCGGGAAGATCGGCAATTCGGTGATGCGCAACCTCGTCGACGGCGGCTTCGCGGGGGAGATCCACCCGGTGAATCCCAAGGCCGACGACATTCTGGGCCGCAAGGCGTACAGGAGTGTCACCGACGTGCCCGGCGAGGTGGACGTGGCGGTCTTCGCGATCCCCGCCCGGTTCGTGGCGGCGGCGCTGGAGGAGGTCGGCCGCAAGCGGATCCCCAACGCCGTGCTGATCCCGTCCGGGTTCGCGGAGACCGGTGAACAGGGGCTCCAGGACGAGCTCGTGGCGATCGCGCAGCGGCACGGGATCCGGCTGCTCGGCCCGAACATCTACGGCTACTACTCGACCTGGCAGGACCTGTGCGCCACGTTCTGCACCCCGTACGACGTCAAGGGCGGGGTGGCGCTGACCTCGCAGTCCGGCGGCATAGGGATGGCCGTCCTGGGGTTCGCCCGCACCACGAAGACCGGTGTGTCGGCGATCGTCGGTCTGGGCAACAAGGCGGATCTGGACGAGGACGACCTGCTGACCTGGTTCGGTGAGGACCCGCACACCGCGTGCGTCGCGATGCACCTGGAGGACCTCAAGGACGGGCGGGCCTTCGTGGCGGCGGCGCGCGAGACCATCGTCAAAAAGCCCGTCGTCGTGCTCAAGGCGGGGCGTACGGCGGCCGGCGCGCGGGCGGCCGGCTCGCACACGGGCGCGCTGGCGGGCGACGACGCCGTGTACGACGACATCCTGCGGCAGGCGGGGGTCATCCGGGCGCCGGGGCTCAACGAGATGCTGGAGTACGCGCGCGGGCTGCCGGTGCTGCCCACCCCGCGGGGCGAGAACGTCGTGATCATCACGGGGGCCGGCGGCAGCGGTGTGCTGCTGTCGGACGCGGTCAGCGACAACGGGCTGTCGCTGATGGAGATCCCGCCCGATCTGGACGCGTCCTTCCGGGCGTTCATCCCGCCCTTCGGGGCCGCGGGCAATCCGGTGGACATCACCGGGGGCGAGCCGCCGTCGACGTACGAGGCGACGATCCGGCTGGGGCTCGAGGACCCGCGCGTCCACGCCCTGGTCCTCGGCTACTGGCACACCATCGTCACTCCCCCGATGGTGTTCGCCGAGCTCACCGCGCGCGTGGTGGCCGAGTTCCGGGAGCGGGGGGTCGAGAAGCCGGTGGTGGCCTCGCTGGCCGGGGACGTCGAGGTCGAGGCGGCCTGCCAGTACCTGTACGAGCGGGGGGTCGTGGCGTACCCGTACACGACCGAGAAGCCGGTGGCCGTGCTGGGCGCGAAGTACCGGTGGGCGCGGGCGGCGGGCCTGTTGGGGGGCGAGTCATGAGGTGACCGGACGCGGGGGCGACCGACGGTGCGCGTCGGCCGCCCCCGGGGACCCGTGCGCGCACGAAACGCATTTGGACAGGGGGCGCTGGCCAGAGCTTTCGACGCAAGGGGTGCTGAGTGACATGACAACCACCGACTACCCGGCCTCCGTCCCCTATCGGGAGGTGACGGACCGCAACGGCCGCGTGTACCGCGTCGGCGAGACCGATGTCGACATCATGGGCCGCAAGCGCACGTGGATGGTCGTCCTGCCCTGGGTGGGCATGATGGGCATCAGTTCCGCCGAGTACGCGTTCACGTCGGCGGAGGACACGCTCCACGAGGCGCATCTGTGGAGCAGCGGGCACATCTTCTGGCTGATGGGCGTCTGGATATTCTTCCAGGCCGCCGTGGCCTTCCCGGCCGGGCAGCTGCGCGAGAGCGGCCGCCTTCCGGCGCGTACGGCGATGCTGATCGGCGCGGTCGGCACGATGACCGGCTATCTGTCGCTGGCGTACGCGCCGAACGTGCTCGTCGCCTACTTCGGCTTCGGCATGTGCAGCGGTATCGGCGCCGGTCTGGTCTACGCGACCTGCGTGAACATGGTCGGCAAGTGGTATCCGGAGCGCAAGGGCGGCAAGACGGGCTTCGTCAACGGCGGTTTCGCCTACGGGTCCGTGCCCTTCGTCTTCCTGTTCACCTCGTACATGGACCTGGGCAACTACGAGACCGTGCTGGCGCTGGTGGGCATCGGGCTGTGCCTGGTGGTGGCGTCGGCCGGCTGGTTCTTCCGGGACCCGCCGAAGAACTGGTGGCCCGTCACGGTCGACCCGCTGCGGGCGACCGACGACCCGAAGATCCGCCGGGCGCTGGAGAAGAACCCGCCGGCGATCAGGCAGTACACCCCGAAGGAGGCGGCCCGTACCCCTGTCCTGTGGATGATGTGGTTCTGTCTGCTGTGCACGGCCGGCATCAACATCTTCGGCATCGCCTTCCAGGTGCCGTTCGGCAAGGACATGGGTTTCGCGGGCGGCATCGTCGCCACGGCGATGTCCCTGAAGGCCATCGTCAACGGCACCGGCCGGGGCGTGATCGGCTGGATCTCCGACCGCTACGGCCGCCGCAACACCCTGGTCATCGTCTGTGTCGTGCTGGGCACCGCGCAGTTCGGCGTGCTGGTCTCCGGCCAGCTGGGCAGCATGCCGTTCTTCCTGTTCTGCTCCATGGTCTCCGGCTTCGGCGGCGGGGCGATCTTCCCGCTGTTCGCGGCCATGACGGCCGACTACTTCGGCGAGAACAACAACGCCACCAACTACGGGATGGTCTACAGCTCGAAGCTGATCTCCGGGCTCGTCGGCTCGGGCGTCGGCGCGATCGTGGTCGACGCGTGGGACTACCACGGCGCGTTCGTCCTCGCGGGCTCGATCGGGCTGGCCTCCGCGGTGCTGGCGCTCTTCCTGAAGGCTCCCGGCCGGCCGAAGGCCCGGAGCATCGTCCCCAACCCGCAACC
Organism: Streptomyces sp. NPDC001443; assembly: GCF_053597355.1. NCBI lineage: Bacteria > Bacillati > Actinomycetota > Actinomycetes > Kitasatosporales > Streptomycetaceae > Streptomyces > Streptomyces sp. NPDC001443. Next base: position 52,838 of record NZ_JBSFIA010000032.1, read on the forward strand.
GCTCGGCGAGGAGATGGCGTGAGATGACCGCGGATCCCATCGCTACGAACGGCGCGTCGGCCGAACCCGGCGCCGCGCACCGCCCCTACCGTGAGGTGACCGACGCCCGCGGCCGGGTCTACCGGGTCGGCGAGACCGACCGGGACATCCTCGGCCACTCCCGCAAGCTCATGGTGTACCTGCCGTGGATCGCCATGATGGCCATCAGTGTCTTCGAGTACGCCTACGGTTCGGCGGAGGACACCCTCTCGCACGCGCACGGCTGGACCCAGAGCAACACCTTCTGGATCCTGAGCGTCTGGGTGTTCTTCCAGGCCGGCATCGCCTTCCCGGCGGGCTGGCTGCGCGAACGGGGCGTCCTGACCGCCCGCCGGGCCATGCACCTGGGCTCCGGCATGTGTCTCGTGGGGTTCCTGGCCCTCTCGCACCTGAGCGATGTCCTGCTGGCGATCCTGGGCTTCGGCGTGATCGGCGGCATGGGCGCCGGGCTGGTCTACGCGACCTGCATCAACATGGTCGGCAAGTGGTTCCCCGAACGCCGGGGCGCGCGCACGGGGTTCGTCAACGGCGGCTTCGCGTACGGTTCGCTGCCGTTCATCTTCATCTTCAACTACGCGTTCGACACCGGGAACTACCACCGGGTGCTGGACCTGATCGGCTGTTACATCATGATCGTGGTGTTCGGGTGCGCGTTCCTGTTCAAGGACCCGCCGAAGAACTGGTGGCCGGCCGACATCGACCCGCCGACCCTCGCCGGTGACGGCGAGAGCGCGGCACGGACGTCCAAGAACCCTCCGGCGGTACGGCAGTTCACCCCCAAGGAGGCCGTCAGGTCGGGGATGCTCCCGCTGATGTGGATCTCGATCGTGCTGACCGCCGGGGTGTCGATCTTCGGGATCTCCTTCCAGGTCGACTTCGCCAAGGAGGTCGGCTTCGGCCCGCTGGTCGCCGCCTCGTCGATGGGCGTGATGGCGGTCGTCAACGGCGTCGGACGCGGGGTCGTCGGCTGGCTGTCCGACCGGTGGGGCCGCAGGTCGACCCTGGTGTTCGTCATCGTCGTGCTGGGCCTGGCCCAGTTCGGCGTGATCCTGGCGGGCGACCTCAGGAGCGAGTGGCTGTTCCTGTTCTTCGCCTTCCTGTCCGGGTTCGGCGGCGGCGCGTTCTACCCGATGTTCGCGGCGCTGACCCCGGACTACTTCGGCGAGAACTACAACGCCACCAACTACGGGCTGGTGTACAGCGGCAAGCTCATCAGCGGCCTGTTCGGCGGCGGCCTCGGCTCCATGGTGGTCGCGGCCTGGGGCTACAACGGCGCGTACGCGCTGGCGGGCGGGATCTCCATGGTGGCGGCGGCGATCGCCCTGTTGCTGCGACAGCCGGGCCACGACAGCCCGGCCGCACCGCAGCCCGCGGGCTGACGACGGCGTACGACCGCCGCGGGGCCCGCGCGGCACGAGGTGGCTCGCCCCTGTTCCCGGGGAGGGCCGCCTCGCGCGCTGCCGGGCCTCAGGACCTGGCGCGGGCGTGGTACGAGGTGCGGGTGTGTTCCGTGTGTTCGCGCATCAGCCGGGTGGCTTCCTGCTCGTTCCGGTCGGTGATCGCGGCGATCAGGTCCCGGTGCTCGATCCACGACTGCTGTCCGCGCTGACGGGCGACGGGCATGTAGTACCAGCGCACCCGGCGGTCGACCTGGGCCGCGAGTTCGGCGAGGACCGCGTTGCCCGCCAGTTCCATGATCTTGGCGTGGAAGCGGGCGTTGAGGGTCACGGCGGTGTCCACGTCGTCGTCGGCGACGGCCCGCAGCCCCTGCGCCAGCAGTTCCTCCAGCGCCTCGATGCCCGCGCTGGTGGCGTTGGCCGCCGCCAGCCGGGCCGCCTCGGCCTCCAGCAGCGTACGCACGGTGAGGAGTTGGTCGGCCTCCTGCTCCGTGGGCTCGTGCACGAACGCGCCCTGCGCGGGGCGCAGATCGACCCAGCCCTCGGTGTTGAGCCGTTGCAGCGCCTCGCGCACCGGCTGCCGCGAGACCCCGAGGTGTCCGGCGAGTTCGCTCTCGACGAGGTGCTGGCCGGGCTGGAGGGAACGGGTGGTGATGAGTTCGAGCAGTGCCTCGTAGACGCGGTCACGCAGCGGACCGGGGCGTTCGAGCCGGGGCACGGCCCCCTGCGGCAGTCCTGTCGACAACATCGCGGTCCCCCTCCTCGGCGGGCCGTGCACAGCGGTCGGAGCGCCGGCCTGGATTGGCTTTCGTCTACAGTCTACGGCGCTCGGTGTCCGCAGGGGCGGCGAGATGGCGTCATCGCACGGCGTCGGCGCGCCAAGTCGTCACATCCGGTGACCTTACGGGGGCACCGCACCGCGTCGTGGCGCCCGCACCCGTCGCGGGGCGGCTCACGGGCAGCGGACGACCTGTCCGGCGTACGAGAGGTTGCCGCCGAAGCCGAACAGCAGGACCGGGTCCCCGGTGCTGATCTCGCCGCGCTCCACCAGCTTGGAGAAGGCCAGCGGGATGCTCGCCGCGGAGGTGTTGCCGGACTCGCTGACGTCCCGGGCCACGACGGCGTTCACCGCGCCGATCTTCCCCGCGAGCGGCTCGATGATGCGCAGGTTCGCCTGGTGCAGGACGACGGCCGCGAGGTCCTCGGGGGTGAGTCCGGCGCGCTCGCAGGCCTGCCGGGCGAGCGGCGGCAGCTGGGTGGTCGCCCACCGGTAGACGCTCTGGCCCTCCTGCGCGAAGCGCGCGGGCTGTCCCTCGATGCGCACGGCGTGCCCCATCTCGGGCACCGACCCCCACAGCACGGGCGCGATCCCCGGCTCCTCGCCCTCGGCACACGCCTCGACCACGGCAGCCCCCGCTCCGTCGCCGACGAGCACGCAGGTCGTGCGGTCCGTCCAGTCGGTGACCTCGGACATCTTGTCGGCGCCGATGACCAGGGCCCGGGTGGCGGCGCCCGCGCGGACCGTGTGGTCGGCGGTGGCGAGGGCGTGGGTGAAGCCGGCGCACACCACGTTGACGTCGATCACGGCGGGCGAGGGGACACCCAGCCGGGCGGCGACCCGGGCGGCCGTGTTCGGGGAGCGGTCCACGGCCGTCGACGTGGCGACCAGGACCAGGTCGATGTCACCGGGGGTCAGCCCGGCGGCCGCGAGCGCCTTGGCGGCGGCGTGCGCGGCCAGCTCGTCGACGGGTTCGTCGGGGCCCGCGATGTGCCGGGTCAGGATGCCCACCCGGGACCGGATCCACTCGTCACTGGTGTCGACCATGCCCGCCAGTTCCTCGTTGCCGAGCACCCTGGCGGGCTGGTAATGGCCGATGGCGGCGATGCGCGAGCCGTGCATGGGCGGGTCCCCTCGTTGCCGTGAGTAGCGGGATTCACCAGTCTGATGAGTGACTCACGGGTACGAGGACAGGTGATGCCACAGGAAACGCCCGCCCGGGTTGTCGGCTTCCGTCAGACCTCAAACGCCGCAACCCCGGCGAACCGTCCCCCGTGCCCCGGCGTCAGCCGGTGAACAGTTGTCTGGCCCGCTGTACGAGTTCGTACAGCCCGTAGGCGAGCGGCGCGCCCACCCACAGCCAGGCGAAGGCGATCAGCCCCCGCCGGTCAGGCGGACTCTGGCTGCTGTCGTTGCCGGACATCTGCGTCCTTTCCGGGGGCGGGGAGGTGGTGGCGGGGGTGGACGGGCCGGACGAGTTCGTTGGCCACGAACCCGATCGCGAGCAGCCCGATCATGATGAAGAAGGACAGCGAGTACAGGGCGGAGCCGTGCTTGCCGGCCTCCTCCTGGCGGTCGGCGATCCAGTTGACGATCAGCGGGCCGAGGACGCCGGCGGTGGACCAGGCGGTGAGCAGCCGGCCGTGGACCGCGCCGACCTGGTGGCTGCCGAACAGGTCCTTGAGATAGGCGGGGATCGTCGCGAAGCCGCCGCCGTAGAAGGAGAGGATCACCAGCGCGCACCCGATGAACAGCGGTTTCGAGGTGTCGCCCAGCAGCGCGATCAGGGCGTACATCAGGGCGCCGACGCCGAGGTAGACGCGGTAGACGTTCTTGCGCCCGATCAGGTCGGAGGTCGACGACCAGCCGATGCGGCCGGCCATGTTGGCCGCCGACAGCAGCGCGACGAAGCCGGCGGCGGCCGTCGCGGAGACCGGGGTGGAGCTGTCGGCGAAGAAGTCCGCGATCATCGGGGCGGCCTTCTCCAGGATGCCGATTCCGGCGGTGACGTTCATGCACAGAACGACCCAGAGGCACCAGAACTGCGGGGTGCGCACGGCGCTGCGGGCCGACACCTGCACCCCCTCGACGGCACCGGCGCCCTCGGCCGGTGCCCCGCCGTCACCGGGCGCCGCCGCGCCCTGCCCCGTACCGCGCGGCACCCGCACCAGCAGCACGCCGAGCAGCATGAACACGGCGTACGACAGCCCGTGCACGAGGAACGCGAGCGCGATCCCGGAGCTGTCGGTGCCGAACGACTCCAGCATCTGCGCCGACCACGGCGAGGCGATGAGCGCGCCGCCGCCGAAGCCCATGATGGCGATGCCGGTCGCCATGCCGGGACGGTCGGGGAACCACTTGATCAGGGTGGAGACGGGCGAGATGTAGCCGACGCCGAGGCCGATCCCGCCGACGAAGCCGTAGCCGAGGACGATCAGCCAGTACTGCTCGCTCGCGGCGCCGAGGGCGGAGATCAGGAAGCCGGACGAGAAGCAGACCAGGGCCACGGTCATCGCCCAGCGCGGCCCCCTGCGTTCCACCAGGGTGCCGCCGAACGCGGCCGACAGGCCGAGCATCACGATGCCGAGCTGGAAGGGCAGGGCGCTCTGGGTGCCGCTGAGGCCGAGCGCGGATTCGAGGGGCGGCTTGAACACGCTCCAGGCGTAGGCCTGGCCGATGGACAGATGCACGGCGAGGGCGGCGGGCGGAACCAGCCAGCGGCTCCACCCGGCGGGTGCGACGGGAGGACTCATGATCCCGGACGGTAGGCAGGGGCACGGGAGTTGAGAAGCGGTCGGGTCGACCGTATGCGGTGAACGGTATCCAGACTGCGCCGAGCGGTCGGGACGCACGTCAGCACGGACCGCGAGCGGGCCGACGCGACCCCTTGCCGGGGCCATCTCCATACTGTAGACAATATTTCGTCGACATAGTGTGCGGCGTCGGCACCTTCGCACCTTCCCCACCTCCGCGGTACTCCCTCGACCGAACGGAGCGTTCCGAAGTGAAAGTCGCAGTCCTCGGCGCCGGTGCGATCGGCGCCTACGTCGGTGCCGCGCTCCACCGCGCCGGCGCCGACGTGCACCTCATAGCCCGTGGACCGCATCTGGCGGCCATGAGGCGGCACGGCGTACAAGTACTCAGCGCGCGCGGCGACTTCACCGCCCGCCCGCACGCCACCGACGACCCGGCCGAAGTGGGCCCGGCCGACTACGTCTTCCTCGGCCTCAAGGCCAACTCGTACGCGGCGTGCGGGCCGCTGATCGAGCCGCTGCTGCACGGCACCACGGCGGTCGTGGCCGCCCAGAACGGCATCCCCTGGTGGTACTTCCACCGGCACGGCGGCCCCTACGACGGGCACCGCGTCGAGAGCGTGGACCCGGCAGGCGCGGTCAGTGCGGTGCTCGCGCCCGAACGGGCCGTCGGCTGCGTGGTCTACGCGGCGACCGAGCTCGAAGCCCCCGGTGTCGTACGGCATCTGGAAGGCACCCGGTTCTCGATCGGCGAGCCCGACCGGAGCGTCTCGGCGCGCTGTCTGGCCTTCGGCGAGACCATGCGGGCGGGCGGGCTGAAGTGCCCGGTCGAGCCGGACCTGCGCAACGACATCTGGCTCAAGCTGCTCGGCAACATCTCCTTCAACCCGATCAGCGCCCTCGCCCGCGCCACCATGCGGCAGATGTGCCTGCACGGCGGCACCCGCGAGGTCATCGAGACCATGATGCGCGAGACGCTCGCGGTCGCCCGGGCGCTCGGCTGCGAGGTCGGCGTCTCCATCGAACGCCGGCTCGCGGGCGCGGAACGCGTCGGTGACCACCGCACCTCCACGCTCCAGGACCTGGAGCGCGGCAAGCCGCTGGAGCTCGACGTCCTGCTCGCCGCCGTCGTCGAGCTGGCGGAGATCACCGGTGTGCCGGTGCCCACCCTGCGCACCGTGCACGCCATCTCGGACCTGCTCGCGCTGAGGAGCGCCGCATGAGGAAACGGCAGCAGAAGACCTACACCCGGCTCACCCACCCGCTCGTTCGGGACTCCCGTGACGAGCCGTTGCGGCAGGCGACCTGGGAGGAGGCGCTGGAGCGCACCGCCCGGGGCCTGGCGGCGGCCCGCGGCGCGTTCGGGATGTTCTCCTGCGCCCGCGCCACCAACGAGATGAACTACGTGGCGCAGAAGTTCGCCCGGGTCGTCATGGGCACCAACAACGTCGACTCCTGCAACCGGACCTGTCACGCCCCGAGCGTGGCCGGCCTGTCGGCCGCCTTCGGCTCCGGCGGCGGGACTTCGTCGTACGAGGAGATCGAGCACACGGACGTCATCGTGATGTGGGGGTCCAACGCCCGCTTCGCGCACCCGATCTTCTTCCAGCACGTGCTGAAGGGGATCCGTGACGGCGCCCGGATGTACGCCGTCGACCCGCGCCGCACCTCCACCGCCGAGTGGGCGGAGAGCTGGCTCGGGCTGAACGTCGGCACGGACATCCCGATGGCGCACGCGATCGGCCGGGAGATCGTCCACGCGGGCCTGGCCAACGAGGCGTTCATCGAGCGGGCGACGACCGGCTTCGAGGAGTACAAGGCGCTCGTCGAGCCCTGGACGCTGTCGCTGGCGGAGAAGGTGACGGGCGTACCGGCCGCCGCGATAAGGGAGTTGGCGCACGCCTACGCCCGCGCCGAGCGCGCCCAGCTGTGCTGGACCCTCGGCATCACCGAGCACCACAACGGCACCGACAACGTACGGGCATTGATCAACCTCTCCCTGCTCACCGGTCAGGTCGGCCGCTGGGGAGCCGGGTTGCAGCCGCTGCGCGGCCAGAACAACGTGCAGGGCGGCGGCGACATGGGCGCCATCCCCAACCGCCTGCCCGGCTTCCAGGACATCCACGACCCGGACACCCGGCTGAAGTTCGAGTCGGCCTGGAACACGGTGATCCAGCCGCACTACGGGCTGAACCTCACCGAGATGTTCGAGGCGATGGAGGAGGGCACGCTCAAGGCGGTCTACTGCATCGGCGAGAACCCCGCCCAGTCGGAGGCCGACAGCGAGCAGGCCGTCCGCCGGCTCCGGGCCCTGGACTTCCTGGTCGTCCAGGACATCTTCCTGACCAGGACGGCGGAACTGGCGGACGTGGTGCTCCCGGCCACCGCGGGCTGGGCCGAGACCGAGGGCACCACCACCAACAGCGAGCGGCGGGTCCAGCGGGTGCGCCGGGCCGTCGCCCCGCCGGGCGAGGCCCGCGAGGACATCGACATCCTCTGCGAGCTCGCGACCCGGCTCGGCCACGACTGGAAGTACGCCGACGCGGAGGCCGTCTGGAACGAGCTGCGCTCGGTCTCGCCGGACCACTACGGGATGACGTACGACCGGCTCGTCGAGCACCAGGGCATCCAGTGGCCCTGCCCCAGCACCGACCGGCTCGAACCGCCCTATCTGCACGGCCGGTTGTGGGAGAAGGACCCGGCGAGGCGCGGGATGCCGGCCCCCTTCGGGCTGGTGCGGCACGATCCGCCGGTCGACCTCACCGACGAGGAGTACCCGATCCGGCTGACCACCGGGCGGCGGCTCGACTCGTACAACACCGGCGTGCAGAGCGGGGGTTTCGCCTCCCCGCTGCGGCGCGGCGAGTACGTGGAGCTGTGCCCGGAGGACGCCGAGCGGCACGGGGTGGTGGTCGGCGAGGAGGTCAGGGTGTCCTCGCGGCGCGGCGCGGTCGTCGCGCCGGTGTGGATCGACCCCGCGCTGCGCCCGGGGCTGGCCTTCATGACCATGCACTTTCCCGACGAGGTGGACACCAACCGGCTGACGATCGAGGCGAACTGCCCGATCGCGGGGACGGCGGAGTTCAAGGCGTCGGCGATCCGGATCGAGAAGCTCCCGGTTGCGACCCAGTGAGGTGACGTGGTGGACCTGCACTTCGGCGACGGCAAACCCACGGACGAGGAGCGGGCGGCCGTCGACGCCCTGCTCGGCCCTCCGCAGTCCTCGTGGGAGGGGGCGGACCGCTCCGACGGCGACCTCAGGTGGGCGCGCGGCGGCCGCGCGGCCCGGGACCGCCGTGACCTGCTGCTGCCGGGGCTGCACGCGATCAACGACCGGGTCGGCTGGATCAGCGAGGGCGCCCTCGGCTATCTGTGCCGGCGGCTGACGGTGCCGCCGGCGGAGGCGTACGGGGTCGCCACCTTCTACGCGATGTTCTCGGTGCGGCCGCGGCCCGCGACCGTGCTCCAGGTGTGCACGGACCTGGCGTGCGCGGCCGCCGGGGCGTCGGAGCTGTGCGCGGGCGTCGAGGCCGGGCTGGGTGCGGGCAGCGGGGTGGGCGTCGAGCGCAGCGCCTGTCTGGGCCTGTGCGAGCGGGCTCCGGCGGTGCTCGCGGTGCGGGCGGGGGATCCGGTGCGTACGGCGGTGTCGGCGCCGGCGACGGTGGACGGCGCCGTCCTCGCCGCGAGCGCGCCGGACGCGGCGCCCGAGGAGGCGCCGGTGCTGTCGGCGGTCCCCCAGGCCGGGGACCAGGCCGGGGACCAGGCGCTGACGCTGCTGCGCCGGGTCGGCGTGGTGGACCCCGCCGACCTCGACGACTACCGCGCGCACGGCGGCTACTCGGCCCTGCGCCGGGCCTTCGCGATCGGGCCCGCCGCGGTCATCCGCGAGGTCACCGACTCCGGCCTGGTCGGGCGCGGCGGCGCCGCCTTCCCCACCGGCCGCAAGTGGCAGGCCACGGCGTCGCAGCCCGCCCGCCCGCACTATCTGGTGTGCAACGCGGACGAATCCGAGCCGGGCACGTTCAAGGACCGGGTGCTCATGGAGGGCGACCCGTACGCGCTGGTGGAGGCGATGACCGTCGCGGCGTACGCGGTCGGCGCCGAGCGGGGGTACCTGTACCTGCGCGGCGAGTATCCGCGGGCGCTGCGCCGGATGCGGCACGCCGTCGACCGGGCGCGCGCCCGCGGTCTGCTCGGCGACGACATCCTCGGCACGGGCTTCGCCTTCGACATCGAGATCCGGCGGGGCGCGGGCGCGTACATCTGCGGCGAGGAGACCGCCCTGTTCAACTCGATCGAGGGCTACCGGGGCGAGCCGCGCTCGAAGCCGCCGTTCCCGGTGGAGCAGGGCCTGTTCGGCCGGCCGACGGTCGAGAACAACGTCGAGACGCTGGTCAACGTGCTGCCGATCCTGAACCTGGGCGCACAGGCCTACGCGGCGATCGGCACCGAGGGCTCCACCGGGCCGAAGCTGTTCTGCGTGTCGGGCAGCGTCGAGCGCCCGGGCGTCTACGAGCTGCCCTTCGGCGCCACCCTCGGCGAGCTGCTCGCCCTGGCGGGGGTGCGCCCGGATCTGTGGGCGGTGCTCCTCGGCGGGGCGGCCGGTGGTTTCGTACGTCCGGACGAGCTGGACATCCCGCTCACCTTCGAGGGCACCCGCCGGGCGGGCACGACGCTCGGCTCGGGGGTCGTGATGGCCTTCGACGACACCGTCCCGCTGCCGCGACTGCTGCTGCGGATCGCGGAGTTCTTCCGCGACGAGTCGTGCGGGCAGTGCGTGCCGTGCCGGGTCGGGACCGTGCGCCAGGAGGAGGCGCTGCACCGGATCGCCGAACGCACGGGCACGGCGGCCGACGACGACATCGCGCTGCTGCGGGAGGTCGGCCGGGCCATGCGGGACGCCTCGATCTGCGGTCTGGGGCAGACCGCGTGGAACGCCGTGGAATCCGCCATCGACCGTCTGGGGGCGTACGAATGACCGTGACACCGCTGGGGATCCCCCGCCGGCTGCTGGAGTTCACCCTCGACGGGGAGCCGGTGCGGGCGCCCGAGGGCTCGACCCTGCTGGACGCCTGCCGGGCGGCCGGGAAGGACGTGCCGACCCTCTGCCAGGGCGACACCCTCACCCCGAAGAACGCCTGCCGGCTCTGTGTCGTCGAGGTGGCGGGCTCGCGCACCCTGGTGCCTGCCTGCTCGCGCAGGGCGGAGCCGGGGATGGAGGTCCGCACCGACAGCGAGCGCGCCCGGCACAGCCGCAAGATCGTCCTGGAGCTGCTCGCCTCCTCGGTCGACCTGTCGACGACCCCGCGGGCGGCCGAGTGGATCGAGGACTACGGGGCGCGGCCGGACCGCTTCGGCCCCGACGCGGCCCGGCTGGGCGAGGAACCGAGGGTCGACAACGACCTGTACGTGCGCGACTACGACAAGTGCATCCTCTGCTACAAGTGCGTGGACGCCTGCGGCGACCAGTGGCAGAACACTTTCGCGATCTCCGTCTCCGGCCGCGGCTTCGACGCCCGGATCGCGGTCGAGCACGACGCGCCGCTCACCGACTCCGCCTGTGTGTACTGCGGCAACTGCGTCGAGGTGTGCCCCACGGGGGCCCTGTCCTTCAAGTCCGAGTTCGACATGCGGGCGGCGGGTACCTGGGACGAGTCGGCGCAGACCGCGACGACGACGGTGTGCGCGTACTGCGGTGTGGGCTGCAACCTCACCCTGCACGTGCAGGACAATGAGATCGTCAAGGTCACCTCGCCGCACGACAACCCGGTGACCCACGGCAATCTCTGCATCAAGGGCCGTTTCGGCTACCAGCACGTACAGAACCGGGGCTGATCAGGACATGGGACGAGTCACGGAACGACGCAAGGTGATCCGCATCCGGGACGGGGTGGTCTCCAGCCGGCCCGACACGCTCGTCGCCGAGGAACCGCTGGAGATCAGGCTCAACGGCAGACCGCTCGCCATCACCATGCGCACACCGGGGGACGACTTCGCGCTGGCCGCGGGGTTCCTGGTGAGCGAGGGCGTGCTGGCCGCCGCGTCCGACCTGCAGAACATCGTGTACTGCGCGGGGGCCACCGCCGACGGGTCGAACACCTACAACGTGGTGGACGTGCGGACCGCGCCGGAGGTGGTCCTGCCCGACATCACCCTGGAGCGCAACGTCTACACGACGTCGTCGTGCGGGCTGTGCGGCAAGGCGAGCCTGGACGCGGTGCGTACGACGGCCCGTTTCCCGATCGCCGACACTCCCCCGGTCCGGGTGGACCCCGGTCTGCTGGCGAGCCTCCCCGACCGGCTGCGCGCGGCCCAGCGGGTGTTCGACCGGACCGGGGGCCTGCACGCGGCGGCCCTGTTCACCGAGGACGGGGAACTGGTCGACATCCGCGAGGACGTGGGCCGGCACAACGCCGTCGACAAGCTGGTCGGCCGCGCCCTCCAGAGCGGTGATCTGCCGTTGTCGCGGTCGATACTGCTGGTCTCGGGCCGGGCGTCCTTCGAGCTGGCGCAGAAGGCGGTGATGGCGGGGATACCGATGCTGGCGGCGGTGTCGGCGCCGTCGTCGCTGGCGGTGGACCTGGCCGCGGAGACCGGCCTGACGCTGGTGGGCTTCCTGCGGGGCAGCTCCATGAACGTGTACGCGGGCGAGGACCGGATCGCCCTGCGGGCCGCGGCCGCCCAGGGCTGATACGGCTCCCCGCGACACGGCGGCGGGGCCCCGGCCGGCGGGGAGCGCCCCCTGCGCCGCGGGGGCCCCGCCTCGGGCCTCTGTCATTTCATGTCAGGTCACGTCACGTCAGGTCAGGTCACGTCGGACGGTTCGTCCGTGCCTGCGGCGACGCGGACCAGCAGGGCGGTGAACCGGTCGCGTTCGGCCGCCGGGAGGGGCGCGAGCAGTACCTCGTTCGCCGCCCGTGCCGCGTCCTCGCAGCGCAGCAGCAGCGCCTCCCCCTGCGGGGTGAGCGACACGGCGTTCTTGCGGCGGTCCCTCGGATCCGGCTCGCGGACGATCAGGCCTCCCGCCTGGAGGTCGTTGAGGACACCCACCAGGTCCTTGGGGTCGAGTCCGACCCCGCGGCCCAGATCGGCCTGGGCGACCGGGGCGAGGTCGCGGACGGCCGACAGCACCACGTGGTGCCACATCTTCACGCCCTGGGCCGCGAGCGCCTCGGTGACCAGCGCCCGGCCGCGTGCGGCGGCACGGCCGAGGATCCAGCTGGGCAGGGCGCGGACCGCGGGGATCGGGGCTTCGGACATGAACGCAGCCTAGCGACGATTCATTGGACTTCCCAATGATACGAAGATACCGTTGGCGCTCCCAACGATATCATTGGGATTCCCAACGATACGCAGAGGCCGAAGCGGCACGAAGGTCGCGCACGAAGGGCAGGTCGCACCATGCCGTCAAGACTTCGTACCCGCCTGAGATCCACCCTCGTCACGGCGTCGACCACCGTCGCGCTGCTCACGCTGCCGGGGCCCGCGCACGCCCTGCCGTCGGCGGCCGACCCGGAGTTCGGGCAGCAGGTGCTGTTCAAGGCGTCCCAGGACCCCGGGTACGCCTGCTTCCGGATCCCGGCGATCGTCACCACCACGGACGGCACGCTGCTGGCGTTCGCCGAGGGCCGGGTCCTCAACTGCGGTGACACGGCCGACACGGACATCGTGCTCAAGCGCTCCACCGACGGCGGGCGCACCTGGGGCCCGCTCCAGGTCGTCGACGAGGGCGGCGGCGACACCCACGGCAACCCCACGCCGATCGTGGACCGCGAGACCGGCCGCGTCCTGCTGGCGGAGACGTACAACACCGGGCGGACGGACAGCGCCGGCTGTGCCGTCCCCTGCGACCGCACCCCGCACCTTCAGTACAGCGACGACGACGGCCTGAGCTGGTCCGCGCCGCGCGACCTGAGCTCCGAGATCCTGCCCGCGAACTGGAACTCCTGGTACGCGACGGGCCCGGTGCACGGTATCCAGCTCACCCGCGGCCGGCACGCGGGCCGGCTCGTCCTCGGCGTCAACACCGAGACCTGGGACGGCGGCCGGGTCACCGCCGGCCACGCGGCACTCGTCGTCAGCGACGACGGCGGCGAGCACTGGCGCCCCGGCGCCGTCGACTCGTGGCCGGTCGCCGAGGACGGCACCTTCCGTCAGAAACCCTCCGAACTGACCCTCACCGAACTGGTCGACGGTGCCGTGCTGGTCAGCGGCCGGGAGCAGGACGGCACGGAGCTCGGCCACCGCACCCAGGCGGTCAGCCGCGACGGCGGCGACAGCTTCACCGCCCCGTTCCGCGACCTGCCCGACCTCTACGCGCCCCAGGTGCAGTGCTCGACCCTCCGCCTGGGCCCGCGCCTGCTGCTGGCCTGCCCCGGCGACCCCGACCGCCGCCGAGGGATGATGATCCGCTCCTCCTGGGACGGCGGCCGCACCTGGGACAGCCTGGACCGCGGCACCACCGTCACCACGGACTTCTCCGGCTACTCCGACCTGACCCGGGTCGACCGGCACACCGTCGGCCTGCTGTACGAGGCCGGCGCCGTCGACGCCCGCGACGAGATCCGCTTCGCCCGCTTCTCCGCGGACTGGCTCGTGCCGCCCCGCGGCCCTGACCCGACCACCGACGACCTCGCCCCGGGCGCCGCACCCGCGACCGTGCTCGGCGGCGCCAGGGTGAGCGACGGGATCGACGGCGGCGCGCTGTCCTTCGACGGCGCCGACGACGGCGTACGTCTGCCCTACAGCGACCGGCTCCCGCTCGGGACGAAGGACTTCACCGCCTCCCTGTGGTTCCGCTCCACCGCCACCACCGGTGAGCAGCCGCTGCTGTGGATGGGGGGCGTGGGGCCCACCCAGCCGCAGGTCTGGCTGCGCGCGGAGCCCGCGAGCGACCGGGTGCGCGCGCAGATCACCGTGCGGGACGGCGCGACGGCCGTACGGTCCGCGGCCGTGAGCGTCACCGGCACCTTCGACGACGGGCGCTGGCACCGGGTGGCGCTGCGCCGCGGCGGCGGCCGTCTGACGCTCTTCGTCGACGGCGCACGGTCGGCCGTCGCCGACGTGACCGGCTCGGTGAGCCGGAACTCGCCGTTCGGCGTCCACGTCGGCCAGCGCATGGACGGCCGGGAGTTCTTCACCGGCGCGCTCGACGACGTCCGGGTCCGGGACCGCGCGCTGAGCGACGCGGAGATCACCGACGCGCCGTCCGCCGGCACACCGTCCGACGACCTTGCGCACACCGTGCTGTGGCTGCCGATGGACCGGGTACGGGAGGTCGGCCCAGGGCCTGTCTGACCATTCGCGTCGTCGCCCGGAGGGCGGCCCGGCGGCGTCATGGGGGTCCCTCCCCGCTCGAGCGAAGCCGAGAGCTCGGGGGAGCGTGCTCTCGGTGTGCCGGCCCCAGGCCCGCGTACTGGACGTACTCGGGTCCGGGGCCGGTGCGGCGAGTGGGGGTTCCCCCCTTGGGGGAGCGTGCATGGCGTCGCCGGGCAGACGCGAATGGTCAGACACGCCCCAGCACGGCCGGCCCCCGGCCCCAACGGGGGCGGGGCGGACGAGGTCAGCGCGAGCGGGTCGCCGTGACGGCACGGGTCCGCACCGGGGCGGCCGGCGCGGCGGCGCCGGCCGGTTCCGGGTCGTGGGCCCGGCGCTTGGCGATCACCGCGCACACCATGAGCTGCATCTGGTGGAAGAGCATCAGCGGCAGCACCGCGAGCGAGGCGTGCGCGCCGAACAGCACGCTCGCCATCGGCAGTCCGGAGGCCAGGGACTTCTTCGAACCGGCGAACTGGATGGCGATGCGGTCCTCGCGGCCGAAGCGCAGTGCCTTCGTGCCGTACCAGGTCAGCGCGAGCATCACGGCGAGCAGGACGGCCTCGACCAGGAGCAGCCCGCCGAGCCGGACCGGGCTGACCTGGTGCCAGATGCCCTGGACCATGCCCTCGCTGAACGCGGTGTAGACGACGAGGAGGATGGATCCGCGGTCCACGTGGCCGAGCGCCTTGCGGTGCCGGGCGACGAAGCCGCCGATCCAGGGGCGCAGCACCTGCCCGGCGAGGAACGGCACGAGCAACTGGAGCACGATCTTGACGACGGAGCCGGCGGAGAACCCGCCGCCGCTGCCGCCGAGCAGCGCGGCCGCCAGCAGCGGGGTGACGACGATGCCCGCGAGCGAGGAGAAGGAACCCGCGCAGATCGCGGCGGGCACGTTGCCGCGGGCCATCGAGGTGAAGGCGATCGACGACTGGATGGTGGAGGGGACCAGGGTGAGGAACAGCAGTCCCTGGTAGAGCGAGTGGGTCAGCAGCACCGGGACGAGTCCGCGGGCGGCCAGGCCCAGCAGGGGGAAGGCCACGAAGGTGCAGAGCAGGACGGTGCCGTGCAGGCGCCAGTGGCGCAGCCCTTCGAGCGCCTCGCGGGTGGACAGCCGGGCCCCGTAGAGGAAGAAGAGGAAGGCGATCGCGGCGGTGGAGGCACCCGAGGCGACGTCGGCTGCCGCTCCGCGCGCGGGCAGGAGCGCGGCGAGGCCCACCGTCCCGAGCAGCAGCAGGATGTACGGGTCGATCGGCATCCGACTCGGCCGGCGCAGGCGTTTCACGGTGCTCCACTTGCTCGTGCGTTTCGGTCCGGGGCCGCCCAGGAGGCCCCCCTCCATCCTCCTCTCCCGCTCCGTGATCGGGAATCCGTCATACCACTCTGACTGTCATCGCCTAGCGTGATAGCCGGGTACGGTGGCGGGTGTGTACGACCCCTCCCAACTGCGTACCTTCCTCGCGGTGGCGCAGACGCTGAGTTTCACGCAGGCCGCCAGGCGGCTCGGGCTGCGCCAGTCGACCGTCAGCCAGCACGTGCGGCGGCTGGAGGACGCCGCCGGCCGGACGCTGTTCACCCGGGACACGCACTCGGTGGAGCTGACCGAGGACGGCGAGGCGATGCTCGGCTTCGCGCGCCGGATCCTGGAGGTGCACGAGCAGGCGACGACGTTCTTCGCCGGCACCCGCCTGCGCGGCCGGCTGCGCTTCGGCGCGTCGGAGGACTTCGTGCTGACCCGGCTCCCGGAGATCCTGGAGGGCTTCCGGCACGACCATCCCGAGGTCGACCTGGAACTGACCGTGGAGCTGTCCGGCACGCTGCACGAGCAACTGACCGCCGGGAAGCTCGACCTGGTGCTGGCCAAGCGGCGCCCGGGGGACCCGCGCGGCGAGCTGGTGTGGCGCGACGAACTGGTGTGGATCGGCGCGCAGCGGCTGCGCCTGGACCCCGACCGTCCGGTGCCGCTGATCGTCTACCCGCCGCCGGGGATCACCCGGGCCCTCGCCTTCGAGGCGCTTCAGCGCCAGGGGCGGGCCTGGCGCGTCGCGTGCACCAGCGGCAGCCTCAACGGGCTGATCGCGGCGGCGAGGGCGGGGCTGGGCGTGATGGCGCACTCGCGGGGACTGGTCCCGCCGGGTCTGGTGCCGGTGCCGGAGCGGGCAGGCCTGCCGGAACTGGGCCGCGTCGAGTTCGTCCTGGTGCACGGCCGACGGCGGACGGCGGCGCAGGGCCCGGCGGACGCGCTGGCCGCGGCGGTCCTCGGCGGCGGGGACCGGCTGCACCGCCGCTGGCGCGGGCCGCGCGAGGAGCGCCCTAGCGCGACGGAAGCGGATACGTGAGCTGCTTGACCCGGCGCAGGAACGGCGTCGTCTCCACGTGCCGGACCCCCTCCAGCCGGCCGAGCGGACCGCTCAGATAGGCGTACAGGTCCGCCGTGTTCCTGGTCAGGACGGTGGCGACGATGTTCGAGGGGCCGGCGGTCGCGGAGACGTGGGCGATCTCCCGGTGGGCGGCGAGCGCCTCGCCGACCCGGTGCAGGGCCGCGGGGGCGGTGGTGATCCACAGGACGGCGGCGACGGAACGGCCGAAGATCTCCGAGTCGTACTCGATGTCGATGTACACCGCGCCGGAGGCGAGCAGCGCGCCGAGACGGCGTTTGACCGCGGACTCGGAGCGACCGGTGGCACGCATGAGTTCGGGGTGGGTGGCACGTCCGTCGCGCTCCAGCACGGCCAGCAGAAGCTCGTCCTGCGGATCGATGCGGGCTTCGCCCGGCGCCGCCGGTGACGGCCGGTCGGTCAGGGCGGCGATCTGGACGTCGGTGAGGGCGCCGAGTTTGCGGACCCAGCCGTTGACGCCGCCGTAGAAGCGGTGGAGCAGTTGGTGGGCCCGGATCTCCACCACGCTCGGCGTGCGGGGCAGTTTGCCGAGCAGCAGGTCGTCGTGGTCGCCGAGGCTGCGCGGCCGGGTCAGACACAGGACCTCGGTACCGCCGGAGGCCAGTCCGATCCAGTAGGTGTCGGGCCGCTTGGCCAGCGCGTCGGCGATGGCCAGGGCGCTGTCGGGTGCGCAGCGCAGCCGCAGCATCCACTGGTCCTGGCCGAGCCTGGTGGCGTCCCGGACCGCGACGACCCGCAGTCCGCCCTCGGCGCACAGCCGGCGGTAGCGGCGGGCGACCGTCTGGTCGGAGACGCCGAGCACCGCGCCGATCCGGCTGAAGGGGGCCCGGCCGTCGGCCTCCAGCGCGGACACCAGTTGCAGATCGAGCCGGTCGATCGTGCTGGATTCCGTCACCGGAACGCCCCTCCAGGTCGGATTCCGCCGGTCGCATCCCCGTCTCCGCCGCGATCGTCCGACCGGCGGTCATCGTACGGAGGCATACGCAACCATCGCACAGGAAGTACAGGGGTGGAGGACATGCGGACATGGGGGCCGCTCACGGCGGTGTGCCTGGGCACGTTCATGCTGCTGGTGGACGTGACGATCGTGGTCGTCGCGCTGCCGGACATGGCACGGGCGCTGCACGCGTCGCTGAGTGATCTGCAATGGGTGGTCGACGGGTACGCGCTGGCGCTGGCCGCGCTGCTGCTGGGCGTCGGGGCCGCGGCCGACCTGCTGGGGCGGCGGCGGGTGCACGTGGTGGGCGTGGTGGTGTTCGCGCTGGCGTCGCTGCTGTGCGGGCTGGCGTCCGGGCCGGGCACGCTGGTGGCCGCGCGGGCCGTGCAGGGAGTGGGGGCGGCCGCGATGTTCGCGACGACGCTGCCGCTGCTCGGCTCGGTCTACCAGGGGCGGCAGCGGTCGGCGGCGCTCGGGGTGTGGGGCGCGGTGAGCGGCGCGGCCGCGGCGGTCGGGCCGGTGCTGGGCGGACTGCTCACCGAGGGGCCCGGCTGGCGCTGGATCTTCTTCGTGAACCTGCCGGTGAGCGTGGCCGCGGTGTGGCTGATGCTGCGGGTGGTGCCGGAGTCTCGGGGCCCGCGCGGGATGCGGGTCGACTGGGCGGGCACGGTCACGTTCGCCGTGTTCGCGGGCGGGACGACGTACGCCGTGGTCAGGGCCGGGACCGAGGGCTGGGGCGAGCCGCGCACGCTGGTCGCGTTCGCGCTCGCCGCGCTGGCGCTGGCCGCCTTCGTGCTGGTGGAACGGCGGGCCGCGCACCCGCTGCTGGACCTGGGGCTGCTGCGCAGGCCCGCCTTCGTGGGCGTGATGCTGGGGGCGACGGCCTTCAACGGGGTGGCGTTCGGGGTGACGCCGTACCTGTCGATCTGGATGCAGACCGTGCTGGGGATGAGTCCGGTGCGCGGCGGGCTGACACTGCTGCCGCTGACGGTGGCCGCCATGGTGGTCGCGGTGGTGGTGGGGCGGCTGCTGCACGGGGTCCCGGCGCGGCTGACCATCGGCGGCGGGCTGCTGCTGATCGGTTCGGGGGCGTTCTGCCAGGCCGTGCTGGACTCGGGTTCGGACTGGACGGCGCTGGTCCCCGGGTTCGTGCTGGTGGGTGTCGGCACCGGCTTCGTGTCGCCGACCGTGGCGGGCGCGGCCCTGGCGGCGGTGCCGGCCGAGCGGGCCGGGATGGCGGGCGGCGCGGTGAACACGGTCCGCCAGCTCGGGTACGCGCTCGGCGTCGCCGTCTTCGGCACCCTGGTGACCTCCCGGATGGCCGACACGCTGCCGCAGGAGGCGGCGCACACGCTGGCGGGCGGCGGGGCGGGGGCCCTGCGGGGCGCGTTCCCCGAGCACACGCTGCGTTCGGCCTTCGCCTCCGGGCTCGACACGGCGCTCGTGGCGGCCGGTTTCGCGGGCCTGGCGGCCGGTGCCCTGGTGCTGCTGCTGGTGCGTTCCCCGGCCGCGGAACGGACCGCTCCGCACGGGTCCGCCGAGCCGGCGCCGGCCGGACAGGCCCCGGCCGGACGGACCACGGCCCCCCGCGGCTGACCGCCTCCGCCCGAAGGACCGGGGAGCCCCGCCGAACCCCGCACCGGGGCCCGGCGGGGCTCCCCGAGGGTCGTTCAACGTCGTACAGATTCAGTGGAGATTACGGTCGAGAAACTTACTCAACCGTCAGGTTTGTGTCCGGTCCTCCCCGCTATCGACTCTTTTCTCCTCCCCCGGTCCGGGTGGAAACCGCCCCCGTCCGGCTTCCCGCCCCCTCCCTGCCCGGCGTTCGGTGGGGTAGCTTTCACGGCGCTGTGCGGTGCGGCACTAGAGCGGGGAGCGGGGTTTGCGCGAGTTCACCAACCCTCCGTCGGCGTCGGCACCGCCGGTCGGCGGCCTGGCCGACGTCGTCTTCCGGTATGCCGAGGAGGACCCGCTGCACATCGCGCTCGGCCGCAAGGACGAGCGGGGACAGTGGCAGGACGTGACCTCCGCCGAGTTCCGCGACGAGGTCCTCGCCCTCGCCAAGGGCCTGCTGGCCGAGGGCGTCCGCTTCGGCGACCGGGTCGCCATCATGTCCCGCACCCGCTACGAGTGGACCCAGCTCGACTTCGCGCTGTGGTCGATCGGCGCCCAGGTCGTGCCGATCTACCCGACCTCCTCGGCCGAGCAGTGCTTCTGGATGCTGTACGACGCCGAGGTGGCGGCGGCGATCGTGGAGCACGAGGACCACGCGATGACGATCGCCACCGTCATCGACCGGCTGCCGCGGCTGCGCCGGCTGTGGCAGCTCGACGCCGGCTGCGTGCCGGAGCTGTACGAGGCCGGCGCCCATCTCGACGACGAGGTGGTGCACCGGCACCGGGAGGCGGTCACCCCCGAGTCGACCGCCACGGTCATCTACACCTCGGGCACCACGGGCCGCCCCAAGGGCTGCGTCCTCTCGCACGGCAACTTCATGTTCGAGGCGGACACGGTCATCGCCCGCTGGGAGCCGGTCTTCCATTCCAGGAAGGGCGACGAGGCGGCGACCCTGCTGTTCCTGCCGCTCGCCCACGTCTTCGGCCGCATGGTGGAGATCGCCGCGATCCGCGGCCGGGTCCGTTTCGGCCACCAGCCGCAGCTCAACGCGTCCGCGCTGCTGCCCGACCTGGCCGCCTTCCGGCCGACCTTCATCCTCGCCGTGCCGTACATCTTCGAGAAGGTGTTCAACGCGGCCCGCCGCAAGGCGGAGAAGGACGGCAAGTCCGGCCCGTTCGAGAAGGCCGTCGAGGTGGCGGTGAAGTACGCCGAGGCCCTGGAGAACAAGGCCTGGGGCCTGGGGCCCGGCCCCTCGGCGGCCCTGCGCGTGCAGCACCAGTTCTTCGACAAGCTCGTCTACGCCAAGGTGCGCGCCGCGATGGGCGGCCGCATCCGCAACGCGATGTCGGGCGGTTCCGCGATGGACCGGCGCCTCGGCCTGTTCTTCGCGGGCGCGGGGGTGCAGATCTACGAGGGCTACGGGCTCACCGAGTCGACCGCCGCAGCGACCGCCAACCCGCCCGAGCAGACCCGTTACGGCACCGTCGGCCAGGCCGTCCCGGGCGTGAGCGTGCACATCGCGGACGACGGCGAGATCTGGCTGAACGGCGCCAACGTCTTCCAGGGCTACCTCAACAACCCCAAGGCCACCGACGAGTCCCTGCACGACGGCTGGCTGGCCACCGGCGACCTGGGCTCCCTGGACGAGGACGGCTACCTCACCATCACCGGGCGCAAGAAGGAGATCCTGGTGACCTCGGGCGGCAAGAGCGTCTCCCCCGGGGTGCTGGAGGAACGCGTCCGCGACCACCCGCTGGTCAACCAGTGCATCGTCGTCGGCAACGACCGCCCCTACATCGCGGCCCTGGTCACCCTCGACGAGGAGGCCGTGGAGCACTGGCTCCAGATGAGCGGAAGGGCGCTGCCGCCCCCGGCCGAGCTGGTGCGTGACGCGGACCTGGAGACCGAGGTGCGGCGGGCGGTGGTCGCGGCGAACACCCTCGTCTCGCAGGCCGAGTCGATCCGCACCTTCCGGATCCTGGCCCAGCCGTTCACCGAGGAGCACGGACTGCTCACCCCGTCGCTGAAACTCAAGCGCAAGGCGATCGAGAAGGCCTACGCCGAAGAGGTCGAGGCCCTTTACCACGCCTGAGCCGTTCCCCGGCGGTTCGGACGGATTCCCTCGTCAGGAATGCATCACGGCCCGTGATCGTTGACGATGGGAGTACCACTTGACGGACAACCGAAGGATCAAGAGCTCGTGAGCAGCAAGGTCCCCCCGATCATCCTCAACAACGGCGTCGAGATGCCCCAGCTGGGCTTCGGGGTCTGGCAGGTGCCGGACGCCGAGGCGGAGCAGGCGGTCGCCACCGCGCTGGAGGCCGGGTACCGCAGCATCGACACAGCGGCGATCTACGGCAACGAAGAGGGCACCGGCAAGGCCATCGCGGCGGCCGGCATCCCCCGCGAGGACGTCTTCGTCACCACCAAGCTCTGGAACAGCGACCAGGGGTACGACGCGACGCTGCGCGCGTTCGACACCTCCCTGGGCAAGCTGGGGCTGGACTACCTCGACCTGTACCTCATCCACTGGCCGCTGCCGTCCCGGAACACGTACGTCGACACCTACAAGGCGCTCGAGAAGCTCCACTCGGACGGCCGGGTGCGGGCCATCGGCGTCTCCAACTTCCTGCCGGAGTACCTGGAGCGGCTGATCTCGGAGACCTCGGTCATCCCCGCGGTCAACCAGATCGAGCTGCACCCCTACCTCCAGCAGCACGCCCCGCGCGAGTTCCACGCGCAGCAGGGCATCGCCACCGAGGCCTGGTCGCCGCTCGGCCAGGGCAAGGGCCTGCTGGAGGTCCCGGCGATCGTCGCCATCGCCCAGAAGCACAACCGCACCCCGGCCCAGGTCGTGCTGCGCTGGCACCTCCAGCTCGGCAACGTCGTGATCCCCAAGTCCGTGACGCCGTCCCGGATCAAGGAGAACATCGACGTGTTCGACTTCAGCCTGGACGCCGAGGACCTCGCGGCGATCAGCGCGCTGAACGAGGACCGCCGGATCGGTCCCGACCCGGCGGTGTTCGACATCGGCTGACCTGACCTGACCTGTCGGTCGGGTCAGTTGGGCTGTCCGAGCGGTCGTACGACGACGGTGTTCACATCGACCCCGTACGGCTGCCGGACGGCCCAGACGACCGAGTCGGCGATCTGGTCGGCGGTGAGCAGGTTCCCGGGCGGCAGCGAGCCGTAGCCGTCCCAGAACGGGGTCTCCACCCGGCCGGGCGCGACCAGGGTCACGCCGACGCCGAACTCCGTGACCTGGCGCCGGGTGTTCTCCGCGAGGCCGGTCACCGCCCACTTCGTCGCGCCGTAGAAATTGCCCGGCGTGGGCACGAACCCGGCGACGCTGCCGATCAGCACGATCCGGCCCCGGGTCTCCTTCAGCGCGTCGATCGAGGCCCTGATCAGCAGGGCGGGCCCCAGCACATTGGTGAGGACCATCTCGGTCCAGCCGGCAGGGTCGCCGTCCGCGACCGCGTCGTGGGTGGCGATGCCGGCGTTGGCGACGACGGTGTCCAGCCGGCCCCAGGTCTTGACCGTGGTCTCGACGGCCGCCTGGATCTGCGCGTAGTCCGCCGCATCCCCGACCAGGGTCAACAGGCCCTCCGGACGGCCAAGTTCCTCGGCGAACTGGTTCAGCCGCCGTTCGCCGCGGCCGGTGACGGCCACTCGCTGCCCGTCGTCCAGCAGCCGCCGCGCGACCGCGGCGCCGATGCCGCTGCCGCCTCCGGTGATGAGCGTGACCGGAGAGTCGGTCATGGTTGCCCCCTGCGTCTCTGCGTCCCTGTGAACGACGGGGAGTCCATCACTTGAAGTGCTCTCGAAGTCAAGCGCGGCCGCCACGGACGTCGCTCGGCCCCACAGGTGTCGCTACGCGGGCCGCACCGCCGTGTACACGGTGTGCGCCGCCAGCACGAACACGTCCGGCCGGCGGTGCACGCCCGCCTCGTCGTCCGGGTCGAGCAGCCGGTCGAGGACGGTCAGGTCCTCGGTGTCGATCTCCTCGGCACAGGCCTCGCGCAGCCAGGACAGGGACGTGGCCACATAGGCGCGGGCCTGCTCGGACGCGGGCGCGGGCAGGTCCAGCAGGAAGGTACGGGTGCCGGTGTGCTCCAGGCCCGCGGCGGCCAGCAGCGCGGGCCAGTCCTCGCACCCGGCGACGGCCCCCGGCAGAGCGGCGCGCATCCGCTCGAACCACGCCGCCAGCACCCCGTCCAGCCGCGACTGGAGTCCGGAACGGCCGAGGCCCAGGTCGCGCGGCAGACAGCGGGCGGGCAGCCCGCCCTCCATCAGCGCCAGCGTCCCGCCCGGTGCCAGCCGGTCGGCGAAGGCGGTGAGGGCGGCGCCCTGGTCGCCGATGTGGTGCAGGCTGCGGGCCGCCCACAGCAGGTCGGCCGGACCGTCCGTCTCGGCCAGTACGGACGGGAGATCACCGGCCAGGGTGTCGAAGCGGTCCGCGAGACCGAGTCCGGCCGCGCGCTGCCGGGCCCGCTCCAGCAGCGGGGCGGCGGCGTCCACGGCCACCACCCGAGCGCCCGGGAACGTCTGGGCGAACCGGCAGGAGACGACTCCGGGCCCGCTGCCCGCGTCGACGATCAGTGCGGGCTCGGCCACCTGCTCCCCGAGCCAGGCCAGGATCTGGGTGTACAGCGGCGCGAACAGTTCCGCCTGGGCCTCCAGCGGTTCGGCCATCTCGGCCCAGTCCAGGTCGGAGCCGGGTGCGTCCTCGCCGTGACCGTGGTGATGGTGGTGGTGCGCCATGGAAGTCAGCCTCTCGTCCGGTAGCCGTCGGCGTGCGCCGACACACCGCGCGACGGCCGCTTCCGTTGCCGGGACGGCGTCGGACAGGGAGCGGGAAACCGCGGGCGTTCCGCAGGGACCGGCCCCTGGAGGAGGCCGGCCCCGGCGGAGCGCGTCAGCGCGTCACAGCGCCGGGTAGGCGTTCTGCATCAGCTGCTGGAACTGGGCGGAGAACCAGTGCCCGGACAGCGGCGCGTTCGGCAGGGCACCCGACATGCTGTTGCCGTTGCGGGCGTTGCCCGTGTAGGTCGGGTCGCACATCCGGTCGAAGCCCTTGCCCTCGTCGTTCGCGATGGCGCTGCTGGAGCCGTCGGACTCACCCGGCGGCTTCATCCACACGTACGCGTCGATCCCGGCCGCCGGGGCCGCCTGCGGCCGCTCGCCGAGACCGGCTCCGGACTGGTTGCACCAGTTGCCGATGTGGATGCGGCGGTCGTAGCGGCCGCCGTCGACGTAGGTGTCCACGCTGGTCGTGGCGCCGGGTCCGGTGGGCCGGGCGGTGCCGCCCCAGCCGTTCCTGGAGGTGTCGATCAGCATGCCGATACCGGAGTTGAAGCCCACCGAGACCAACTGGGTGCGGAACGCCTGCGCGTACGACAGCTCGTCCACGTACCGGTTCCAGTCGACCCACTTCGACTGGCGTACGGAGGTGCCGTTGACGGTGTCGTTGATGGTGAAGTTGTTCTCCTTCAGGGCGCTGTAGTTGGCCGTGTTGGTGATGAAGCCGTGCACGTCGGCGACGGTGGCGCCCTCGGCGTTGGCGGCCTGGTAGAAGAGCTGGGCGGACGGGGCGAAGTTGTCGTCCCAGCCGAGCCAGCCGTGGTGGCCTGCGTCGATGTAGTTGTAGACGTTGGGGATCGCGCCGAGCTTGTTCAGCGCGTAGCCGACGCCCTTCACGTAGTTGCCGTTGGCGAGCATGGTGTCGCAGGCGGGCGTGGCGGTGGCCTTGCTGCCGGTGTTGGTGACGAGGTTGGGCAGCGAGTCGATCTCGATGGTGGTGACGATCCGCAGCGAGGCGTACTTCGAGTCGGCCAGGATCGCCGCGATCGGGTCGATGAACTGCGTCTTGTACTTGTCGATCTCCGTCGGGCCGAGTTCGCCGTTGGAGGCCAGGGCCGCGCAGTCACGTCCGGGCAGGTCGTAGATGACCAGCTGGACGACCTCCTCGCCGGTGCCCTTCTGGGCGAGCGCCGCGTCGAGGTGGGCCCGCAGGCCCATGCTCCCGCTCGCGCCCGCGATGGCGGCGATGCGGTCGAGCCAGACGCCGGTGGGCTGGTTGGAGATCCGGCTGCCGCCGGTCTCCGCCGCGGCCTTCGCCGACCATTCGGGGTTCACGTACACCTTGGCGCCGGCGTAGGGGTTGTCGACCTTGCCGGACGGATCGGTGCCTCCGCCGCCCCCGCCGCCTCCGCTGCCGCCGTCGACGTTGCAGGTCACGCCGTCGAGGGTGAAGGTGGTCGGCAGTGCGTTGGTGCCGCTGTAGGAGGCCTGGAAGCCGAAGCTGACCGAACCGCCGGTCGCCAGCGTCCCGTTGTAGCTCTCGTTGTTGGCGGTGACGGCGGTCCCGCTCTGGGTGATCTTCGCGTTCCAGCCGTTGGTGATCTTCTGGTTGCCGGCGTAGGCCCACTTCACCGCCCAACTGCTCTTGGCGGCGCTGTTGTTGGTGACGGTCACGTTGGCGGTGAAGCCCGTGTCCCACTGGTTCTGCACCGAATAGGCGACGGTACAGGGGACGGCGGCGGACGCGGGAGCGGCCGTGACGGCCGCTCCGGTGGCGCCGGCGATCAGCGCCAGTGCGGCGAGTACCGCTGTTCTGCTACGGCTCATGAGTGCGGGTTCCTTCTGTGGTGTTCCGTGATGGGTTGCGTGATGGGTTGTGTGATCGATTGCGCGATGGAACGCGTGACGGATTGCGCGGTGGTACGCGTGACGGATTGCGCGTTGAGAGGTGCGGTGGAGCGTGTGCCGGACGTGTGTGACCGATCAGCCGTTCAAGGCGCGCAGATGGTCGCGCAGCCCGGCTCCGTACGACGTGGGTGTGCCGTCGTACGCGGAGATGAGGGACGGGCCCGAGGAGCAGTCCCAGGTGTTCCAGGTCCAGCCCAGATAGGACAGACCGTGTGCGTCGAACCAGTTCATGACCTGGTCGACGAACGCGTGCGAGCAGGTGTTCTCGCCGATCTCCCCTGCCACCAGCGGCACTTGGGCGGCGACCGGAGCGAGCGTGGAGTTCCAGCAGCTCTCGCTCGCGCAGGTGTTGAAGTTGTACACGTGGTAGGCGGCGGCGAGATTGCCCGCCGGGTCGGTGGGCCGGTAGGTGAGCCACTGGCTCAGGTCGTTGGAGTAGGCGAGCCCGCCGGCCAGGACCAGGTTGTTCGCGCCGGCGCCGCGTACGGCGTCGACCAGGTCCTGCATTCCGGCCGCTTCGTAGCCGATGCCGGGACAGCTGCCGCCGTCGCGCCAGCACTGCCACGCCTGGGTGGTCGTGGCGGTGGCCCGGTCCGGATAGGGCTCGTTGAACAGGTCGAACGCGACGGCCGGGTCGGCCTTGAAGGTGCTCGCCACCGAGGACCAGAACGCGGGCGAGTACTGCATGTCGGGCATCGGCTTCTGGCAGGTGGCGTGGACGTCCGAGCAGCCCGCCGAGTTGCCGGTGTACTGCCCGTAGGTCCAGTGGAGTTCGACGACCGGCGTCATGCCGTGCGCCTCGACCCGGGCCACCAGGTCCTTCACCGCGCTGATGTAGTTGGCCCCGGAGTACTGGGATTTGACGTTGGACAGGCCGAGCCAGCACTCCTCGTTCAGCGGGATCCGGACGGTGTTGGCCTTCCAGTCGGCGATCGCCTTGATCGCGGCGTCGTCGACCGGGCCGTCCCAGATGCCGTATCCCTGCACGCACATGAACTCGCCGCCGGAGCGGTTGACGCCGAGCAGCCGGCGGGTGCCGCCGGAGGCGTCGACGAGCCTGTTCCCGGAGACGTGCAGTGCGGGCGCCGTGCCGTCCGAGGGCGGCTCGGTGGGGGTCGGGGTCGGCGTGGGCGTGGGTGACGGCTCCGCGTCGGCGTTGCACGTGGTGCCGTTGAGCTTGAACGTGGCCGGTGGGGTGTTGCTGCCCGACCAGGAGGCGATGAATCCGGCGCTGACGCTCGCGCCGGTACCGAGGGATCCGTTGTAGCTCTCGTTCGTGGCGGTGACGGTCGTACCGGACTGGGACCACTTGGCGTTCCAGCCCTGGGTGACCTTCTGGCCGCCGGCGAAGTCGAAGGAGAGACTCCAACTGCTCACCGCGGCGGTGTTGTTGGTGATGCTCACGGTGCCCTGGAAGCCGGAGTCCCACTGACTGACGACGGAGTACTGCACCGTGCACGCCGGCGTGGCCGCCTGCGCCGTGACGACCGGTACGACCGCTGCCCCGATGAGGGCGATCGCTCCGGCCACGACTAAAAGACCTGAACGCGGGGGGTGTCGCATGAGCGACTCCTTGCAGCTCGGGCGCGTCGTGACGGACGCGTCGACTGTTGGAATCGCTCCCACTGGTGCGAAGGAAGCTAGCGCCAAGTCACGACGAAGAACAGGGGGTTCGCTGACTTTTCCTCAATGTGGCCGACGAAGTGTTCGTCGAATCTTTTCGACTCTTCAAGTGTCTTGACCGCTCCCACCCCCATCCCCACTATGGGAGCGCTCCCACTGGTTCAAGCCTTGACTTCTCCGAGCCGCAACAGCCGCAACAAGGAGGAACCAGCACCATGCATCCCCCACCCCGAAGGCGCAGAGCCGTACGTCGGTTATGGGCCGCCGCCGTGACGGCACTGGCCCTCCCCCTGTCGATGCTCGCCGTCGGCACGGCCCCTGCCCAGGCGGCCACGCTCCAGTGCAGCGTCGACTACAAGACCAACGACTGGGGCTCCGGCTTCACCGCGGACCTGACCCTCACCAACCGCGGCACGGACGCCATCAGCGGCTGGGCCCTGACCTACGCCTACACCGGCAACCAGAAGCTGGTGAACGGCTGGAACGGCACCTGGACCCAGTCCGGCACCGCGATCACCGTGAACAACGCCTCGTACAACGGGACGATCGCCGCGGGCGCGGCGGTGAGCACGGGCGCGCAGTTCAGCTACAGCGGCACCAACACCGCTCCCGCCTCCTTCGCGGTCAACGGCACCACCTGCACCGGCGCGCACCAGCCGCCGATAACCGTGCTGACCAGCCCGGCCGCGGGCGCGGTCTACACCCAGGGCACCGCGGTCCCGCTCGCGGCCACCGCCGCGGCCGCGGACAGCGCGACGATCAGCAAGGTGGAGTTCTACGACAACACCACGCTGCTCGGCACGGACACCAGCGCGCCCTACTCGCTCTCGGCCTCTGGCTTGACCGTGGGCAGTCATTCGCTGCTCGCGAAGGCCTACGACAGCCTGGGCGCCTCGGCGGAGTCCACCCCGGTCGGCATCACGGTCGCCTCGGGTCCCTCCGTGGTGGCCTCGACCAACCAGCTGGCCGTCCAGCAGGGCAAGACGGCGACGTACGACGTGAAGCTGTCGACGCAGCCCAGCGCGAACGTCACCGTCACCACCGCGCGCACCGGCGGCAACACCGGCGTGTCGGTCACCGGCGGCGCCTCGCTCACCTTCACGCCGTCCAACTGGAGCACCGCGCAGCAGGTGACGGTCACCGCCGCCGCCTCCGGGACCGGCGCGGCCACCTTCGACTCGACGGCCACCGGCTACACCAAGGCCACCGTGACGGTGACGCAGATCGCCGCGTCGAAGGAGTACGACGCCCGCTTCCTGGACCTGTACGGGAAGATCACCAACCCGGCGAACGGCTACTTCTCGCCCGAGGGCATCCCGTACCACGCGGTCGAGACGCTGATCGTGGAGGCCCCGGACCAGGGGCACGAGACCACGTCGGAGGCGTACAGCTACCTCCTGTGGCTCCAGGCCATGTACGGCAAGGTCTCGGGTGACTGGTCCAAGTTCAACGGCGCGTGGGACCTCATGGAGAAGTACATGATCCCCACCCACGCCGACCAGCCGACCAACTCCTTCTACAACGCCTCGAAGCCGGCGACCTACGCGCCCGAGCTGGACACGCCGAACGAGTATCCGGCCAAGCTCGACACCGCGGTCTCCGTCGGATCGGATCCGATCGCCGCCGAGCTGAAGACGGCGTACGGCACCGACGACGTCTACGGCATGCACTGGATCCAGGACGTGGACAACGTCTACGGCTACGGCAACGAGCCCGGCAAGTGCGAGGCGGGCCCGACCGCGACCGGCCCGTCGTACATCAACACCTTCCAGCGCGGCCCGCAGGAGTCGGTGTGGGAGACGGTGCCGCAGCCGACCTGCGACGCCTTCAAGTACGGCGGCACCAACGGCTATCTGGACCTGTTCACCGGCGACTCGTCGTACGCCAAGCAGTGGAAGTACACCGACGCCCCGGACGCGGACGCCCGTGCCGTGCAGGCCGCGTACTGGGCGGACGTCTGGGCCAAGGCCCAGGGCAAGGACAGTGACGTGTCGGCCACCGTCGGCAAGGCGGCGAAGATGGGCGACTATCTGCGCTACGCCATGTACGACAAGTACTTCAAGAAGATCGGCAACTGTGTCGGGCCGTCGACGTGCGCGGCCGGTACCGGCAAGGACGCCTCGGCCTACCTGCTGTCCTGGTACTACGCCTGGGGCGGCGCCACCGACACCAGTGCCGGCTGGGCCTGGCGCATCGGCTCCAGCCATGTCCACGGCGGCTACCAGAACCCCCTCGCCGCCTACGCGCTCAGCACCAACGCCGACCTGAAGCCGAAGTCGGCCACGGGCCAGGCGGACTGGGCCAAGTCCCTGGACCGGCAACTGGAGTTCTACCGCTGGCTCCAGTCGAACGAGGGCGCCATCGCGGGCGGCGCGACCAACAGCTGGGCGGGCCGGTACGCGACCCCGCCGACCGGTACGTCCACCTTCTACGGCATGTACTACGACCAGCAGCCCGTCTACCACGATCCGCCGTCCAACCAGTGGTTCGGCTTCCAGGCGTGGTCGATGGAGCGGGTCGCCGAGTACTACCAGCAGACCGGGAGTGCCGCCGCCAAGACGGTTCTCGACAAGTGGGTCTCCTGGGCGCTGTCCAAGACCACGATCAACCCGGACGGCACCTATCTGATCCCCTCCACGCTCCAGTGGTCCGGTCAGCCGGACACCTGGAACGCGTCGAGCCCCGGCGCCAACAGCGGCCTGCACGTCACCGTCGCCGACTACACCAACGACGTCGGCGTGGCGGCCGCGTACGCCAAGACCCTGACGTACTACGCCGCCAAGTCCGGGAACGCCCAGGCGAAGACGACGGCGAAGGCGCTGCTCGACGGCATGTGGGGCAACTACCAGGACAGCCTGGGTGTCGCCGTGCCGGAGACCCGGACCGACTACAGCCGCTTCAACGACAGCGTGTACGTGCCGAGCGGCTGGACCGGCAAGATGCCCAACGGCGACACGATCAGCTCGTCGTCGACCTTCTCCTCGCTGCGGTCCTTCTACAAGAACGACCCGGCCTGGTCGAAGATCTCGGCCTATCTCGCGGGCGGCGCCGCGCCCGTGTTCACGTACCACCGTTTCTGGGCCCAGGCGGACATCGCCCTGGCCATGGGTTCGTACGCGGAGCTCCTCGAATAGTCCCCGCCATCGCTCCGCGTACCGCGCCGGGCGGCCCCCACCCGCACAGGGGGCCGCCCGGTCGTCGCGTCCGGCCCCTCTGTTCCTCTCCCCCGCTCCTCCCCTCCGTTCCTCCCCGTCAAGGAAGGACCCCACCGTGCGAAGAACCCGCATCCTCACGGCCGTGCTCGCACTCACGGCCGGCCTCCTCGCGGGCACCGCGTCCGCGCTGGCCGCGCCGAGCGAGCAGGTGACGGTCGCCGCCGAGTCGTACACCTGGAAGAACGCCCGTATCGACGGCGGCGGCTTCGTCCCCGGCATCGTCTTCAACCGCTCCGAGAAGAACCTCGCCTACGCCCGTACCGACATCGGCGGCGCCTACCGCTGGCAGGAGTCGACGAAGACCTGGACGCCCCTGCTGGACTCGGTCGGCTGGAACGACTGGGGGCACACGGGTGTCGTCAGCCTCGCCTCCGACTCGGTGGACCCGAACAAGGTGTACGCGGCCGTCGGCATGTACACCAACAGCTGGGACCCCGGGAACGGGGCCGTGCTCAGGTCCGCCGACCGGGGCGCGAGCTGGCAGAAGACGGACCTGCCGTTCAAGCTGGGCGGCAACATGCCCGGCCGGGGCATGGGCGAGCGCCTGGCGATCGACCCGAACAAGGACAGCGTGCTGTACCTCGGCGCGCCCAGCGGCAAGGGCCTGTGGCGGTCGACCGACTCCGGGGTGACCTGGTCGCAGGTCACCGACTTCCCCAACGTGGGCAACTACGTGCAGGACGCGACCGACACCTCCGGCTACGCCAGTGACAACCAGGGCATCGTCTGGGTGACCTTCGACGAGTCCACCGGCAGCTCCGGCACCGCGACGAAGACCATCTACGTCGGGGTCGCCGACCAGGCCAATGCGGTGTACCGGTCGACGGACGCGGGCGCGACCTGGACCCGGCTGGCGGGCCAGCCGACCGGATACCTGGCGCACAAGGGCGTGCTGGACGCCAGGAACGGCTACCTCTACCTCGCCTACAGCGACAAGGGCGGCCCGTACGACGGCGGCAAGGGCCAGTTGTGGCGTTACGCGACCGCGACCGGCACCTGGACGAACATCAGCCCGGTCGCCGAGGCGGACACCTACTACGGCTTCAGCGGTCTGACCGTCGACCGGCAGCACCCGGGCACGGTGATGGCTACCGCGTACAGCTCCTGGTGGCCGGACACGCAGATCTTCCGCTCCACGGACAGCGGCGCCACCTGGACGAAGGCGTGGGACTACACGTCGTACCCCAACCGGGCCGACCGCTTCACCATGGACGTGTCCTCCTCGCCCTGGCTGACCTGGGGCGCCAACCCGTCGCCGCCGGAGCAGACGCCCAAACTCGGCTGGATGACCGAGGCGTTGGAGATCGACCCGTTCAACTCCGCCCGGATGATGTACGGCACGGGCGCGACGATCTACGGCACCGAGAACCTCACCAACTGGGACAGCGGCACCCAGTTCACCGTCAAGCCGATGGTGAAGGGCCTGGAGGAGACGGCGGTCAACGACCTTGTCTCGCCCCCGTCCGGGGCGCCCCTGCTCAGCGCGCTCGGTGACATCGGCGGCT
Organism: Streptomyces sp. NPDC001443; assembly: GCF_053597355.1. NCBI lineage: Bacteria > Bacillati > Actinomycetota > Actinomycetes > Kitasatosporales > Streptomycetaceae > Streptomyces > Streptomyces sp. NPDC001443. The sequence goes on from NZ_JBSFIA010000032.1 coordinate 85,127, forward strand.
TCCGCCACACCGATCTCACCGCGGTCCCGCCGATGATGTACACCTCTCCGAACTTCACCACGACCACCAGCCTGGACTTCGCCGAGACGAACCCGAACACGGTGGTGCGGGTCGGCAACATCGACTCCGGTGCGCATGTGGCGTTCTCGACCGACAACGGCGCCAACTGGTTCGCCGGCACGGATCCTTCGGGGGTGTCGGGTGGCGGTACGGTCGCGGCCGCGTCGGACGGCAGCCGCTTCGTGTGGAGCCCGCAGGGCACCGGGGTGCAGTACACGACCGGCTTCGGCTCCTCGTGGTCGGCGTCGAGCGGCATCCCGGCGGGCGCGGCCGTGGAGTCCGACCGGGTCGACGCCAAGACCTTCTACGGGTTCAAGTCCGGGAAGTTCTACGTCAGTACGGACGGCGGCGCCACCTTCACCGCGTCCGCCGCGACCGGACTGCCTTCCGGTGACAGCGTGCGCTTCAAGGCGCTGCCCGGCACCAAGGGCGACGTCTGGCTGGCGGGCGGGGCGAGCGACGGGGCCTACGGTCTGTGGCACTCCACCGACGGCGGTACGACCTTCGCCAAGCTGTCGAACGTCGAGCAGGCCGACACCGTCGGCTTCGGCAAGGCGGCGACCGGGGCGACGTACCAGACCCTCTACACCAGTGCGAAGATCGGCGGCGTCCGCGGCATCTTCCGCTCCACCGACAAGGGCGCGACCTGGACGCGTGTCAACGACGACGCCCACCAGTGGGGTTGGACCGGCGCCGCGATCACCGGCGACCCGCGGGTGTACGGCCGGGTGTACATCGCCACCAACGGCCGGGGCGTGATCTACGGCGACACCTCGGACACCAGTGGCGGGGGCGGCGGCGGTGGGGGTGGGGGTGGGGGCACCGATCCCACCCCGACCGGCGCCTGCGCGGTGACGTACACCCTCACCAACCAGTGGTCCGGGGGCTTCCAGGCGGACGTGAAGCTCGCCAACACCGGCACGGCCGCCTGGACGAGCTGGAGCCTGGGCTGGACCTTCCCCAACGGCCAGACGATCTCCCAGCTGTGGAACGCCGACTACACCCAGTCGGGCTCCGCGGTGACCGCGAAGAACGTGAGCTGGAACGGCACGGTGGCGGCCGGTTCGTCGGTGAGCTTCGGCTTCACCGGGAGCTGGTCCGGGACGAATTCCAAGCCCGTCGCCTTCAAGCTGGGCGATCAGAGCTGCACCGTGACCTGAGGGTCGCGGGGCATGGCGGCCGTCGCCGTGCCGGCGCCGATGAAGAAGCTCGACAGCAGCGAGCCCCGCCGGGCATCACTCCGGCGGGGCCTCAGCAGCATCCCCGACTTGTTCGTTGGATGCTTGTCCGGATCACACTACTGACCGCCACTGACATCGCCTGGGCTCGTCGACAGGTCGTCCGCTCCGCGTGGGGTGCAGAACGTGGGCGGCCATGCTCCATCCGGTGGAATTGCTGTCACGGGCGGCGCGTTGTGGCGTTGAAACTGTATGAGCAGGAGTCGCAGATTTTGGGAGTTGGCCGGCCCGATGGCCGTCGATCAGCTACGGGCCCAGCTGGCTCGCGCTGCTGCCGGGATGGCCAAAGGGAAGCCTCAGCGGCAGAAGACACCTGAGGAAACGCTTCTCCCCGGTGCGGAGCCGGATACCGGCCGGAGCAAGGCGGCGGCGTCCGGCTCGGCTTGAGGTCACTGGGCAACTCCCGGTGGACGGCGCGCGGACCCGACCGGCCGGGTCGGGAGCTCAGCGGGTCGGCTTCCGGTAGGCGTGGAGGGTGAAGCGGGGGTCGGGGCGGGGGCGGTCCTGGTCGGGGAGGGCCTGGAGGCGGGCGGCGAAGCGGTCGGCGAGCGGGTCGCCGGGGGGCAGCGTGACGAACCAGCCGCGGCGCAGGTCCGCCACCGTCCGGCGGGGGCTGCGCCCCTGGCCGTGGCCGTCGAAGCGGGCCTGCCCGGCCGGGGCGAGGCCGTGCGCCAGGGCGTACGACTCCACGAGGGGCGCCGCGTCCCGGGCCGCCCGGCGCGGCCGGGAGGCGAGGACGGCGTCGATGTCGCTGCCCACGTTGTGCGCGGCGGCCTTGTCGACCGTGGTCACATAGAACCCGCCCGGCCGCAGCACCCGGGCGCACTCGCCGACGATGGCACGCACGTCCGCGTCGCTGTCCGCGAGGTGCAGCAGCCAGACGCTGCACACGGCGTCGAACTGCTCGTCGCCGAACGGCAGTCGGCGGCTGTCGGCGCGCACCACGGCGCCGGGCAGCCGGGCGGCGGCCCGGCGGGCCATGGCGGGCGCCAGGTCGACACCGGTGACCCGCAGGCCGTCCCGCCCGGCGGCCAATCGCCGGGTGACGATGCCGGTGCCGCAGGCGACGTCGAGCAGCCCGCGGGTCCCCGGCGGCACCAGGCCGAGCACGGCCGCCGCGGCGGCGGCCGCCCTGGGCTCGCCGCCGCGGGAGGCGTCGTAGCGTTCGGCTTCCTCGTCGTAGTCCAGCACGCGTCCTCCCCCGTTCCGGTCCGGCCGCGCTCAGTGGGCTCCGTGCCCCGGAGCCAGCTCCTCCACTCTGCGGGCGAGCGAGAAGTCGAGCTCGGTGACGGCCCCGCCCACGCTGTGGGTGTTCACGGTGAGTGAGACCGTGTGGTAGCCGAGAGTGAGGTCGGAGTGGTGGTCGAGTTCGTCCTGCACCTGGGCGATGTGCACCACCAGCGCGGCCGCCGCGAAGTGGGAGGACAGCCGGTAGGAGCGGGCGAGGCGCTCCCCGTCGAGTGACCAGCCAGGCAGCTCCGCCAGCCGGTCCTCGATCTCCTTCTGAGACAGCGCTTCCACGGCCATGGCGCTCGCTCCCTTCCTGGGTCGCGCGTACCTGTCCAGCCTGCCATACGACGGCCACGGCGGCGCTGGTCGACGGTGTCGCCGGTCCGGCGGCCGGGTGAGTCGCCGATCGGGTGTCGGCCATCGTACGGCCGCGGCCGCCGATGTGGATCGGGCACGGCGGGCCGGCACTGCCGTCACAACACGCCGATGGACCCGACCGCCGCCGAGCCGGCGCCGGGGACATTCCCGCCCGCCGATCCGGCCACCGCCAAGTGCCCTGCCTTTACGTGGACTTGACGCGGCGGTGCGTCATGCAATTCGATCGACCCCCGGTGCTGCCGCGCGTCCCGTGGCACACTGGCCCGGTTGATCGACTCACAGGGGAGACGTGGCGTGAGTGAACGTCGGCCCGCTCCCACCGTGGGCCAAGTGGTGCTCGGCAGACGGTTGCAGGAGCTGCGGGAGACCGCGGGACTCAAGCGCGAGGAGGCCGCGCGCGTCCTGCGCGTGGCCCCGGCGACCGTACGGCGCATGGAGATGGCCGAGGTCGCCCTGAAGATCCCTTACGTGCAGGTGCTGTTGGAGACGTACGGCGTGCCCGCCGAGGAGGCGACCGACTTCGTGAACCTGGCGGAGGAGGCGAACCAGCCCGGCTGGTGGCAGCGCTTCCACGACGTGCTCCCGGAGTGGTTCAGCCTGTACGTCAGCCTGGAGGGCGCGGCCCGGCTGATCCGGTCCTACGAACCGCACTTCATGCCCGGTCTGCTCCAGACCGAGGCGTACGCGCGTGCCGTCATGGAGGGCGGGACGATCGCGCAGGAGGGCATCGAGGCGGTGGAACGGCACGTCTCCCTGCGGATGACCCGCCAGCGGCTGCTGGAGCGCGACAACGCGCCGCACCTGTGGGTGATCATCGACGAGACGGTGCTGCGCCGCCCGGTGAGCATCCACGGCAAGGTGATGCGCGACCAGCTCACCAAGCTGCTGGAGATCACCGAGGACCGGAAGGTGACCGTGCAGGTCGCCGAGTTCACGGCGGGCCCGCACCCGGGGACGTACGCGCCGTTCTCGCTGTTCCGCTTCGCCGAGCCCGAACTGCCCGACATGGTGTTCACCGAGTACCTGACCGGCGCGCTGTACCTCGACTCGCGCCAGGAGGTCGCGGCGCACCTGGAGGTCCTCGACCACATGACCACGCACGCCGCGTCGGCCCAGCGGACGAAGACGATCCTCCAGCGGTACCGCCAGGAGTACTGACCCGGGGGTACCGGCCTCGGGAGTACCGGGCCGGGGCGTGCCGGTCAGGCGGCGCCGCCCCGCGTGTCGCGGTCGTCGTCGACGATCTCCGCGTCGACCACTCCCTCGTCGTCCGGGGAGCTCCGGGAATCGTGGGGTCCCTGGGAGTCCTGCGGGCCCGTGGCCGATGCCGGGCCCTGCTGCGCCTGGGCGTACATGGCCTGACCCAGCCGCTGGCTGACCGCGGCCAGCTTCTCGACGCCTGAGCGCAGCGCGTCCGTGTCGGCCTGCCGCTCCAGCAGCGCCTTGAGCTCGGCGATCGCCGACTCGACCTCCGGCCGGGTGTCGGCGGGCACCCGCTCCTCGTTGTCGCGGATGAACTTCTCCGTCTGGTAGACGAGTTGCTCGGCCTGGTTACGGGTCTCGGCCGCCTCGCGGCGGGCCCGGTCCTCCTCGGCGTACTGCTCGGCCTCGCGCATCATGCGGTCGATGTCGTTCTTGGGCAGGGCGGAGCCGCCGGTGACGGTCATCTTCTGTTCGCGGCCGGTGGCCAGGTCCTTGGCGGAGACGTGCATGATCCCGTTGGCGTCGATGTCGAAGGCGACCTCGATCTGCGGGATGCCGCGCGGGGCGGGCGGCAGACCGGTGAGGTCGAAGACCCCGAGCTTCTTGTTGTACGCGGCGATCTCCCGTTCGCCCTGGTAGACCTGGATGCCGACCGAGGGCTGGTTGTCGGTGGCCGTGGTGAAGATCTCCGAACGGCGGGTGGGGATCGTGGTGTTGCGTTCGATGAGCTTGGTCATGATGCCGCCCTTGGTCTCGATGCCCAGGGACAGCGGGGTGACGTCGAGGAGCAGGACGTCCTTGACGTCACCGCGGATGACGCCCGCCTGGAGGGCTGCGCCGACGGCGACGACCTCGTCCGGGTTGACGCCCTTGTGCGGGTCCTTGCCGGTCAGTTCCCGGACCAGCTCGGTGACCGCGGGCATCCGGGTCGAGCCGCCGACCAGGATCACGTGGTCGATCGCGGAGAGCTTCACTCCGGCGTCCCTGACCGCCTGGTGGAAGGGGGTCTTGCAGCGGTCCAGCAGATCGGCGGTGAGCTCCTGGAACTGGGCGCGGGTCAGCTTCTCGTCGAGGTGGAGGGGGCCCTCGGCGGAGGCCGTGATGTAGGGGAGGTTGATCGAGGTCTCCGAGGACGAGGACAGCTCGATCTTGGCCTTCTCCGCGGCCTCGCGCAGGCGTTGCAGCGCCATCCGGTCGTTGCCGAGGTCGATGCCGGAACCGGCCTTGAAGCGGGCGGCGAGGTGCTCGACGATCCGCTGGTCCCAGTCGTCGCCGCCGAGCAGGGTGTCGCCGTTGGTGGCCTTGACCTCGATGACCCCGTCGCCGATCTCCAGCAGGGACACGTCGAAGGTGCCGCCGCCGAGGTCGAAGACGAGGACGGTCTGCTCCTCGCCCCGGTCGAGGCCGTAGGCGAGGGCCGCCGCGGTCGGCTCGTTGATGATCCGCAGCACCTTCAGGCCGGCGATCTCACCGGCCTCCTTGGTGGCCTGGCGCTGGACGTCGTCGAAATAGGCGGGCACGGTGATCACGGCGTCCGTGACGTCCTCGCCGAGGTAGGCCTCCGCGTCCCGCTTCAGCTTCTGCAGGACCCGCGCGGACAGTTCCTGGGCGCGGTAGCGGGTGCCGTCCACGGAACCGTGCTCGGGGAACCGCCAGTCCGGGGCACCCATGTGCCGCTTGACGGAGCGGGCGGTCCGGTCGACGTTGGTGACGGTCTGCCGCTTGGCGACCTCACCGACGAGCACCTCGCCGTTCTTGGCGAAGGCCACGACCGACGGTGTGGTCCTGGTGCCCTCCGCGTTGGCGATGACCGTGGGCTCGCCGCCCTCCAGCACCGCCACCACCGAGTTCGTGGTTCCCAGATCGATCCCGACCGGACGTCCCATCGCTGTCCCCTTCCACCAGGGTCGCCAGGGTCACGCGAGGAGGTCGTGTCGGAGAGCCTCCCGCACTCCAGCACAGAACGCGCACCCGCCGTTGTCAATGGCACGGCCGGCCCGCCTGCGCGGACCACCCCGGCCGGGCGGTCCGCGCAGGCGGGCGTACGTTCCGTCGGATCGGGCGGACCGTACGGATCAGGTGGATCAGGTGGATCAGGCGAGCTTGGCCGACAGGGTGATGGTCGTTCCCGTCAGGGCCTGGCTGACGGGGCAGTTCTTCTTGGCCTCCTCGGCGGCGGCGACGAACGCGTCGTTGTCGATGCCGGGCACCGAGCCCTCGACGGTGAGGTGGATGCCGGTGATGCCCTCACCCGGCTGGAAGGTCACGTCGGCCGAGGTGACGAGCTTGGTGGGCGGGGTGCCGGCACCGGCCAGGCCGTGCGAGAGGGCCATGGAGAAGCAGCTGGAGTGGGCGGCGGCGATCAGCTCCTCGGGGCTGGTCTTGCCGTTGGCCTTCTCGGCGCGCGACGGCCACGACACCGGCTGCTGGCCGATGCCGGAGGAGTCGAAGGTGACGACGCCGTTGCCCTCGAGCAGGTTGCCTTCCCAGACGGTGTGTGCGGAGCGCGTGGTTGCCACGGTTCTTCCTTTCGGGTGGGTTCCCGGTTCCGGGATTCCTGCGCACCATCCGATCACATTCCGGCTCGGCGCACCCGGAACACCGGCCCGCGCGCGGTGAACGGCAGACGTGCGCTCCGCGGGATCGGACAGGCGTGTTCGCGCCGCACCCGCAGCACGTCGCACCAGCCGTCGTCCGACGCCGCGGGGTGCTCGCCGTCAGACCCTCCGGCGCTGCGGGCCGCTCGTCGTCAGGCCGCGCACTCCTCCTGTCCTTCCCGGCCGTCCCGTTCCGCGGGCCCCTCGCCGTTCGGCTGTCGCGCGCCGCGCGGCCCCGCCGCCAGCGGCACCTGGGGGCCGTCCGGCTCGCGCAGCCAGCGGCGCAGCACCCGGTGGACGTGCTCGGCCCCGACGAGTTCGGCGCCGTCCTCGACCGGTGCCGAGAAGGCGAGCGGTGACATCAGGAAGGGCCGGCTCTGGGCGCCGCCGAGGCCGCCGTGCGAGCCGATCTGCTCCTCGAAGGCGTGGACCTCGCCGGCGGCGGGGTCGCACCAGGAGTTGACCATGATGTCGGCGGTGTGCGGGAAGGAGTGGGTGCGGCGGACGGCGTCGGCGGCACCCGGCCCGAAGACCGCGAGCGGCCCGGGGTCCTCGTCGAGCCGGTCCAGCGGGATCTCCGCGCCGCCGGGACCGAGCACCAGACCGCCGTGCTCCTCGCTGCGTACGAGGAGGAAGCCGATGCCGGGATGGTTGGCGAGGGCGGGCAGCAGCGCGGGGTGGCGGGCGTCGATCTCCTCCCTGGTCATCCGGTGCGGCACGTCGGGGAAGGACACCAGGCCGAGGTTGCCGGAGGCCAGCACGACCGGGTCCGAGCGGCGGCCCGCCGGGCGGTGCCGGTCGTGGCGTTCCTCCTCGACCGGGCGGTGCAGCGCGGCCCGGACCGCGGCGCGGGCCTCGGTGCCGGTCGGGGGCTCGCCCGCGCGGGCGGCGCCGACGGCGTGGGCCAGGGTGCGGTCGGCCCGGCGCGGGACGGCGAGCCCGCAGCCGGCCCGCACCAGGTCGCCGAGGGTGAGCCCGTAGCGGGAGCGGAAGGTCTCGCCGGGGCTCTGCCCGTGGTCGGACAGGACGACGATCCGGTACGACCGCGGGGCGTGCTCGGCGACCTTGCCGAGCAGCGCGAGGCAGCGGTCCATGCGCCGCAGGACCTGCTCGGCGTCGCGGCTGTGCGGTCCGGAGTGGTGGGCCACCTCGTCGTAGGCGACCAGGTCGGCGTAGACGGCCGTGCGGCCGACGAGCATGTCGCCGATCACCGCGGCGACGACGACGTCCCGTTCGACGACGGTCGCGAAGGCGCGGACGAGGGGGTAGAGGCCACCGCGTCTGACCCGCGGGAGCTGCCCCCGCAACCGGGCGCGGGTCGACTGGTGGATCTCGCGGCCCACCTCGGCGACGAAGGACAGGGCGGTGCGCACGGCGTTGGCGGGGTCGCAGAAGTAGGCGAAGTAGCCCGAGCGGGACCGGGTGCGGCGGCCGCGGCGGCCGATGGCGATGGACAGCACGAGCGCCTGTTCGTCGGCGCCGCCGCCGAAGAGGTTGCCGCGGCTGGCGCCGTCCAGGGTGAGCAGTCCGCCGTCGCCGGTGCGCTCGACCGCGCGGCGCTGGAGTTCGGCGGCGCTGGTCGGGCGGTTGCAGACCATCACCTCCTGGCTGTCCTTCTCGTACCAGCGGAAGGCGGGGATGTCGAAGTTGCTGGCGTGCAGGATGCCGAGCTGGCTGGCGCCGGTCTGGCTGGACCAGTCGGTGCGCCAGGAGGTCAGCCGGTGCGTGGCCGGGGCGGGTGCCTGGTCGGGGCCGGTGCCCAGCCAGCCGGCGACCGTCGGCATCAGCCCCTTGCGGACGGCGTCCTGGAGCACGTCGTGGCCGACGCCGTCGAACTGGAGGAAGACGGTGCCGGGGGTCTTCGGGCAGGGCGGGCCGCCCCGGCGGCGGCGGACGGCGAGCCGGGAGAGCCGGCGGCGGTAGGCCTCGTCGTCGCGCACGGCCAGGGCGGCGCCGGTGGCGGAGGCTACGGCGGACATCACGGCGGCCACGATGACCGCGGTCTCGGGGGCGGCCTCGCTGCTGCCGGACGGGGTCAGCCGCAGCGCCAGCAGCAGCAGCGAGCCGTTGAGGAAGAAGACCAGCAGGCCCAGCACGAAGGCGGGGACCAGCAGCAGGAGCCGTACGAGCAGGGGCCACACGAGGGCCGACAGCAGACCGAAGAAGCCCGCGCCGAACGCCGCCGTGACGGCGATGCTGGTGGCGCTGTCGCCGTCGGCGGACTGGAGCTGGAAGTCCGGCAGGATGCCCGCGAGGACCAGCATGGTGACCGTGGAGACGGCCCACACCACGATGCTCCGCCCGATCTGACTGACGATCCGCCGCCAACGCACGTCCCGCACGGCCCGTACACCTCGCGTCCCGGCCCCACGCCGGCCGCGGGCCCTCATCCTCCAACCCTGCCACAGGCGGGACGACGAGCCCCGTGCAGACGTCCGCCGGGGTCAGGTCGGCGGCCGTCGTGGCCGGCCGTCGGGGTCCGGGTCGGCGGCCGTCGTAGCCGGTCGCCGGGGTCCGGGTCAGCGGCCGTCGAACCCGGTCGCCGGGGTCCGGGTCAGCGGCCGTCGTAGCCGGCCGTCGGCATGGACAGCCGGCGGTGCACCCGCGCCTTCATCTGCGCGTCGTAGAGCGGTTCGGCCCGGCCCACCGTCTCGACCCGCACCCCGCGCCGCAGGGCCTCCGCGGTGAACTCCTCGACGGACGACAGCGCGCTCTCCAGCACCCGCCGGCTGGGCGCCACGAACAGGTCCACGCCGGGCCGGACGCCGTCCCAGAGCACCACGTGGTCGGGGCGCAGCCCGCACACCAGCAACTCCCGCGCGACCACGTACCCCCGCTCGGCGGCCCAGCGCGCGCACATCGCGTGCTGGCTGCGGGAGTCCACCAGGAACGGGTCGTCGTCCAGTTCCTCCAAGGGTGTCAGGCTCGCGATGGCCGTCACGCGCACCGCGTGCGGCCCGCCGGAGGCACCCCGCACCTCTCCCATGGCGTCCCCCTCACCTCCGGGTTTCGCCGCCGACCCTACTCCTGCCCGTAGGCTTCGGGGAGTCGCGCGAAGGAGGCAAAGAGGTGCCGGTGGAGATCACCTGGTGGGGCCACGCGACCTGCGCGGTCGAGGATTCGAACGTACGCGTACTCACCGATCCCCTGTTCACCGGCCGGCTCGCGCATCTGCGCCGGCGCCGGGGCGCGCTGCCGCCGGCGGACGCCCGGCGCGCGGACGTCGTACTCGTCTCCCATCTGCACGCCGACCATCTGCACCTGCCGTCGCTGGGGCGGCTCGCGCCGGGCACGCGCCTGCTGGTGCCCCGGGGCGCGCCGCGCGCCGTCCCCGGACTCGGCCGCCTCACCCACCTGGACGTGCAGGAGATGGCACCCGGGGACGAGACCGCGGTCGGCGCCCTGGTGGTACGTGCCGTGCCCGCCCGGCACGACGGGCGGCGGCTGCCCATGGGACCGCGCCGCTGCCCCGCGCTCGGCTACGTCGTGACGGGCGAGGCGCGCACCTACTTCGCCGGGGACACCGGGCTGTTCGACTCGATGGCCGAGGAGGTCGGGCCGGTCGACACGGCGCTGCTGCCGGTCGGCGGCTGGGGCCCGTACCTCGGCGAGGGGCATCTGGACGCCGGGCGGGCGGCCGAGGCGCTCGCCCGGCTCGCGCCGCGCAGCGCCGTGCCGGTGCACTACGGCACGTACTGGCCGATCGGGCTGGACGCCGTGCGCCCCCACGAGTTCCACGCGCCGGGCGAGGAGTTCGTGCGCCTCGCGGCCGAGCGCGCGCCGGAGGTCGTGGTGCACCGGCTCGCACACGGGGAGAGCGTGCGCCTGGAGGTCACCCCGTGATACCCCCGGCCCTCGCGTCGCTGTCGGCCGTTCCGGTGCTGTCCGCCGTCGTGCGGACCGTACCGCCGGAGTCCACGCAGCAGGCGCTGGGCTATCCGTCGCTGTTCCTGCTGGTGCTGATCGGGGCGCTGGTGCCGGTGGTGCCTACGGGGGCGCTGGTGAGTTCGGCGGCCGTGGTCGCCTTCCATCAGACGGCGCCGTTCGCCCTGGCGGCGGTCTTCGTGACGGCGTCGCTGGCCGCGTTCCTCGGCGACGCGGCGCTGTACTGGCTGGGCCGGCGCGGGATGCGCTCGAAGAACGGTTCGCGCTGGCTGGAGGCGATCCGGGCGCGGGCGCCCGAGGACCGGCTGACGGGGGCGCAGCACAAGCTCGCCGAGCACGGGGTGGCGGTCCTGGTGCTGTCCCGGCTGGTGCCCGCGGGGCGGATCCCGGTGATGCTGGCCTGTCTGATGGCCGAGTGGCCGCTACGGCTGTTCGCCCGGGGCAATCTGCCGGCCTGTCTCGCCTGGGCGGTGACGTACCAGCTCATCGGGATACTCGGCGGCTCGCTGTTCAGCGAGCCGTGGGAGGGCGTGGTCGCGGCGGTGGCGCTGACCGTGCTGATCGGGGCGGCACCGACACTGTGGCGCAGGGTCCGCGGGTCGGCCGGCGCCTGAGCGCTGCCGCGCGGGGTCGGCCGGGGCCCGGGCCCCGGGCCCCGGGCCGCTGGTCGGGCCGGCGCCCGCGTTCCGCGCCGCGGACGGCCGACGTCCGAGCTCCGAGCCGCGGGGTCGGCCGGCGCCCGGGCCCCGGGCCGCTGGTCGGGCTGGTGCCCGAACCGCGCCGCGGACGGCCGGTGCCGAGGCCCCGCGCCGCGGTTCGGGCGCCCCGGCCGCGGTGGGGTTCGTGAGCCGGGGCAGGGTTCCGGGGCCGCGCTCAGCCGTACTGGTCGTACTGGCCGGGGAGGATCCGGGAGCCTCCAATAGGCAGGTCCCACAGGTCGTCGCGGGCCAGCCCCGCCTTTTCCCAGGCCACGCGCACCCGGGTGAGCGGTTCGAGGACCGGTTCCGCCGACAGCACGAACGTCGCCCAGTGCATGGGGGCCAGCCGGCGCGCGCCGACGTCCTGGGCGGCCCTGACCGCCTCCTCCGGATCGCAGTGGACGTCGCTCAGCCACCAGCGGGGGTCGTACGCGCCGATGGGGAGCAGCGCGAGGTCGATGCCCGGGTAGCGCTGCCCGATGTGGGCGAACCAGTGGCCGTAGCCGGTGTCGCCCGCGAAGTAGACCCGCTGTCCGTCCGGGTCGGTGAGCACCCAACCGCCCCACAGGCTGCGGCAGGTGTCGGTGAGGCTGCGCTTGGACCAGTGGTGGGCGGGCACGAAGTCGAAGCGGACACCGCCCAGTTCGGCCGCCTCCCACCAGTCGAGCTCGGTGACGGTGGTGAACCGGCGGCGCCGGAACCAGCTCGCGAGCCCCGCGGGCACGAACACCGGGGTGTCGCGCGGGAGTCTGCGCAGCGTCGGGGCGTCCAGATGGTCGTAGTGGTTGTGGCTGATGACGACGGCGTCGACCCGCGGCAGGGCGTCCCAGGCGACGCCGACGGGGGTGATGCGGGCCGGGGTGCCGAGGATACGACGGGACCAGACCGGGTCGGTGAGGACCGTCAGCCCGCCGACCCGCAGCACCCAACTGGCGTGCCCCGCCCAGGTGACGGCGACGGTGCGGGTGTCCACGCGGGGCAGCGGGCCGGGTTCGCAGGGCAGCAGGGGGATGTCGGCCAGGCCCTGCTTGCCGGGTCGGACGGAGCCCTCACGGGCGAAGCGGGCCAGGGCCTTGAGACCGGGCAGCGGGGCGGTCAGGCGATCGTGGAAGGTGCGCGGCCACTCCCGCCGCTCCCCCGGCGGCCGGGGGGCGGCGAGCGGCGGACCCGGGGGTGCGAGCGGGGGCGTACGGGCCGCGGGGCCGGATTCCCGTGCCGGGTTCGAACGGGTGGGCGCCTTCGGTGGGGTGGGTGTGTTCGGTGGGGCGGGCGCGCTCGGTGGGGCGGGCGTATTCGGTGGGGTAGGCGTGCTCGGTGGGGCGGGCGTGCTCGGTGTGGTGGTCGACTCGGACTGCTGCGTCATCGAGGAGGCTCCCGTCGCTGAGCGTCGTCGCGGAGATCGTCGAAGACCGACCTCAGGGTGGTCAACGCGCGTTGCACATGGGGCAGTTCCCACGGTGCGGGTGAACCGACGCAGAGCGCGCGCTCCTGTTCCGTGGCGCCGAGGAGCGGCGCGGTGGACAGGCGGACGCGCAGGGCGCCGAGGTCGTCACCGAAGCGGTGACCGCCGGGCGCGGGCATCCCGAGCCGGGCGGAGAGGTGGTCCTCCAGGTCCTGAGCGTCACCCACGCCGTGCGGGACCAGCGCGGTCCGCAGCGGGCCGAGGTCGGCGTAGAGGTGCCGGCCCGCCCGTGGCGGCCGGGCGAGCGCGCCCGCGGCGACCACGGCGCCGTGCACGGCGGCGGCCAGGCGCGCGTGCGTCCGCACGGCGGCGGCCACGCGCGCGGCGACCGGACCGGGTTCGGCGAGGGCGTACTCGGCGGCCGCCGCGACCGGCGCCGCGACGCGGGCGTCCAGCGCGGTGAGCACGTCGAGCACGCGCGCGTGGAGGTCGGCCCCGTCGGGACCGTCGGCGAACCGGGCCACGGCGGCCGGCCAGCCGGGCGGCAGCAGCGCGCCGGCCAGGTCGCCGACCACCGTGACCCGGTCCGGCAGCATCTCGGCGGGGCTGAACAGCACCGTGGTGCGCGGGTCGTGCACGGTGTCGCGCCAGGTCTCGTCGCTGACCAGGTGCAGCCCTTCGCCCGCGGCGGCCTCGACGGCCTCGTGCAGCGCCTCGGGCGGGGCGACGGTGGCGGTCGGGTCGTCGGCGACGGACAGCACCAGCAGCCGCGGATCGCCGCCTTCCGCGCGGACCCTGCGGACGGTCTCCAGCAGGGCGTACGGATCCGGTACGCCGCCGCATTCGGCCGGGGTCGCCACATGGAACACGGGTCTGCCCAGCAGTCGCGCGTACGGGCCCCACCAGGCGGCGCAGGGGCGCGGCACCAGGACGTCGCCGCCGAGCGCGGCGGTCAGCGCGACCAGCAGCGCGGGGGCGCCCGGCGCCGCGGTCACCCGGCCGGGGACGGCGGTCAGGCCGCGCCGGGCCCAGTATCCGCAGGCCGCGTCCCGCAGCGTCGTACCGCCGCCGACGGGTTCGGCCTCCGCCCGGCCCGCGGCGGCGGCGAGCACCTCGGACAGTTCCGGGAGCAGCGGCAGTCCGTCGTCGGGCAGGGACGGCCCGTAGCGGACGGGACCGTGCCCCCCGGGGTCCGTGCGCCCCATGCCTACCTCCGCGCAGTCCTGGTGCCCTGTGCCACCGCTGTGCCGCCGTGTGTTCACACGGCTCCCAGGGACAACGGGTACCCCGCCCGTCGCGTCACAATGAGGGCTTCTGTCACCCTGCCCGTGACACCGCGAGGGGGCTCAGCCCTCCCAGCCGGGTTCACGTCGCCACAGCCGGTGCACGGCGGCGCCGAGCGCGCCCGCGATCAGCAGGCCGCCGGTGACGAGCGCGGGGACGGACCCGGCGAACGCGCCGCCCTCCCCGGCCTCCACGCCGTGCGGCAACCCGTCCTGCGCGCAGGGCTCGGCACGCGCGGCGGTGTGTACGGCGGTACGCGCGGCGGTGTGCGTCTGTGCCTTCGGGTGCTTGCCGGAGTCCGCGCCCCGATCCGCCGACGAGTCCGGGCGCCCGTCCGGGCGCCCGTCCGTGCCCTTGTCCGTGCCCCCGCCCGCGTGCTCGCCGGTACGCGACCCGCCGCAGGCCTGGTCGCCGTCCCGGCCGGTGTCCCGGCCGCCGTCCTGTCCCCCGCTCCCGCCGCTGTCGCCTCCGCCCTTCCAGCCGCCGTCCCCGCGGGCGTTCCCACCGCCGTCGCCGCCGGCCTTCGGTCCGGGACCGGCGCCCGTGTCAGGTGCGGTGCCTGTATCAGGTGCCGTGCTCGTGTCAGGTGCGGTGCCCGTGTCAGGCCTGATGGCCGGGTCCGGTGCGGTACCTGCGTCCGGTACGGCGCCCGTGTCCGGTACGGTGCCGGTGCCGGTGTCCGGTGCGGCGCCCGTGTCCGGTACGGTGCCGGTGCCCGGGCGGGCGGCCGGGTCCGGTGCAGTACCCGGGTCACGTCCGGAGCCGGTTCCCGAGTCCGGCCTGATGTCCGTGTCCGGCGCGGGAACGGTACCGGTGCCCCGCCCGGCGTCACCGGCGGAGCCGAGGCCGCTGCCGCGTCCGGCGTCGGTGTTGCCACCGCTGCCGACGAGCCCGCCGACAGCCCTGCCACCGGGACCGGCACTGCCACCGCCGGCGCCCACGGTGAACTTCGCGCTCCACGCCATGCCCTGCCCGTCGGCCGCCGCCGGGCAACTGCCGTCGACGGTCCACCCGGAGACCCCGGTGCCCGTGCCCGGTGCCGCCAGGTCCGTGGCGGCGGCGATGCGGGCGGTGCCCCGGTACGTGGCCCGGGCCACCGTCAGACCGTCGGCCGCGGCGACCCGGCGCAGCCTGACCGTACCCCCGGCGAACGCCCGGGACGTGGCGTCGATGCTCTCGGGCGGGGATCCGCCCAGCGCGCCGCAGCCGACCGAGACGGTGATACTGCCCCCGGGCAGGGACGCCTCGGGGCTGACCTGCACGGCCGGGTCCGCGGACGCGACCGGAGCCGCACTGACGACGGCGGCCCCGGCCAGGGCGACGGCGGACAGGAGACGGGCGGTGCGGCACATGGGGAGGGCTCCTTAGGCCTGACGGCTGTCGGGGCACTCCGGTCGTGCCCCACAGCCATCACAGCCCGCCCCGCACGGGGCCGCGCGCGGCCGGACACCATTCGCGGGACAGCCCGCCGCCGACCGGGTGAACGAGCCGTCGCCGCCGCCTCACCGTCCTCGGAAGGGCCGCGCCGAAACGGGCAGGCCGGTGTCAGGCGCCGCCGTGTCCCGCCCCGGGTCCCCACTTGCCCACCGGTGTCCGGCCCGCCGGCGCGGCGGCGGCCCGCACCCGCGCGCCGTCCCGGGTCCTGGCCGGGGAGACGAAGCGGCGGGGGTTGCGCCGCAGGTACTCGCCCTCCAGCTGGGCCATGCGGTGGTTGTGGGTGCGCAGCGCGTCGTTGGAGCCGTACAGCAGGGTGTCGTGGCGCGTGCGGTGGATGTTCTCCAGTTCCTTCATCAGCTGCTGGTCGTCCAGTCGCGCCGGGTCGACTCCGCTCATGGTGGTTACCCCGCTCGTCGTGTCCGTCCCTGCGGTCCGGTCCCGCCCGTGGGCGATCCGTCGGGCGGTCCGGGAGGGAGCCGTGGAAAGCGCCGCGTCAGCCGGGGACCGCCCCTGCGAACCCCGACCGACACGGCTCTGGCGTCTCTGCATCCACTGTACGAACATTCCGGCCCCCGGGCCCCCGGGCCCAGGGCCACCGGGCTTCGGGCCTCCCCGTCCGCCTCGCCCCGCAGGTCCGGGAGCCTACCGGGCCCGTTCCACCCGGCGCTCGTCCCAGACCGGCTCGGGGGTCTCCCGTACCCGGCCGTCGCTGCCGAAGACGAGGTAGCGGTCGAAGGAGCGGGCGAACCAGCGGTCGTGCGTGACCGACAGGACGGTTCCCTCGAAGGCTTCCAGGCCTTCCTGGAGTGCCTCGGCGGACTCCAGGTCGAGGTTGTCGGTGGGCTCGTCCAGGAGCAGGGCGGTGACGCCCGCCAGCTCGAGCAGCAGGATCTGGAAGCGGGCCTGCTGGCCGCCGGAGAGCCGCTCGAAGCACTGTTCGGCCTGCTGCGTCAGCTCGTAACGGCGCAGCCGGGACATGGCGGCGCCGCGGTCCTGGGCGTGCTCCTTCCACAGGATGTCGAGCAGGGTGCGGCCCTGGAGCTCGGGGTGGGCGTGCGTCTGGGCGAAGTGCCCGGGCACGACCCGCGCGCCGAGCCTCCACGTCCCGGTGTGCGCCACGTCCTCGCCGGCCAGGAGCCGCAGGAAGTGCGACTTGCCGGAGCCGTTGGAGCCGAGGACGGCGACCCGTTCGCCGTAGAAGACCTCCAGGTCGAAGGGCTTCATCAGGCCGGTCAGTTCGAGCGCCTCGCAGGTGACGGCCCGCACGCCGGTGCGTCCGCCCTTCAGCCGCATGGTGATGTCCTGCTCGCGCGGCGGCTCGGGCGGCGGTCCGACCTCCTCGAACTTGCGCAGCCGGGTCTGGGCGGCCTGGTAGCGGGAGGCCAGCTCATGGCTGATGGAGGCGGCCTGACGCAGGCTCAGCACCAGCTTCTTGAGCTGGGCGTGCTTCTCGTCCCAGCGCCTGCGCAGTTCCTCGAAGCGGGCGAAACGTTCGCGGCGGGCCTCGTGGTAGGTGGCGAAACCGCCGCCGTGCACCCAGGCGTCGGCGCCGGCGGGACCGGGCTCGACGGACACGATCTTCTCGGCGGCGCGGGAGAGGAGTTCCCGGTCGTGCGAGACGAACAGCACGGTCTTGCGGGTCTCCTTCAGCCGCTCCTCCAGCCAGCGCTTGCCGGGCACGTCGAGATAGTTGTCCGGCTCGTCGAGGAGCAGCACCTCCTCGGTGCCGCGCAGCAGCGCCTCCAGCACCAGCCGCTTCTGCTCACCGCCGGACAGCGTCCGTACCAGCCGCCACTGCGCCTTCTCGTACGGCACGCCCAGCGCGGCCGTGGTGCACATGTCCCACATGGTCTCCGACTCGTACCCGCGCACCTCGGCCCAGTCCGAGAGCGCCTGCGCGTACTGGAGCTGGGCGGCCTCGTCGTCGACGGCCATCATGGCGTGCTCGGCCCGGTCGACGGCCTGCGCGGCCTCGCGGATGCCGGCCGGCGCCACCGATACGAGCAGGTCCCGTACGGTCGTCTCGTCGCGTACGGAGCCCACGAACTGGCGCATCACGCCCAGGCCGCCGCTGACGGTGACGGTGCCGCCGTGCGGCTTCAGCTCTCCGGAGATCAGCCGGAGCAGGGTCGTCTTGCCCGCGCCGTTGGGCCCGACGAGGGCCACGACGGCCCCTTCGCCCACCCGGAACGACACATCGCCGAGCAGCGTCCTCCCGTCGGGGAGGTGGTACTCGAGGTGCGCGGCTTCCAGATGTCCCATGAAGAGGCATTCTGCGGTCTCCCGCCCGACCGGCCAAATGCTTATCCGACCTCTTGGACGGGGAGCGCTCAGCCGGTCTCCTCCAGCGCCCGGCCCGTCGGGCCGCCCTCGCCCGTCGGGGCGACCGTCGCACCGGCCCAGGTGAGGGCCTTCCAGCCGTCCGCCGGGCTGCCCTCCAGGATCACCACGCCGGTGTTCGCCAGGCGGTGGGCGGTGGCGAAGGGCACATCGACGTTGTCCGCGCGGGCGGCCGTCCACAGGCGGATCGCCGCGCCGTGGCTGACCAGGGCGACCGTCCCGGCCTCGCGGTCCGCCGCCTCCGCGACCACGGCGTCGTAGCGGGCGAGGACCTCGGCGCCGCTCTCGCCGCCCGGCATCCGCAGCCCGGTGTCGCCGGCCGCCCACGCGAACACGGTCCTCATGTAGCCCAGGCCCAAATCCGATTCGCCGGGGAGCAGCTCCAGGTCGCCCGCGGAGACCTCCCTGATGCCATCGCGCACGGTCACCCCGAGGCCGCGGGCGGCGGCCAGCGGGGCGGCGGTGAGCTGGGTGCGGAGCAGGGTGGAGGCGTAGACGGCCTCGATGTCCTCGTCGGCGAGGGCCGCGGGCAGTCGCGCGGCCTGCTGCTCGCCGAGTGCGGTCAGACCCGGCCCGGGGACCGTGGTGTCCAGCAGGAAGTCGACGTTCGCGGGGGTCTCGGCGTGGCGGACGAGGAGCAGGCGCATACGGTGGCCCTTCGACGGCGGTTCGATCCGGCGCGGTGTCCGGCGGTTCCGGCGGTTCGATCCGGCGGTTCCGGCGGTGCGGACCGGCGGTGCGGACCGGCGCAGGAAACGACCACTTCAGGGTACTCATCCCTGCATGAGCCCAGATGTCGACCTCACCGTCCTGAAGCCGGGGCACCACGCCCTGCGCGACCGGCTGCTCGCCCTCGACGGGCGCCTGTTCGAGTTCGCCGCCGAACGCCACTGGCCCGGCGCCGAGCCCGTGCTGCCGCGGCTGAGCCGGAGCGCCAACCACGGCGTGCTGTGGTTCGCCACGGCCGCCGTCATGGCGGCGAGCCGTACGCCGCGGGCCCGCCGGGCGGCCGTACTGGGGCTCGCCTCGCTCAGCCTGGCCTCGCTGACGATCAACACCCTGGGCAAGCGGTCGGTGCGCAGGCCGCGACCGGTTCTCGACCCCGTACCGCAGGTCCGGCAGCTGAAACGGCAGCCGATCACCACGTCGTTCCCGTCGGGGCACTCCGCCTCGGCGGCGGCCTTCGCGACCGGGGTCGCCCTGGAGTCTCAGGGGTGGGGCGCGGTGGTGGCTCCGGTGGCGTTCTCGGTGGCCATGTCCCGGGTGTACACCGGCGTGCACTTCCCGAGCGATGTGCTGGTGGGCGCGACGCTGGGCACGGGGGCGGCCTTCGCCGTACGGGCTCTGGCGGCGAAGCACACCTGAGCGCATCGACCCGAGGTCGCCGACCGGCCGACCGCCCAACACTTCTGACACTGCGTCAGTCCATATGTCAAAACGCCGGTCTCACCATGCGGTTGAGGCGCGTACGGTGACGGACATCGCCCCGCCGGGCCGAGAACCCGGGGGGCGGGTACGCGGAGCCGACGAAGAGGGGCACAGCCATGCCGGAAACACGGGAGACCGCCGTCTACACCCACGGGCACCACGAGTCCGTACTGCGCTCGCACACCTGGCGCACGGCCGCCAACTCGGCCGCGTACCTGCTCGGCTCGCTGAAGCCCCACATGAAGATCCTGGACATCGGCTGCGGACCGGGGACCATCACCGCCGACCTGGCGGAACTGGTCCCGGACGGACACGTCACCGGCGTCGACCACGCGCCGGAGATCCTGGAGCAGGCGCGGGCCACGGCCGCCGGGCGGGGGCTGGCCAACACCGACTTCGCCGTGGCCGACGTGCACGCCCTGGACTACCCGGACGACACGTTCTGCGTGGTCCACGCCCACCAGGTGCTCCAGCACGTCGGCGATCCGGTGCAGGCGCTGCGCGAGATGAAGCGGGTGACGAAGCCGGGCGGGTTCATCGCGGTCCGCGACTCGGACTACTCGGCGATGACCTGGTACCCGCAGTCCGCGGGGATGGACGACTGGCAGGACCTCTACCTGCGGGTGGCGCGGGCCAACGGCGGGGAACCGGACGCCGGGCGCCGGCTGAAGTCATGGGCGCTGGCGGCGGGGATCACGCAGATCACCGCCACGTCCGGCACCTGGACCTTCGCCACGCCCGAGGAGCGTGCGTGGTGGAGCGGCCTGTGGGCGGACCGGACCGTCGCCTCGGCGTACGCGCGGCGGGCCACCGAGGGCGGTCACGCGTCCGCCGAGCAGCTGCGGGCCGTCTCGGACGCCTGGCGGGAGTGGGGCGAGCAGGAGGACGGCTGGTTCAGCGTGCTGCACGGAGAAATTCTCTGCCGCAAGGATGCCTGAATCCCGCTTTCCGGGAAACACGGCGAGAAGGAGGTTCACATTATGGTTCCCATTCTTCTCGTCCTGCTGCTGGTACTTCTTCTCTTCGGCGCCGGCTTCGCGGTGAAGCTGCTCTGGTGGGTCGCGGTCGCGGTACTCGTGATCTGGCTTCTCGGTTTCCTGTTCCGCGGCACGAGCGCGGCCGGTGGCCGGGGCCGCTGGTACAGGTGGTGAATGCCCCGACGTGGGTAAAGAGCCCGCGAAACGGAATAGGGGATACCGGAGATACCGGAGATTCCCGCCTCCGGCGGCATTCCCGCTCTCGCTCCCGGTGACACGGGCGAGACGGTGGACCGAACGGCCCGAGGCCCTGCACAGGGCCTCGGGCCGCGGTCCGCCCCTATTCGGGTCCACCCGGGCCGGGGCTGTCCGGGGCCGTCCGGGGCTACGAGACCCATGTCCGCTTCGTCCTTTCCGCCCCCGCGAACTCCTCCGCCCCGGCGCACTCCTTGTCCTTCTCGGTCCCCTCGTCCTCTCGGGTGAACGAATAGGCTGCCCAGGGGCCGGTCAGTTCGACCCGAAGTCCGGGAGCATCGCCCTTCAGCCGGTCCACCAGTTCCACGAATTGCTCGGAATCCGTCCGCGCCACCAGATAGGACGCATTCAGTACGGTGTGCCCCGCGCGCCCTGCCGCGCCGGAGAACGTGGAGTCCTGCGGATCGCGGAAACACGACTCGTCGGCGTACCGGGAAAGCAGGCCGTGCAGCCGGGTCACGAATCGTTCGGCTTCCTCGGACATCCTGGTCGGCTGCGTCTCGGTATACACGTTGACGCTCCACTCGACCCGTCCGTCCAGCCGGTCGAGGGCGCGCGTGAACGCGGCGCCGTGCGTCTCCAGCATGAGCCGCAGGGCGCTGTCGTCGGGGCAGACGGTCGCCGGGCGCAGCGGCAGCGGTGTGGTGACGGCGGTCAGCGCGTCGACCACACCCCGATGGGCACGGACGGTGGCGCCCCGCCACTGCGGGTCCGCCAGATGCGCGTGCAACGGTTCCTCGGCGAAGTCCCGCTCGGGCACGGTGGAGACGACCGCGATCAGGCCGTGATGGCCGAGCAGGCCGACGGGCGCGCCCGCCACCCCGGTGAGCTGGGCCTGGAGGGCCGCGCGAAAGGGACGGCAGACGGCGTACACGTACCGCGGTCCGGCCATGGTGCCTCCTTCTGGGGCTAGGTCCGGCTCCGGCCGGGTTGGACCGTCCGCACGGTCCGGCCCGACGAGGAGCCTCGTCGACCTCATACCCGTGTGGCCATGTGTGCCACGCCCAAACCATTTCTAAGGACTGAGCGGGAGTGAGTCCTGTTGCCAGGACTGTGGTTGCTCGGCCGTGTGCCCCGAACGGTGTTGGGCACGCTGGTCGCCCGCTTTCGCTCCGCTGCCGGGCGGCACGCATCCGGTGCGTGGTCCGGGAAGGCGGGGGCGGCCCGCGGCCGGAGGCCGCTGATGAACAGCGCCTCACGCCTTCGGGCCTCCGGTCTGGCCTGGGCGGTCCGATGCCCCGCACGATCGCTCCGGTCGTGTGGGGGCGGTGCCGTCCGACGCCGGATCGGATGTCCGAGGGCGCGTCGCCCGATCGCGATGCTCGCGGCATCGTGCCGGGAAACCTTACGGCTACTGCCGGTCAGGGGTTTTTGCCAGTGCTGGGCACCCCACCGGGAGGTGTAGGCCGGATCCACCGCCACCACCGCAATATCCTGCTCGGCGGCCATCGACACCAGCCTCGCCCGGAGTTTCGCGGTGGGGAAGCGGGAGATCAACCGACGGAAGCGTTTGTTGCGGCCGTGCTGCTCCCGGCTGGTGCTACCGGTGAAGTCCAGGTCCTCGATCGCGATCGCACCCGCGCCGGTAGCGCGGGTGTGGTGCAGCAGGCGGGTCAGCGCGTGCCGGATCTGGGCGTCGCGGTGCGCGGTGGTACCGGACAGGTCGTAGAAGAAGCGCCGGGGCTCGCCGACCGGGTTGCCGTGGATGTCCAGGCGCCAGGCGGCCAGGTGGTCGTCGTTCATGTCGACACCCACCACACCTTGTGCCAGCGCCGCCTCCAGCGGCAGGACGGGGGCGGGGGTGTGTTGCCAGGAGGCGGTCACATACCAGCGGCCCCGCACCGTGTCGTGGTGGATGCGGTAGGCGACCGCCCGGTCGGTGGTGATCCGGTCCAGCCATTCGCGGCCGCGGTGGGTGAAGGTGACGGCCGCATCCAGGAGGTAGCGGCCGTGCGGTGCGTTGGCCAGACGGACCAGCGCGGCCGGGAGCTTGAGGAGCAGCCGTCCGGTGTCGGTGACGCGGATGGTCTCGTTGCCGAAGCGTTTGCCCGACTCCCCGTCCGCGGCCAGGAACATCCGCGCCGCCCGCCACCGCCCCCGCCACGCCTCCTCGCCCAGCCCGGCCTGATCGAGGTGATGGCGCAGATGAGCCAGGCGCCTGCCACCGCGCACCACGCGCACCCGGCCGGCCGCCCGGTCCGCCTCCACTGCCGTCAGCCGGTCCTGGAGTGCGTGCAGGCGGCGGGACTTGGCATGCCACTCCGCCCGGGAGGCGTAGCCGCGAGCCAGCCCAGCCCGCCGGTCCGCCTTGGCCCCCAGCGGCCGGGCCAGCCGCGCTTCGATCGACGCGATCTGCCCCCGCAGCCACCCCAGCTCGGCCGCCTGCCCGCGCCGGGACAACGCCCACTGGTCATGCGTGGCCTTGGTGATACTGCCCGCCCACCTGGCGGACGAGGCGCCGGTCAGCTCCCGCTTGCGCACCGCCCATGCGGCTGCATCATGCCCCAGGCCCTGCCGGACACGCGCCGCGAGATCACCGGCGGCCAGCGAGCCGAGGAACACCCCGACCTCGGTCAGCACCGCCGCGTCCGCCTCCGATACTCGCAGCCGGGTCCGGACCGCCACCCCGGCAGGACCGGGCACCACGAACGACGCCGCCACCTCCCGCACCCCACCCACCCCCACTCAGCACCACACCAGCCCGGTCACCCCGCCCAACGAACCCCACCCGAAAAGGTCACGCATTCGACCGGCAAACCCCCGTTCCCACCCACCGGCACCCACCGCCAGCCGCTCACCCATGCTCACGAAAACGCACTCGTGCACGGTCAAGCAGCAGCAGCTCCACACCCTCGCGCGGCCGACACGGGCCCCCGCCGGGTCACGGGGAGCGACGACCGCTCAGGGTGCGGACGGCCGCATCCGGAAGTCGTAGCGCGCCGGAAGCGGCGCGTCACTCACCCCGGCCCACAGCCGGCCCAGTGTCTCGTCGCCCTCCCGCAGGTCGGCGACCTCGAAGCCCGCGTCGAAGACCGCTCGCGCCTCCTCGCGGCGGCCCTCCGCGCACAGGATCTCGGCCTCCAGCAGCCGGAACCTGCCGCGCTCGCGGGTCTCGGAAAGCAGTCGCTCCCACACCGCCCGCGCCCCGGCCGGCCGCCGTGCGGCGAGCAGCGCGCCGACCGCCTCGCGGCCGAGCGCGGCCATGGCCGCCGTCCACGCCTCGCCGCTGTCGCGCCGCTCCCTGCACAGGTCGTCGAAGGCCTCCGCGTACCGGTCGGCGGCCCGTTCGTGGTTGCCGCTCTCCCGGTCCGCGACGGCGAGGCAGCGCAGCGACGGCCAGAGCGAGGGCGCGAGTTCCAGGGCCCGCTCCCAGCTGCGTACGGCCTGCGCCCGGTCACCGGCGTGCCACTGGGCGACGCCCAGGTGGTACTCGGTGAGCGGGGTCGCGGGCGCGGTCTCCAGCATGTCCCGCCAGTGCGGGGCGACGAGGGTCGCGCCCGGCGGCCGGACCCGGCGCGGCTCGGGGAAGGACCCGGTGCGCAGCAGCTCCCGCCAGGGTGCCTGCTCGTCGCCGAGGGTGTGCTCGCCGAAGGGGGTGCCGGGCAGTTTGCGGCCGGCGCGCAGCACTTCGAGCGCGCCCCAGCCGGACCCCGTGGCGAGGATCTCGTCGGGCTCGGTGTCGGCGTGCGCCTTCCAGGACGCGTGGGCGGCGTCGACGGCGGCCCGCGGAAGGACCGCTTCGAGCCGTTGCTCCACCCCGCCCAGCACCGTGTCCCACTCGCCCTCGGGCGGTGCGCTCAGCGGCCCGTACGCCTCGAGCCAGGACACCTCGCTCTCCGCCGCCAGGGACACGTGCTCGAGCTGGGTGCGGGCCAGCCCGGCCTGTATCTCGCAGTAGCCGCCCGTCCCCGGTTCGGTGAGCCACTCCTGCCAGCGCCGTCCGCCGGGCCCCGCCCCCCAGACGAACAGCTTGCGGCCGCGCAGCCCGTCCGTGGACGTCTGCACCAGTCCGTGCCCGTCGCCGTCGAGCGCGGCGATCCAGCGCCGCCGTCCGTCGGGCACGTCGTAGAAGTAGTCGGCGGCGAAGGTGCTGTTCAGCGGGTACGTACGGTCGGTGCCGTCGTACGCGGGAACCGGCACCCGGCGCAGTCGGCGCTCGTAGCCGAAGTGATAGGCCTCGGTCGCGGGGGCGAGGACCCGGCGTTCCTCGGGCACGGCGATGTTGGACCACCAGTAGGTGGGCACGGGGTGCTCGTGGGGATTGCGGACGCGGACGCCGACGTGGAGGAAGTCGGAGCCCTCCGGCAGCCACAGGTCGATCTGGAAGGGCAGGTCGCGCAGCCGCTCCCACTCCCACAGCCGGAGCATCTCCCCGCCGTCCGGGGCGGGGACGCGGGCGGCGTGCAGGGGTGAGCAGGACAGGGTGGTGTGGCCGGTGGCGCCGATGTTCCACTCGATGCCGCCGGAGTACCAGGCGCCGTTGAGAGCGAAGTTGGCGGGCTGCAACACCGGGTTGCGGTAGAGGAGTTCGCGGCCCGTGGGCTTGTGCAGGAGCGAGGCGATCCGGCCGCCGAGGGCGGGCAGCACCGTGGCGCGCAGCCGGTCGTTCTCGAGGATCAGGGCGTCGGTCCGCAGCGGTTCGCGGGCCCGTCCGTAACCGTCCCGCACGGGCACGGGCAGCAGGCTGTGCAGCGGCGCGTGGCCGATCTGGCGGGCCATGTCGGCCGGGAGGTTCTCCCGGTCCCGCTCGTCGATGCGGTGGACCTCGTCGAGCGGGCGCAGCGGGGGCAGCGGGTTGTCGGGGCCCGGCAGGGCGGCGGGCAGTGTCACTACGTCGCGTCGGATCGTCGTCACGATCGCCATGGAACCCGGCAACCGGGGCCCTGACCAGGGGAGCTGCCGGTCAGGATTGCGCAAAGGCGGGCCGGAGCCGGGCCGGGAGCGGGCCGGGTCCGGGCCGGGTCCGGGCCGGGGAGATATTCCGCGTGCGGTCCGGCCCCGCCGACATAGAGTCGGGTCCGGGGAAACCGCACGAGGAACGGAACAGCGCATGAGCGAGCAGCACACCTACCGGGTGATCGTCCGGGGCACCTGGGACGGGCTCACCGAAGAGGCGCGTGCCCGGCTGCTCGCCGAGGCCTCCGAGCACGGAATGACCAGCATGCGGTTCTGCGAGGAGGGTTCGCTGTCGTACGAGCCGTCGCCGCTGAAGCACTTCTCGATGCGCTACGTCGTGGTGTCGGACGCGGCGGACGGCGAGGAGATGGCGGGCGCGATCGCCGAGGACCGCGCGGAGCGCACGCTGCGGGAGGCGGGCTACGGTTTCGGCGCGCTGAAGTCGACGGTGACGGACCTCGACACGATGAAGGTCAACCGGAAGCCCTCGTCTCGGCGGTGATCGCCCAGCGTTCGTGGTCCCGCCAGGCGCCGTCGATGAAGAGCATCTTCGGCGAGAAGCCCTCGAGCCGGAAACCGCAACTGCGGGCGAGGGCGATCGAGGCGGTGTTGGCGGGCTGCGCGTTGACCTCCAGCCGGTGCAGCCGCATCGTCCCGAAGGCATGTCCGACCACGAGGTCCAGCCCCTCGCGCATCAGCCCGCGCCCGGCGGCGTGCGCGAAGGCGCCGTAGCCGACGACACCGCTGAGGAAGGCGCCCTCGACGATGTTGTTGATGTTGACGAACCCGGCGACGGCCCCGCCGTCGTCCTTGTCGCAGACCAGGAACCCGGCCTTCGTCCGGTCCTCGATCAGCCGGCCCGCGTAGGCGGTGTACCCGTCGGCGGTGTCCGGCGGGAACAGCCACGGGTGGTGCAGGTCCTTGCTCTCCCGGGCCCTGGCGACGAACTCGGGGCCGTCCTCGTGACCGAAGTGACGTATGCCCACGCGGGGGCCCTCGGCGAGGTAGCGGGATGCGGTGTGCGGCATCCCGCCACTCTACGACGACGGCACCCCGCCGGGGCCCGCCCGGCTCAGCGCAGCGCCGGCTCGTCGAGGGTCAACGTGCCGGCGTCCGCGTCCAGTTCACCGCTCATGCCGAAGGGAACGGTCAGCGCCCCTTCGCCGTGCCCGAATCCGAGTTCCTCGACGACGGGGACTCCCAGGCCGCCGAGGCGGTCGGCGAGGACGGCGCGCACCGCGTCGTAGGGACCGCAGCCGGCCCAGGAGCCCAGCGCGACGCCGGTGACGCCGTCGAGCCAGCCGGTGCGCAGGAGTTGGGTCAGCATCCGGTCGATGCGGTACGGCTGCTCGCCGACGTCCTCCAGCATCAGCAGCCCACCCCGGGCGTCCGGGCGGGCGTGCGGGGTGCCGAGGTCGGAGACGAGCATGCTCAGACAGCCGCCGAGCGTGACACCGCGCGCCCGGCCGGGGGCGAGCGCGCCGCCGCCGGAGGTGAGGGTGCGGACCTTCTCGGGCGCGAACAGCGTGTCCCGCAGGTGCTCCTGGGCCCGTGCGTGCTTGAGGAAGTCCACGCCCGCGGCGGCGGGTCCGTGCAGGGTGACCAGGCCCAGCCGGGTGGCGAAGGCCTGGTGCAGCACGGTGATGTCGCTGAAGCCGACGAACACCTTCGGCCCCGCCGCCCGCATCGCCGACCAGTCGAGCAGGTCGACCATCCGCTGGGCCCCGTAGCCGCCGCGCGCGCACAGCACGGCGTCGACCGCCGGGTCGCACCAGGCGGCCTGGAGGTCCGCGGCCCGGTCCGCGTCCGTACCCGCGAGGTGGCCCAACGCGCCGTGCCGGTCCAGCACATGGGGTGCGGCCACCGGATCGAGGCCGAAGCCGCGCAGTACGTCGAGCCCGGCCTGGAGCCGTTCCTCGGCGACGGGCCCGCTGGGCGCCACGACGGCCACCCGGGCTCCGGGGGCGAGCCGGGCGGGGCGCAGGAGTTGCTTCATCCGGCCAGCTCCAGGGTCGGGGCGTCCGGCGGATTCAGTCCGAACACCTTCGAGTAGAGGGCGAGTTCGGCCTCCAGGGCACGCACCATGGTCTCGGCCCGGCGGAATCCGTGCCCCTCCCCCTCGAAGGCGATGTAGGCGTGCGGCACTCCTCTGCCGCGCATCCGCTCCAGGAAGCGGTCGCACTGCGCGGGCGGGCAGATCACGTCGTCCAGCCCCTGGAGCAGCAGGAAGGGCGCCGTGATCCGGTCGGCGTGCTCGGCCGGGGAGCGCTGCGCGTACCGGGCCGGCACCTCGGCGAGCGGTCCGACCAGGGTCTCCAGGTAGTGCGACTCGAAGTCGTGGGTCTCCCCCGTGGCCCAGCCGGCCAGGTCGAGGATGGGATAGCTGATGGTGCCGCAGGCGTAGACGTCGGTGGCGGCGAGGGAGGCCGCGGTGGTCCAGCCGCCGGCGCTGCCGCCGCGGACGGCCAGCCGGTCGCGGTCGGCGGTGCCCTCCTCGGCGAGGGCGAGGGCGACGGCCGCGCAGTCCTCGACGTCGACGACGCCCCACTGCTCGCGCAGCCGGTTGCGGTACTCGCGGCCGTACCCGGTCGAGCCGCCGTAGTTGACCTCGGCGACCCCGATGCCGCGCGAGGTGAAGTAGGCGATCTCCAGGTCCAGCACCAGCGGTGCGTGTCCGGTGGGGCCGCCGTGCGCCCACACGACGTACGGGGGCAGCTCGTCGGTCGGCGCGGTGTACCCGGGGTGATGCGGCGGGTAGACGTGCGCGTGGATCTCACGGCCCTCGGGGCCGGTGAAGGTGCGGATCAGCGGCTCGGGGTAGTGCGTCGGGTCCGCCGCGTCCTGGTGTGCGCAGCCGATCACCCGCGCCCGGCCGGTCCGCGTGTCCAGTTCGACGACCTCGTAGGCGCTGCGCGGGCTGGCGCCGACGGCCACCACCCGCTCGCCGTGCACCGCGAGGGTGGGGGCGAACTCGGTCCAGGGGCCGGCCGCGTCGACGACGTCGCCGGTCTCGGGGTCCAGTATGCCGAGCGCGGTCGCGCCGCGGCCGTGCACCACGGCGACCAGGCCGTTCTCCAGGGGTGCGAACCAGCAGTGCCCGAGTTTCCACAGGGGGCCGCCGAACTCCTCCTCGCGGGGGCAGAGCGGCTCGCCGTCCCGGTAGAGGTTCCACCAGCCGCCGCGGTCGCTCGCGTACAGCAGCCGGCCGTCCGCCGCCCAGTCGGCCTGGGCGATGGACTCCTCGGGACCGCCGGCCACCGTACGGGGCTGCCGGAACGTTCCCTCGTCGGTCACGTCCGCGACGACCAGCTCGGTGCCGTCCCAGGGCATCCGCGGGTGGTCCCAGGCCAGCCAGGCGGCCTTGCGCCCGTCCGGGGACAGCCGTGGCCCGGTGACGAACCGCTGCCGGGCCTCGGTGAGCTCCCGCACGGCGGCCCGGTCCTCGGCGGCCGAGCCGTCCAGCGGCACGGCCACCGGGACCCGGCGGACGTCGGTGGGCGCGTCGCCGGTGAACTCCTCCAGGACGCACCACACCTCACCGAGCTCGGGACGCAGCTGCGGCTGCGCCCAGCGCAGTCCGTCGCCCACCGGGGAGACGGGGGTGAGCGGGCGCGGCTCGCCGCCGGGCTCGTACCGGTAGAGCCGCTGGTCGGAGAAGTTCACGAACACCACGAGCGGTACGCCGTCGCGCACGGTCCCGGCCCAGGGATGCCCGCCGTACTCGATGACGCGGCTGCGCACGTTCCACGGCGCGGACAGCACGGACTCCTCGGTGCCGTCCGCGCGCCGGCGCACCAGGGTGCGCCGGCCGCCCTCGGCGGGCCGGGGCTCGGTCCACCAGACCTCCTCGCCGACGAACCCGAGGTACTCGGGGTGCCCGTCGTGGGCGGCCGCGAGGGCCGCCCCGATGGGCGAGGGCCAGGAACCGTATGCCAGGGTCTGCACGTTCTCCCCCACTCGCCTAGACCGTCCGCAGGAACCGGTCGAGTACCCGGACGCCGAAGTGGAGCGCCTCCACCGGGACCCGTTCGTCGACACCGTGGAAGAGGGCCTGGTAGTCGAAGCCCTCCGGCAGCTTCAGCGGCGCGAACCCGTATCCGGTGATGCCGAGCCGCGAGAACTGCTTGGCGTCCGTGCCGCCGGACATGCAGTACGGCACCACATGGCCCTCGGGCGCGAACTCCTCCACCGCGGCACGCATCCGCGCGAACGTCGGGGAGTCCACCGGCGCCTGGAGGGCGACCTCCCGGTGCTCGAACTCCCACTCCACGTCGGGCCCGGTCAGCAGGTCCAGGGTGCTGCGGAACTCGTCCTCGCCGCCGTACAGGAAACGCCCGTCGACGTAGGCGACGGCCTCGCCCGGGATGACGTTGAGCTTGTACCCGGCCTCCAGCATGGTCGGGTTGGCGCTGTTGCGGACGGTCGCCTCGACGAGCTTGGCGGCCGGGCCGAGCTTGTCGAGCAGCCTGTCCACGTCGGACAGGTCGGTGTCGACGCCGTACAGGGCGGCGAGTTCGGTGAGGGCGGCGCTCACCGTCGGGGTGAGTCTGAGCGGCCACTCGTGCTCGCCGATGCGGGTGACCGCGGCCGCCAGCCGGGTCACCGCGTTCTCCCGGTTGACCTTGGAGCCGTGCCCGGCCCGCCCGCGCGCGGTCAGCTTCAGCCAGCCCGTGCCCCGCTCGCCCGCGGCGATGGGGTAGATCTGGCGGCCGCCGCCGTCGTGGAAGGTGAACGCGCCCGACTCGCTGACGCCCTCCGTGCACCCCTCGAACAGCCCGGCGTGCCGGTCGGCGAGGAAGCCGGAGCCGTCCTCCGCGCTGGCCTCCTCGTCCGCGGTGAACGCCACGACGACGTCCCGCCGGGGCCGCACCCCGTTGCGGGCCCAGTACCGGACCACGGCCAGGATCATCGCGTCCATGTTCTTCATGTCGACCGCGCCGCGCCCCCAGACGACGCCGTCGCGCACCTCGCCGGAGAACGGGTGCACGCTCCAGTCCTCGGCCTGCGCGGGCACCACGTCGAGGTGGCCGTGGACGAGCAGCGCGTCCGCCGAGGGGTCGGTGCCCTCGATCCGGGCCACGACGTTCGTCCGCCCCGGGGTCCGCTCCAGCAGCACGGGTTCGAGTCCGGCGCCGGCCAGTTGCTCGGCGGCGTACTCGGCGGCGGGCCGCTCCCGGCAGTCCCCGCCGCCCCGGTTGGTGGTGTCGATCCGGATCAGGTCGGACGTGAACCGGACGACCTCGTCGAGTGCCTGCTGGTCAGCCATACTGTTCCTCCACCGCGGCCGAGACGATCGTGGTGACCGCCTTGAAGCTGCGGATTCCCTCGTACATGGTGTCGCTGGTGTAGGCGACCTTCCGCTCCCCGGTCCGCTCCACGCCCGGCACGACGGTGGCCGCCATCGCCAGATGCTCCGCGTCGAACTCCAGGGCGATCGTGAAGGGCCCGGCGGAGACCGGTTCGTGGCGCACCGCGAGCGCGGCCGCCTCCTTGGCCGCCGCCCGGATGTCGGCGGCGGTCCTGGCGGGGGTACGGCACACGGCCGCGTACCGCGACACATGGTCCTTGACCGCGACCTTCCGGGCCTCGGGCGCGTACCCGAGGGCGTCCTCGCAGGCCACGTCGTCGCCGGTGACCAGGATGACGGGCACCCCGTACTCGGCGACGACATGCGCGTTGAGCAGGCCCTCGCTGGCCCGTACGTCGTTCAGCCACACCCCGGTGATGGAGTTCGCGAGGTAGGTGTGGGCCAGGACGCCCTCCGCGCCGGCGCCCGCGTGGTAGCCGATGAAGGCGATGCCGTCCACGTCGCCGTGCTGCACGCCCTCCACCATGGACAGCGACTTGTGCCGCCCGGTGAGCATCTCGGCCCGCTCGTCGAGCCGCTCCAGGAGCAGGTTGCGCATGCTCCAGTGGGCCTCGTTGACGAGCACCTCGTCGGCGCCGCCGTCGAAGAAGCCGAGCACGGCGGCGTTCACGTCCGAGGTGAACATGGCGCGGCACCGCTCCCACTGCGGGGTCCCCGGCAGCACGTCGGCCGGCCAGGTGACGCCGGTGGCACCCTCCATGTCGGCGCTGATCAGGATCTTCATGGTGCGCCACGTTACGCGTAGACGGCAAAACGGGCCAGGATCCGTTCCCGTCGACGGCCCGGTCGCACCCTGTCCGCCCCTGCGACGGCAACCGGGACGGGGCCCGGAACCGGCCGGAAACGGGCCGGGAACAGGCCCGGAACGGACCGGCCGCAGGCGCTCGGGGGCCTGGGGTCCAGGGGTCCTGAGGTCCGAGGACCCAAGGGCCCGGGCCTCGGGGGGCCGAGGCCCGGGGGCTCGAGGCCGAGGGACCGAGGGCCGGGAGCGACCACTGGAGACATCGGCCGCCCCCGGCCGCAGACGCTCGGGGCTCGTGTGCCCGGGGCGGCTAGGGCGTGTTTCGAAAGTCCCGTCTGCCCGGCGACGCCTGGCACGCGCTCCCCCAGAGGGGGCACCCCCAGCCGCGTTGTCGGGATCACCCCGACACAACCAGTATCGGGGCGACCCTCCGCCTTGCGATCGCACGCACCAGACGCCGCCGGGCCCGCCCTTCGGGCGGACGACGCTACTTTCGAAACACGCCCTAGGGCCTGGGGGGGCCGAGTCCCGGGGGCCGGGCGCCCGCGCGTCCAGACGCTCAGGCCGTGAGGGCCAGTACGACGGACGCGGCCGCCGGAGCCGCGTACAGCAGGGGGAACGGCACGTGCGAGAACCAGCGGGCCCGGACCACGGTGGCCACCGCCCCGGCGAAGTACAGCACCAGGCCGATCCCGGCCAGCACGCCGAGCGGCCGCACGAGCAGACCCGCCAGCAGCCCGACCGCTCCCGCGGCCTTGGCGAGACCCAGCGGGGTCCACCACGAGCGGGGGACCCCGTACTGCGTCAGCGGTTCGACCACCCAGGCCACGCGGAGCAGGAGGGAGGCGGCGGAGAAGCCCGCCATGGCGGCTCCCAGAACGGTGACGACGACATATGTGGTGGACATGGCAGGCTCCTCGTCGGTGGCGCCCGGTACGGATCCGGGCGGCTTCCGCAACTTCCGTCACCCCACTGACTCCGCGCGGCCCGGGAGTGTGACAGGAGGAGGCCGCACCGACGGGTGACGATGGTCACAGCGCGCCGGCCCCACCCGCGGCGGTCACCCCGGTCGGCCCGCCACCAGCCACTTCGACGGCAGCTCGACCCGGGAGCCGTCGGGCATGAACTCGGTCGTGAACAAGGGGAGTTCGCCGCTCGCGAGGACCGTGAGACCGGCCGCGGCCAGATGGCCGGGGACCGCGTCGTCCGTCATCTCCAGGGGGGCGATGCCGTGTCGCAGGACCGGCGCGAGCTTCGGCGGCGGCCCCGACGGGCCCTGCGCCAGGCCGCCCACGACGGCGCCCGCCGCCTCCGCCGGCTCGACCAGGAACGCCCGGCCCCGCTCCCCGACGAGCGTGGCGATCCCGTCCACCAAGGGCTGCCGCCCGCCGGGCTCGCACTGGTGCAGCACACCGCGCATATAGACGTTGACGTCGCCGAGTTCGGCGTGGAGCGACTCCGTCGCGCTCTCGTCCACGGCGTCGAGCTGCCGGTACGACGCCCGGTCGGCCGGGTCCGCGCGGCGGGCGTGCTCCAGGGCCGCCGCGGCCAGGTCGACGCCGACGACCCGCGGGAAACGGTCGGCGAGGAAACGGGTCTGGGTGCCGTTGCCGCAGCCGAGGTCCACCAGGGGCAGCCCGGGGTCGACCAGGTACGGCTCGAAGAGGGCGAGTTGGGGACCGACGGTGAGCGTGGGCCCGGCGTCCCAGAACACGGCTCCCGGTTCGTCGGAGGCCTCGCGCCAGAACCCCTCCCAGGCCTCTCGGTACCGACTCGTCACGCCCATGCCCAACTCCCCAGGATCCGAAGCCGATCCGCCACAAGTGGCGGGCCGGTACGGTCTATCGCTCCCGGGGCACGGCGACAAGTGCGGTGACCGTTCCTTCACGCCGCGTTCGAAGCCGCGTACGCCGGCGCGCGCCGGACGCGCCCGCTCGACGGCAGCACAGGGCGGGGCAGGACGGGCCGGTCGGCGGCGGGGCGGGGCCGGTTCAGCGGCGGGGCAGCGTCAGTTCGAACCAGACGGTCTTGCCCGCGCCCCTGCGGCTGGTGCCCCATTCGCGGGCCAGTGCGCTCACGACGCGCAGTCCGCGCCCGCGCTCGTCGTCCGGACCGGCGCTGAGCAGGGTCGGCAGGTCGTGGTCGTCGTCGTCGACCTCGCACAGCAGTGTCTCCCCGTACACCAGGCGCAGGACGACCGGCCGACCGTGGGAGTGGCGTACGGCGTTGGTGGCGAGTTCGCCGACCAGCAGCTCGGCGTGGTCGGCCTGCCGGGCCAGGCCCCAGTCGTGCAACTGCTCGCGGACCACGGCGCGGGCCCGGCGGACCTCGGCCGGATCGAGGGCGAGGCGCCACTCGGCGACCTTGTCGGGGGCAATGCCGTTGAGCCGGGCCATCAGCAGGGCCACGTCGTCCTTGCGGCCGCCGCGGATGTTCAGGGCGCGGATGATCGTGTCGCAGGCGTCGTCCATGGCGGCCGCCGGGTGGGCGGCGGACTCGCAGAGCGTCGCCAGCCCCACGCCGATGTCCTCGCCGCGCATCTCCACCAGCCCGTCGGTGCACATCACCAGCCGGTCACCGGGCTCCACGCGCACGCGCACCGACTCGAAGGGGACCCCGCCGACGCCGATCGGCGCGCCGGTGGGCAGGTCGAGCAGCTCGCTGCGCCCGTTCTCGGCGCGGACCAGGACGGGCGGGATGTGGCCCGCGTTGGCGAGGTGCAGTTCGCCCTCGATGGGGTCGTAGACGGCGTACAGACAGGTCGCGAGGTAGCCGTCGCCGAGCCGCTGGGCGAGGTCGTCGAGGTTGCGCAGCAACTGCGCGGGCGGCAGGTCGAGCGCCGCCATGGTCTGCACCGCGGTGCGCAACTGCCCCATCATCGCTGCCGAGTTGAGGCCGTGTCCCATGACGTCGCCGACGACCAGGGCGGTGCGGGCGCCGGGCAGCTTCACGGAGTCGAACCAGTCGCCGCCGATCCGCCCCAGCAGCGTGCCGGGCAGATAGCGGGTGGCGATGTCGCAGCCGGCCATGCGCGACGGGATGTGCGGCAGCATGCTGTCCTGGAGGGTCTCGGCGACGCTCTCCTGGTAGGTGTACATGCGCGCGTTGTCCAGTACGAGGCCCGCGCGGGCGGCGAGTTCGGTCCCGGTGACCCGGTCCATGTCGTTGAACTCGGCGCGCTCGGGGTGGCGCAGCAGGATCATGAAGCCGAGGACCACCTGTCGGGCCTTGAGCGGCACGACGAGCATGGAGCGGCCGGTGATCAGCGGCCGGATGTCGCGCTTCTCGAACTGCGCGGCGATCGCGTGCCCCATCTGCTCGCTGATCCGCGGCACCAGCACCGGTTGCCCGCTGGTCATGCACTGGAAGAACGGGGTGTGCGCCGGGAACGGCATGGCCTCGCCGACCGGCACGACATCGTCCCAGCGGCCGGGTTCGTCGGTGTGCTCGAGGGCGACCCGGTGCCACAGGGTGGTGGTGTCGGGGGCGCCGTCCGGGAAACCCTCACCGGCGACGACCTGTTCGCGCAGATAGGTGCCGGCGACGTCGGTGAAGCGGGGCACGACGGCCCTGCTGACCTCGGTGATGGTCCTCGCCAGGTCGAGGGAGGTGCCGATCCTGCCGCTGACCTCGGTGAGGAACTCCAGGCGTTCACGGACGGCGGCGTACTCCAGGTCCTCGCCCTCGTCGGCGGAGTCCGCGGGCAGCGGCAGGCCCTGCGCCACGGCGCGGACGGCCCGCTCGCGCCGTGCCTTGCGCTCGGCGCGCCGGGGCACGCCCCAGTCGGGGGTGACGGGCACCCGGTCGTTCTGGCTGAACTCCAGCACCGGATAGCCCAGTTCGAGGACCTGGGCGGCGATCCGGGCGCCTTCGCCGACGCTCATGCTGGGCAGGATCTCGGGCAGCCGCCGGGCGAGCTCGTCGGCGCCGGGGAAGTCGGTGTGCAGGGCGAAGGCGGGTGCGATGCGCTCGAAGTCCGTACCGGGGTCGGGCTCGTCCGGGCGCAGTCCGTCCGCGTCGACGGCCAGCACCAGCAGCCGCTCGGTGCCGGGGCCCACCAGCGGGTACGCCCACCACAGCACGTCGACGCGGTCGCGCTCGGGCACGCTGAGGCGGGCGCGTCCGGCGGCCGGGTAGGACAGCCGGCCGTCGAGCGAGGACTCCAGGTCGGGGCCGAGGCCGTCCTCCGCCGCGAGCCCGTCGCCCCCATCGAACCCGTCGCCCCCATCGAACGCAGTGGGGGCGTCGTGCTCGGGCAGGGCGCCGGACACCGGGAGCAGGTCGAGGGCGGGCCGCCCGATCGCCTCCTCCTTGGGCGCGCCGAACAACCGGCGGGCGCCCGTGCTCCAGTGGGAGACCAGACCGTCCCGGTCCACGACGACCACGGCCAGCGGGACGCGTCCGGCCGCGACCTGACCCGCGGGAGGTGCGCCCCTCTCGATGCCCCTCTCGGCGCCACGGTCGGTGCCACGGTCGGTGCCACGGGACATGGTCCAGACCCTCTCTCCCCACGGCTCCGCAAGATCTGTGCCGCCGTCCTCCACCGTACGGGGGCGGTCGCCGGGGATGTGCGGCAATTCTGGAATTCGTTCCACCGCACCCCGCCGACGCGCAGGTCCAAGCCGTGTCACCTCTTCGGCACGCGGATCCGCGCCCCTCTCCGTACCCCGCGTGCGCTCCGGCGCACGGGTCCGCGTGCCGCCCGGTGCCGGGTCAGTCCTCGTGGCCGAGCTGGAGGTCGCGTTCGGTGCGCCCGCCGCCCGCCATGTGCAGCACGGTGGCCACGGGCGGGTATCCGGCCGCGATCACGGTGTACTCGCCGGAGGACAGGTCGACGAACCGGAACGTCCCGTCGGGTCCGGTGGTGAGGGTGTCGACGACGTTGCCCGCCGCGTCGAGCAGGGTCACCCGCGCGTCCTCGACGACCCGGCCGCCGCCCGCCCGCACGGTGCCGCGCAGCACGGCGCCGCCCGCGAGCTCGACGTCCTGGCGGGTCTCGCGCGAGGCCTGGACGGTGACGGGCAGTGCGGCCGGGCGGAAGGCGGGCGCGCTGGCGGCGAGGGTGTACTCGCCGGCCACCAGCTCGGTGATGGCATAGCCGCCGTCGCGCCCGCTGCGGGTGGTGCCGACGACCTCGCCGTGGACGTTGGTGAGGGTGACCGCGGCGTCCCGGACGGGGGTGCCGTCCGCGGTCAGCACGGCGCCCGCGAGGCGCCCGGCGCCGCCGAGGACGACGTCCAGCTCGACGGGACGCTCGCCGACGGTCACGGAGACGGCCTGCGGCTGGTGCCCGCCCGCGGCGGCGATCAGGACGTACGATCCGCTGCCCGGCGTCGACAGGGCGTACCGTCCGTCCTCGCCGCTGGCGCCCCGGCCGATCTGTGCCCCGGAGACGTCGATGAGGGTGAGGGCGGCCCGGGGCACGGCGGTGCCGTCGGGATGCTGCACGGTGCCGCAGACGGGGATGCCCGCGGTGTGGGGCGAACGGGCGTGCGGGACGGCGGCGTTGACCGGGGCGGACTCCGGTGCCGCGCCGGTCGCGGGGGTGTGGTGGGAGGCTGCGCTGGTCAACAGAGGGGTCTCCTTGAGGAAGCAGGCGATGAGCAGGCCGAGGACGAGCACCGGCACCAGGTACAGGAAGATCCGCGGCATGGCGTCGGCGTAGGCCCTGATGTAGGCGTCGCGCAACGCCGGGGGCAGCGCGTGGACGAGCTGCGGGGTGAGGGACTCGGGGTCGGGCAGACGGGCGCCCGCGCGTGCGGGCAGGCGCCGCGCGAGGGCGTCGGCGAGCCGGTCGGCGAAGAGGGTGCCGAAGACCGCCGCGCCGACGCTGCCGCCGATCTGCCGGAAGTAGTTGTTGGCGCTGGTGGCGGTGCCGAGGTCGGCGGGGCGCACGGAGTTCTGCACGGCGAGGACCAACACCGGCAGCACCATGCCGATACCGGCGCCGAGTACGGCCATCCAGACGCTGTAGTGCAGCCGGGGCGTGTCGACCTCCAGCCGGGACAGCAGCCACATGCCGAGAGCGGAGAGCGCGCCGCCGAGGACGGGGTAGATCCGGTAGCGGCCGGTGCGGCTGATGAGCTGCCCGGAGACGATGGAGGCGACGACGACGCCGCCCATCATGGGCAGCATCAGCAGCCCGGACTCGGTGGCGCTCGCTCCGTCGAC
This sequence comes from Streptomyces sp. NPDC001443, assembly GCF_053597355.1. Lineage (NCBI taxonomy): Bacteria > Bacillati > Actinomycetota > Actinomycetes > Kitasatosporales > Streptomycetaceae > Streptomyces > Streptomyces sp. NPDC001443. Next base: position 122,716 of record NZ_JBSFIA010000032.1, read on the forward strand.
CATCTGGAGGAAGGTCGGCAGATAGCTCGCGGCGCCGAACAGGGCGACGCCGACGACCAGGCCGACCAGGGCGGTGACGTTGAAGACGGGGTCCCGCAACAGCCGCAGCGGGAGCAGCGGTTCGACGGCGCGGTGCTCGGTGAGCAGGAACAGGACGGTGGCGACGACCGCTCCGGCGCCGAGGCCGATGATGACGCGCGAGCCCCACGCGTACTCGGTGCCGCCCCAACTGGTCAGCAGGACCAGGCAGGTGGAGGCCGCGGCGAGCAGCAGGGCGCCGAGGACGTCGAAGCGCGGCCTGACGTCGGGCCTGGGCAGTTGGAGCACGACGGTGACGACGGCCAGCGTCACCAGGCCGAAGGGGACGTTGACGTAGAAGCACCACCGCCAGGAGAGGTGGTCGGTGAAGTAGCCGCCGAGCAGCGGGCCCGCCACGGAGGCCAGGCCGAAGGCCGCTCCGATCAGGCCCATGAAACGGCCGCGCTGCCGGGGCGGCACGATGTCCGCGATGATCGCCTGCACGCCGATCATGAGCCCGCCGGCCCCGATGCCCTGCACGGCGCGGAAGGCGATCAGCTGGTCCATGCTCTGCGCGCGGCCGGCCAGCGCGGAGCCGACGACGAAGACGACGATCGCGAACTGGAAGACGCCCTTGCGGCCGAGGAGGTCGCCGAGCTTGCCGTAGACGGGCAGTCCGACCGTGGCGGTGAGCAGATAGGCGGTGATCGCCCAGGACATCCGGTCCAGGCCGTGCAGCTCGCCGACGATCTTCGGGAGCGCGGTGGCGACGATCATCTGCTCCAGGGCGGCCAGCAGCAGCGCGAGCATCAGCGCGCAGAAGATCAGGCGCACCCGGCGGGGGGTGGGTCCGGCGGCCGGGGCCGGGCCGGCGGCGGGGGTGTCCGGGGGCGCCGTCACCGGGTCGTCCTGCACCAGAGTGATTCCGCCCACGTACCGCTCCCCTCGTCGCACCTGCCGCGCAATTGCCGCTTAAAGCGACAACTGCGGGCAAGCGCGACGAGTTACGGCGCGGCTGCGACCGTCGAGGAGATCCACCCGAACCGGTGAGGAGGGCAACCCCCCGCCGGATCCGGCTCCTTGGCTCCCGAGGGGCCTACTTCTCCATCTCCGCGGCGAGGTTGGCGAGGATCGCGTCGTAGATCCGGCCGAGCCCCTTGGGCGCGAAGGTCTTCTCGAAGAAGCCGCCGATGCCGCCGGCGCCCTTCCAGGTGGTGGTCACGACGACACGGCAGGAGCCCTCGCCGGCCGGGGTGACGCGCCAGGTGGTGACCATGGAGGAGTTGCGGTCCCGCTCGACGAGTTCGCCGTCGGTCGGCTCACCGACCTCCAGCAGGCAGTCACGCACCCGCTTGCTGGTGGCCTGGAGCTTCCAGTGGACGACGGTGCCCTCTCCGTCGCCGCCCTCGCGCACCTCGTACTCGCTGAAATGTTCGGGCAGGAGCTTGCCGCGCGTGCCGCTGTAGTCGGCGAGGGCGTCGAACACGTCCTCCGCGTTCGCCGCGACGACCCGCTCCGTGGTGGCCTCGACCTGCGCCATTTGCTTCCTCCAGCACCTGAGTTCTCGGGGTTGGAGCAAGCCAACCACCCCTGTCCCCGGCCACCCAAATCGGGGTCCCGGAAGTGATCGAACGGTGCGCACGAGGCGATCGGGATCGGCACTCGCACGATCACGGGAACGCATGTTCTAATCTGGGGGCGACGCCGCCGAGGAGGTGTCACCCGCGGGCCCGAGGACGGCGAGCCGCCACCACACCTGCCCGCCTCCGTGCACTTCTCGGTGACCCGATGCCGCGGGAGAGGATCGATGCTCAGCACACCGGACGCAGACAACGCCTGGAAGGGCATGGCGAGGGCGATCCCGAGCCTGGAACCGCCCCGGAAGGAGGCGGGGAAGGCAGCCTACGCCGCCCTGCTCCAGGGCGAGGGCGGGCACCCCGGTCCCGGCGCCGCGGCCGAGCAGTGGCTGCTGCTGCGCGACCGTACCAGCAGACGCCTGTCCGACACCCACTGACGTCCGACCGGCGCTCACCGGCGCTCGCCCGACACCCACTGACGCCTGCTGACACTCCGTCCGCACCCGTCGGCCCCCGGGGCGTTCGAGGGCATCAAGCGGACCAATCGGGTCAAGTATTGTGATAACGCGTTCTTCCGAGCGTAATTTCCGGGACGATGCGGCGTGGATCGTGAACCTCGCGATCCAACCCCCCTCCGTCCTGGGAGCACTCCACATGAGAAAACGCGCAGCCGTGCTGTGCGGTGCCGCCGTCGTCATGGCCGGAACGCTCACAGCCGTGCCCGCCGACGCGAGCCCGTCGTCGACCGCGGGAGCCGCCCACGCCGCAGAGGCAGCCAAGGTCACCTGGAAGAAGTGCGGCACGACCGACTACCCGACGCTCCAGTGCGCGTCCCTCAAGGTGCCGCTCGACCACGCGGACCCGCGGGGCCGGCAGATCTCGCTCGCGCTGTCCCGGGTCCCGCACACCGCGAAGAAGTACCAGGGTCCCCTGCTGGTCAACCCCGGCGGCCCGGGAGGCAGCGGGCTCACGCTCGCCGGGTTCGTCGCGACCTCGCTGCCCAAGGCGGTGGCGGCGCAGTACGACGTGATCGGGTTCGACCCGCGCGGGGTGGGCGCGAGCAAGCCCGCCCTCGACTGCAGGCCCGGCCACTTCAAACCGGTACGCCCCGACACGGTGCCGAGCACCCCGGCCCTGGAGCGGGCCAACCTGAACCGCGCCAAGGCGTTCGCCGCCGCCTGCGGCAAGAAGTACGCGAGCGTGCTGCCGTACATCGACACCGTCAGCGCCGTGCGGGACATGGACTCCATCCGGCAGGCCCTCGGCGCCCGGAAGCTCAACTACTTCGGCTACTCGTACGGCACCTACCTCGGCGCCGTGTACGCCAAGCTCTTCCCGGGGCACGTCCGCCGCCTGGTCCTCGACTCCGTCGTCGACCCCACCGGCGTCTGGTACGACGACAACCTCGGCCAGGACCACGCCTTCAACGATCGCCACCGGGCGCTGATGAGCTGGATCGCCAAGTACGACAGGACGTACAAGCTCGGCACCGACCCGGCCGAGGTCGAGGCCAAGTGGTACGCGATGCGGGCGGCGCTGGCGAAGAAGCCGGCCGGCCGCAAGGTGGGGGCCTCCGAGCTGGAGGACACCTTCATGCCCGGCGGCTACTACAACGGCTACTGGCCCTACCTCGCCGAGGCGTTCTCGGCGTACGTGGTGAAGCACGACCCCGATCCGCTGGTCGAGGCGTACCGGAACTTCGCCGCCGTGGACGCCTCCGGCGAGAACGGCTACAGCGTCTACACCTCGGTGCAGTGCCGGGACACCTCCTGGCCGCGCGACTGGAACCAGTGGCGCAAGGACACCTGGGAGGTCGCCGAGCAGGCGCCGTTCATGGCCTGGAACAACGCCTGGTACAACGCGCCGTGCGCGTTCTGGCCGACGCGTTCCCGGCCACCGGTGAACATCGCCAACGGCCAACTGCCGCCGGTCCTGCTGTTCCAGGCGACGGACGACGCGGCCACCCCCTACCAGGGCGGCGCGACGGTCCACCGGCTGCTGGCCCGCTCCAGCCTGGTGGTGGAGCAGGGCGGCGGCAACCACGGTGTCACGCTGAGCGGGAACACCTGCCTGGACAAGCACCTGGCTGCCTATCTGTCCGACGGCACTGTGCCGCGCGGCCGCGGCGAGGCCGACGCGGTGTGCAAGACCCTGCCCGACCCGAAGCCGCTCACCTCGAAGGCGGCCTCCACCTCGGCACGCGGCTCGGCCCTGCACGGCCTGCTCGGCTACCGCGGCTGACCGGCCGGTTCGGCCCGCCCGCGACGCGGGAAAACGTAGGCTGATCGGCATGAAGATCCTTGCGTTGTGCGGAAGTCTGCGGTCGGGGTCGCTCAACGCGGCCGTACTGCGG
>NZ_JBSFIA010000033.1:0-125280 GCF_053597355.1 Streptomyces sp. NPDC001443
ATGGTACTGCAGGGGGGACCCTGTGGGAGAGTAGGACGCCGCCGAACAAATATTGAGAAAACCCCCGTGCCATTCGGCACGGGGGTTTTCTGCGTTTGGGGTCTGGTGACGTCGCATCGAGCGAGTTCGGCTGGGCCGGCCCTTCGGTTCAGAGAAGCTTGCCCAGCCGTCGTCTCAAAGGCGTCCTGCCGATTTCAGGGCCAGGTACGAGTCCGCCAGTGCGGGAGCCAGTTCATCGGGGGTCGCGTCGACGACCGTGACCCCGTGGCGGCGGAGTTGGTCGGCAGTACGCCGGCGTTCCGACTGGGACTGGGCGGCCGCCGCGGATTCGTAGACCGCGTCAACGGAGCCGCGGGCCGACGCCAGACGGGCGATGTTCGGATCGGCGACGGACGCCACCATCACCGTATGGCGCTGAGTGAGCCGACCGAGGACCGGGAGCAGCCCCTCCTCCATCGGAGCCGTGTCGAGCGTCGTGAGCAGCACGATCAGGGAACGACGAGGGGCCGTACGCAGAGCAGTCGCCGTAAGGCCCCGGGCGTTCGTCTCGACCAGTTCGGGTTCGAGCGTGGCCATCGCCTCCACCAGGGAAGGCAGGACGTCACGGGCGCTTCGGCCCTGGACGAGGGCACGGACCCGGCGGTCGTAGGCGAGCATGCCGACTCGGTCACCGGCGCGGGACGCCAGGGCGGCGAGCAGCAGCGCCGCGTCCATCGAGGCGTCCAGCCGGGGGACGTCGCCCACACGGCCCGCCGAAGTGCGGCCGGTGTCGAGCACCAGCAGGATGTGGCGGTCGCGTTCGGGACGCCAGGTGCGGACGGCGACGGTCGTGTGCCGGGCGGTGGCACGCCAGTCGATGGAGCGCGTGTCGTCGCCGGGCACGTACTCGCGCAGGCTGTCGAACTCCGTGCCCTCGCCCCGGGTGAGCACGCTGGTGCGACCGTCGAGCTCGCGCAGGCGGGCGAGCTTGGACGGGAGGTGTCTGCGGCTGGTGAAAGGGGGAAGGACGCGTACCGTCCAGGGGGCGCGGTGGGTGCCCTGGCGGGAGAAGAGACGCAAGGGACCGTAGGAGCGGATCGTCACCCGGTCCGCCTGGCGGTCGCCTCGGCGGGTGGGGCGCAGCCGGGTGGTGACACGCCGGCGCTCGCCCGCGGGGATCGTCAGGAGGTGACGGGAGGCGGGCCCCTCCGTGCCGGGCTGCCAACTGCTCGGCGGCCAGGCGTCCCGGAGCTGCGCGCGCAGCGGCCGATTGGTGGGGTTGGTGACAGTGAGGGTCACGTCGGCGGCCTCGCCCAGACGCACAGAGGTGTCGCCGGAACGGGCCAGGCCGAGACGTCGTACCGGCGCCGCGAGGGCGAAGTCGCAGGCGCACGCCACCGCCACGGAGGCGTTCACGGCGAGGACGCCCGTCCAGCCGGGGGCCCAGACGCCGAGGGGGACCGAGCCGAGTGCCGCGAGCAGGGCGGCGCGTCCGGTGAATCCCATCAGCGCGGGACGGGGACGTGGGCGAGGATCGCGTTGATGACGGAGTCGGCCGTCACGCCCTCCATCTCCGCTTCCGGGCGCAGTTGGACGCGGTGCCGGAGGGTGGGCAGGGCCAGGGCCTTCACGTCGTCGGGGATGACGTAGTCGCGGCCCGTGAGCCAGGCCCACGCGCGCGAGGTGGACAGCAGGGCGGTGGCACCGCGCGGGGAGACGCCGAGGGTGAGGGACGGCGAGTCGCGTGTGGCGCGGCAGATGTCCACGACGTAGGCGGTGATCTCGGGGGAGACGGTCGTCTTGGCGACCGCGGCGCGTGCCGCTTCCAGGTCGGCCGCGTTCGCGACGGGGCGTACGCCCGCGGCGCGCAGGTCGCGCGGGTTGAAGCCCTCGGCGTGTCGGGTCAGTACGCCGATCTCGTCCTGGCGGGAGGGCAACGGGATCGTCAGTTTGAGCAGGAAGCGGTCCAGTTGGGCTTCGGGCAGCGGGTACGTGCCCTCGTACTCGACCGGGTTCTGGGTCGCGGCGACCAGGAAGGGGTCGGGGAGGGGACGAGGAGTGCCGTCCACCGTGACCTGGCGTTCCTCCATGGCTTCGAGGAGGGACGACTGGGTCTTGGGCGGGGTGCGGTTGATCTCGTCGGCGAGCAGGAGGTTGGTGAAGACCGGGCCGGGCTGGAAGGAGAACTCGGCGCTGCGGGTGTCGTAGACCAGAGAGCCCGTCACATCACTCGGCATCAGGTCGGGAGTGAACTGGACTCGTTTGGTGTCGAGTTCGAGCGCGGCGGCGAGGGTGCGGACGAGCAACGTTTTGGCGACTCCGGGGACTCCTTCGAGGAGAACGTGTCCGCGGCAGAGGAGGGCGACGACCAGACCGGTCACGGCGGGGTCCTGGCCGACCACGGCTTTGGCGATCTCGGCGCGCAGGGCTTCCAGGGAGGCCCGGGCGCTGCCCTGGTCCCTGGTGTACCCGGCGTTGTCGGTGGTCGGGTCCATCATGAACGGCGTACCTCTCTTTCGAGGGCGTCGAGTTGGTCGGCAAGGGCGATCAAGGAGGTGTCGTCGCCGGGCGGCGGGCCGAAGAGGAGGGGGTGCAACAGCTGTCCTTCGCCGTCCAGGTGGGCGGAGAGCGCGGGAAGCAGGGCCTCGGGCGCGTGCGCCTGGGCCACGGGGACGCCCACGAGGGGGGCGAGGCGGGTGCGGGTGGTGGAGCGAAGAGCGGTGGCCGCGCGATCGCGGGCGTTCGCTCTGCGGTAGAGGCGGGCGCGGCCTTCGACGGTCTCGGAGGCGCGGATCGCCACGGGGAGATTTTCGGGCACCAGGGGGCCGAGTCGGCGTGCGCGCCACAAGGCGGCCACGGCTGCGGCGACGAAGAGCTGCAAGGCGCCCCACAGCCAGCCGGACGGGAGCAGGTCCAGGAAGTCCTCCTGGTCGTCCTGGTCGGTTGCCGAGGTGTCCGCCGGTGAGGGGAGGTACCAGGTCAGATGAGGGCGCGAGCCGAGGAGTTGAAGCGCGAGCGAGGCGTTGCCCTGTTCGTCGAGGGTGTCGTTGTAGAGGATGTCCGGTGCGCCGAGCACGACGGTGTCGCCGCCGCCGGACGCGTCCGGGACCCGAACCAGGGTGGCCAGGCGTTCGCTGGGGTAGCACTCGTCGGCGTCGTGGTGAGTGGTGGTGTAGCGGATGCCGCCGGTGTCCGCGGTGCCCGCGCGTCGGGCGGCGGGCAGGTCGCAGTCGGGGGAGAGCGTCGCGTCGAAGCTGGTGGCGGGGTCTGCGGTGACCCCGGGGGCGAGCCGTTCGACGGACCAGCTGCCCGCGGCGACGAGTACGGTGCGGCCGCCGGCGCCGCTGGTGGTGGAGTGCAGTCGGCTCTGCTGGCGCTGCGTCAGCAGGTCGGGGACGGCGACCAGGAGGGTGGTGTCCGGGCCGGCCGCGGCGCGGGCTTCGTCGAGGGTGGTCACCACGCGGGTGTCGACGCCGCGTTCGGCGAGGAGCGCGGCGACGGCACGGCTGCCGTAAGGATCGACGGAGCGCGGGTCGAGTGCGCCGTGCCCGGTGTCGGAGCGGACCAGGGCGATCGCGACGGCCCCGGCCAGCAGCAGGACGAGAGCGAGGGCGATTCCGCGCGCGCGGGTCCACAGATGCCGGGCGGAGGGGGAGACCGAGGTGGACGGGAGCGTGGCCTCTTTGCTCATTCGGCGGCTCCCTGGCGGGCGTTGCGGGCCGTGCCGGGGGCGCTGGTCGCGAGGTCGGGCTTGGCGCTTTCCAGGTCGCGGTCGAGTTCGGCGATGCGGTGGTACGACCGCTCGCTCGCCGGGCGTCCGCCGTACGTCACGTCGTCGAAGTCCAGGGCGGCGGTGCGCAACCGGTCGGCATGCTCGCGCAGGACGCGGCCGGCTTCCGCGGCGGCCTCGTCGGCGGTGCGGCCGGGGCGGACGTCGAGGAGAGCTCGCTCCTCCAGGGAGCGGACGATGGCCCGCATGCGTTCCTGGACGGCCCTGTTCCAGTGGCCCTGGGCGGCGTGCGCCTCGGCGGCCGCACGGTGGTCGGCGGCGGTGCGGGGCCGGTCGTCGAACAGGGCGGGTGAGGACGTGGGCGGGCGGCGCGGCGTGCCCAGGCGCCACCACAGGGCGCCCAGCACCGCGACGACGGCCAGGACGATCAGAACCAGTCCGACCGTTCCCCCGGGAGTCGCGGTCGAGGCGGTGGCGAGGAGTCTGCCGATCCACTCCCACACGGCGTTCAGGGCGCGTTCGAACAGGCCGGGGTCGTTCTGGTGGTACACGCTCTTGGACAGCTCGTGGCGGGCCGCCTCCCGCGCGGGATCCCGCCCGATCGTCACCGGCGGTTCGTCGGAGCGTGCCAGTGACCCCATGGATGTGTCGCCGGCGCGCAGCAGGGCCCGTACGGCCGTGCCGGTGGTGCGTGGCAGTGCCGGCAATGCCGGCACTGCTGTGAGAACTCCCCCCGTCGGACTCACCGCATCAGCTCCCTGGGGTGGCGCCGGAGCTGTTGTAGCCCTGGACGCCGGCGGCGCGGGCCAGATCGAGGTCGAGCGCCTCGCGGCGGATGCGCTGGTCGACGTAGAGGAGCACGGTGACGCCCGAGCTGATCGGGAAAGTGATCATGGAGCCGATCACCGAGCCGATGCCGCTGATGACGAGGAACGTCCAGCCGTAGTCGCCGCCGCTGGCGAGGAAGCCGGAGATGCCGCCTCCGCCCAGGGCGGCGGCGAGCAGGGTGAACGGGACGACGACGATCGCGGCGACGATGTTCGCGATGAGCGCCCCGAGCAGCTGGATGCCGAAGACCCGCCACCAGGCGCCGCGCACGAGCTTGGCCGAGCGGCTCATCGACTTCTGGATGCCCTGCTTCTCCAGCATCAGCGCGGGTGCGGCCAGCGAGTAGCGGACGACCAGCCACAGGGCCACCAGGGCGGTGCCCATGCTGCCCAGGACGGCGAGGCCGGCGCCCGGCGCCGCGGCTCCCGCGACGGCGACGAGGATGCCGGGCACCGCGCCCGCGGCGGTGACACCGAACGCCAGGAGCAGGAGCAGCAGGATCAGGCCGCACAGTTTCGCGCCCTGTGGGCGGGCGTCGCGCCAGGCCTCGCCGGTGGTCACCGGCCTGCCGATGACCGCACGGCTGATGACGGTGGCGAGCATGGCGGTGGCCACCAGGGTGCCGATCATGGAGACCAGGATGAGGACACCGGAGTTGAGCAGCGAGTACTCCATGGCGCGGGCGAGCTCGCTCACCGTCGCGCTCGGGTCGTCGAGGGCCTCGGTGCCCGCGCTCTCGTCCAGGACGAGGCCGCGCAGCAGTACGACGACGGTCTCCGTGACGGCCGCGACGGCCAGCGACAGGCCCAGCACCGTGCGCCAGTGGGCGCGCATGGTGGCCACCGCGCCGTCGAGGATCTCACCGACGCCGAGCGGGCGCAGGGGGATCACCCCGGGTTTGGCGGCGGGCGGCGGGCCTCCCCAGCCCGCACCCCAGCCGTAGTGGCCGCCGGGACCGCCGTAGCCGCCGGGACCCATGGGGGGCCGGTGACCCTGGCCCGGGACGGGCGGCGGGGGCGGCGGGGCCTGGCCGGGGTTCGGCGGGACGGCCGGCGCGGACCACTGTGCCGGTGGCGGCTGCACCTGGGACCACTTTGCGGCCGGGTCCTGCGGGTCCGTGTCCGAGGGGGCCGCGGGCTGTGCGGCGGTGGGCTCGGCGGGGCCGGACGCATCGGGCGCCTGCCCGTCGGACGGGGCGGATCCGGGCGAGGCCCAGCCCGGAGTGTCTTTCATCGTCGCTCCTTCACGGTGCCCGTCCGCGGTCGCGGCGGAAGGTTGGCAGACATCGTGCCATGGGGTGGTCATCGGAGGACCGGCCGCGGTCGGGGCTGCACGCCTCCAATTGTCCGACGGATCCGGGGCAGACTGACCGCATGGCTGATCAGTACGCGCAAGCAGGCGAGGGCAAGCGGCCGACCGAGATACCCGTCATCCGCTGGGAGGAACCGCCCGAGGGCCCGGTGCTGGTGCTCCTCGACCAGACGAGACTGCCGAGCGAGGAGGTCGAACTGGTCTGTACGGACGCGTCCGCGCTGGTGGAGGCGATTCGCTCGCTCGCCGTGCGCGGGGCGCCGTTGCTCGGCATCGCCGGGGCGTACGGGGTCGCGCTCGCCGCCGCCCGCGGGTTCGACGTGGACGAGGCCGCGACGGCGCTGGCAGGTGCCCGGCCCACGGCCGTGAACCTCGCCGTCGGTGTGTGCAGGGCCCGGTCGGCGTACGCGGCCGCGCTGGCCCGCGGGGACGCCCGACGGCAGGCGGCCGGGGCGGCGCTGGTCGCGGCGCGGCAGCTGCACCGGGAGGACGCGGAGGCCAGCGCCCGGATGGCCGGGCACGGCCTGGCGCTGCTGGACGAGCTGCTGCCCGGCGGCGGACACCGGGTCCTCACCCACTGCAACTCCGGATCGCTGGTGTCGGGCGGGGAGGGGACCGCGTTCGCGGTGGCCCTCGCCGCGCATCGGGCGGGGCGGCTGCGGCGGCTGTGGGTGGACGAGACGCGTCCGCTGCTGCAGGGCGCGCGGCTGACCGCGTACGAGGCGGCCCGCAGCGGCATGGCGTACACCCTGCTCACCGACAACGCGGCGGGGTCGCTGTTCGCCGCGGGCGAGGTGGACGCCGTCCTGATCGGAGCCGACCGGATCGCGGCCGACGGATCGGTGGCGAACAAGGTGGGGAGTTACCCGCTCGCGGTGCTGGCGCGCTACCACCATGTGCCGTTCATCGTGGTGGCGCCGGTGACGACGGTGGATCCCCGGACGGCGGACGGAGCGTCGATCGAGGTCGAGCAGCGCCCCGGGTTCGAGGTGACCGAGATCACGTCGCCGCAGGCGCAGCCCGCCGGGGCGGGAGGCGGGATCCCGGTGGCGCCGCTGGGCACGCAGGCGTACAACCCGGCGTTCGACGTGACGCCGCCGGAGCTGGTGACGGCGATCGTCACCGAGGAGGGCGTCGTCTCGCCCGTGACGGCCGAGGCTCTCGCCCGGCTGTGCGCCGGGTCGCGCGAGGTGGCGATGGACTGATGTGATCGGGGTGGGGCGAGGCGAAGTGAACGCCTCGCCGGTCACGGTCCGCGGGTGGGTGGTCTGCCGCCCGTGAAAAACGGGGACGCCCACGTCCGTGGCCGAGGGCAGACAGTGATGGCCGGGTACGACTATCGTCACGGGTCGGTGACCCTGCTCACCTGCGCCTCCTTCACCGTTACGAGAATGGGATGATGTCGTTTATGAAGGGACGAGTCCTTGTCGTCGACGACGACACCGCACTGGCCGAGATGCTCGGTATCGTGCTGCGTGGTGAAGGTTTTGAGCCGTCTTTCGTAGCCGACGGTGACAAGGCGCTGGCCGCCTTCCGCGAGAGCAAGCCCGACCTGGTGCTCCTGGACCTGATGCTGCCCGGACGGGACGGCATCGAGGTGTGCCGCCTGATCAGGGCGGAGTCCGGGGTGCCGATCGTGATGCTGACGGCGAAGAGCGACACCGTCGATGTCGTGGTAGGCCTGGAGTCCGGCGCCGACGACTACATCGTGAAGCCGTTCAAGCCCAAGGAGCTGGTCGCCCGTATCCGGGCGCGCCTGCGCAGGTCCGAGGAGCCGGCACCGGAGCAGCTCGCCATCGGCGACCTGGTCATCGACGTCGCCGGGCACTCCGTGAAGCGGGACGGGCAGTCGATCGCGCTGACGCCGCTGGAGTTCGACCTGCTGGTCGCGCTGGCCCGCAAGCCGTGGCAGGTGTTCACCCGCGAGGTCCTGCTGGAGCAGGTGTGGGGCTACCGGCACGCCGCGGACACCCGTCTGGTCAACGTGCATGTGCAGCGGCTGCGCTCCAAGGTCGAGAAGGACCCGGAGCGCCCGGAGATCGTGGTGACCGTCCGCGGTGTGGGCTACAAGGCAGGACCCAGCTGACATGACCGGTGACAGCGCCGCTTCGGCGTCCGGGCAGAACGGGGCCCGAGCCGGGCGGCCTGTCGACCGGAAGACCATGGGCTCCCGCTGGGGGCGGCTGTGGGAGGGCGGTCTGCTCCAGGGCGGCGTCCAGGGCAGTCCGGTGCTGCGTCTGCTCATGCGCTGGGTGCGCCGACCGCTGCTGCCCGTCATGCGGCTGTGGCGGCGCAACATCCAGCTCAAGGTCGTCGTCACGACGCTGCTGATGTCGCTCGGCGTCGTCCTCCTGCTGGGCTTCGTCGTCATCGGGCAGGTGCGCAACGGCCTGCTGGACGCCAAGGTGAGGGCCTCCCAGAGCCAGGCCGCCGGCGGATTCGCGGTGGCCAAGCAGAAGGCCGACGAGGCGGCGGCCGGTACCGACGGCGATGTCTCCACGGCGGACGGCAGGCCGTCCCAGAACGTCATCGAGTGGATGAGCAACCTCGTGTCGTCGCTCTCCAGCGGCGGCCAGGGTGCCTTCGACGTGGTGACGCTGCCCGCGGGCGACGACAGCGCCGGTGGCCGCGGACCGCGCGCCTCCGGCGGTGTCGACCCGACGACGAGCGTGCCCGAGGAACTGCGCGCGCGCATCGACAGCAGCACGGCGGCCGCACAGGAGTACACCCGCATCGTCTACAAGGACGACGACAACGAGTCCCAGCCGGCCCTGGTCATCGGCAAGCAGGTCAACGACCCCAACGGTGACCCGTACCAGCTGTACTACCTCTTCCCGCTGACGCAGGAGGAGAAGTCCCTCAGCTTGGTCAAGGGCACCCTGGCGACCGCCGGCCTCTTCGTCGTCGTGCTGCTCGGGGCCATCGCGTGGCTCGTGGTGCGCCAGGTCGTCACACCCGTGCGGATGGCCGCCGGGATCGCCGAGCGGCTGTCCGCGGGGCGCCTGCAGGAACGTATGAAGGTCACCGGCGAGGACGACATCGCGCGGCTCGGCGAGGCCTTCAACAAGATGGCGCAGAGTCTCCAGCTGAAGATCCAGCAGCTCGAGGACCTGTCGCGGATGCAGCGGCGGTTCGTGTCCGACGTGTCGCACGAGCTGCGCACACCGCTGACGACCGTACGGATGGCCGCGGACGTCATCCACGACGCGCGCGCGGACTTCGACCCCATCACCTCGCGGTCGGCGGAACTGCTCGCCGACCAGCTGGACCGGTTCGAGACGCTGCTCGCGGACCTGCTGGAGATCAGCCGCTTCGACGCGGGCGCGGCGGCGCTGGAGGCCGAGGCGATCGACCTCCGGGAGGTCGTGCGGCGCGTGGTCAGCGGTGCCGAACCGTTGGCCGAGCGCAAGGGCACGACGATCCGGGTCGTCGGCGACCTGCAGCCCGTCGTCGCCGAGGCGGACGCCCGCCGGGTGGAGCGCGTGCTGCGCAATCTCGTGGTCAACGCCGTCGAGCACGGCGAGGGCAGGGACGTGGTCGTCAAACTCGCCTCGGCGGGCGGTGCGGTCGCGGTCGCGGTGCGCGACTACGGCGTCGGGCTCAAGCCCGGCGAGGCCACCCGCGTCTTCAGCCGCTTCTGGCGGGCGGACCCGGCACGCGCGCGTACGACCGGGGGTACGGGCCTCGGGCTCTCCATCGCCCTGGAGGACGCGCGGCTGCACGGCGGCTGGTTGCAGGCCTGGGGTGAGCCGGGCGGCGGTTCGCAGTTCCGGCTGACGCTGCCGCGCACCGCGGACGAGCCGCTGCGCGGTTCGCCGATACCCCTGGAGCCCAAGGACTCGCGGCGCAACCGCGGGCTCGACGAGGCCGGCATCCCGCGTGGGGGAGCCGAGAAGGCCGCCACCGTGCCGATGCAGTCGACCGGTGAGCGCAAGGCGCCGTCGCGGGCTCCGCTCGGGCCGCGCACGACCGGTGTGGCCGCCACCGCGGACCCGACCGCGCTGCCGGGCAACGGCGCGCGCGTGGTGCCAAGGCCCGGTACGGGCGGGCTGAGACAGGACGACACGCCCGCTGTGGAGGCGGCCGTGTCCCGCCGGGACACCCGGTCCCAGGACGCGGACGAGCAAGGGGAGGCATTCCGTGGGCGCTGACCGCGAGGGGGGCGCCCGGCGGATGCCGGGGCGCGCGGTGGTGGCCTACGCCGCCAGTGGGGTCGTACTGCTGGCGGGCTGTGCGTCGATGCCGGACGACGGAGACCTGCGGGGTGTGGAGTCCACGCCGCGCCAGGACATCCAGGTGCGGGTGTTCGCCATGCCGCCGCGGGAGAACGCGCAGCCCTCGGAGATCGTCCAGGGCTTTCTGGAGGCACTGACCAGCGACGATCCGACCTATGCGACGGCCCGCCAGTATCTGACGGGTGAGGCCAGGCAGACCTGGAGGCCCGACGTCTCCACCATGGTGCTGCTGGACGGCCCGGGCACCGAGGCCGGTCCGTCGGGGGGCCGGGCGGACGGCGACGACTTCTCGTTCACCCTGACCGGCACCATGGTCGCGGCCGTGGACGCCCAGCAGGCGTACACGCCCGCCTCCGGGCGCTACAGCCAGCCGGTGCACCTGACGAAGAACAAGAAGACCGGGCAGTGGCGCATCGACGGGCTGCCGCAGGGCGTCGTCATGGGCAAGTCGGACTTCGAGCGCAACTACATGCCCGTCAACAAGTACTACTTCGCCTCCAACAGCGCGGACACCGGGAGCGGGCAGCCGACGGGCGTGGCCGATCCGGTCTATGTGCGCGAGCGCGTGGACCCGATGACGGAGATGGTGCGCTCCCTCCTCCAGGGTCCCACCAGCTGGCTGCGGCCGGTGGTCAGGTCGAGCTTCCCCACCGGTACGGCGCTGGACAAGGGGGTCACCTCGCTGACTCCCGACGACCAGAACAAGCTGACCGTGCCGCTGAACGACAAGGCCGCCCGGGTCGGGCGGACCCAGTGCGACGAGATGGCGGCCCAGCTCCTGTACACGCTGCACAACCTCACCCCGGCGGTGGACGAGGTCGAGCTGCGGGCGGGCGGCGCACGGCTGTGCTCGCTCGACGAGGAATCGGCCGTGGGCGTCGCCGCGCGGGGCTCGGCGAGCCACCCCGACTACCTGTACTTCATCGACGGCCAGCACCGGCTGGTGCGGATCCCGGGCGGCAGCAGCGACACACCGAAGGCCGAACCGGTGCCGGGGGCGCTCGGCGAGGAGGGCAAGCAGTTGCGGGCGGCGGCCGTCTCGCGGGACGAGCACACGGCGGCCGGAGTGAGCTTCGACGGCAAGGCGCTGTACGTCGGTTCCCTGGTCTCGGGCAGTTCGCCCGGGGAGCCCGTGCTGCGCAGCACGGGCAAGACCGAGACCGACCGGCTGACCACGCCCAGCTGGGACGCGCGCGGCGACCTGTGGGTGGCCGACCGCAACCCGGCAGCCCCGCGGCTGCTGCTGCTGGAGAAGGGCGCCGGCGTACCGGTGGAGGTGCGCGCTCCGGCGCTGACCGGGCGCATCAGGGACGTACGGGTGGCCGCCGACGGGGTGCGTATCGCGCTCGTGGTGGAGGAGAAGGACGGCAAGGCGTCCCTGCTCATCGGCCGGATCGAGCGGGACGAGAAGGACGGTGACCGGCCGGTGGTGTCGGTCCTCGAACTGCGGTCCGCCACTCCTGAGCTGGAAGAGGTCACGACCATGGCGTGGGCCGGCGACAGCCGGCTCGTGGTGGTCGGGCGCGAGCAGGGGGGCGTGCAGCAGATGCGGTACGTCGAGGTCGACGGCTCCGTGCCGGAGGGGCCGACGCCCGCCGCGGTGACCGGCGTGAAGGAGATCGCCGCTTCCGAGGACGAGCGGCTGCCCCTGGCGGCCTACTCGGAGGACGGGATCGTCCGGCTGCCTTCCGGGGCGCAGTGGCAGAAGGTGGACAAGGACGGATCGGCTCCGGTTTATCCGGGGTGACAGGGCAGGACGGATCCGGGTTTCCGGGTGCGGGCGTGAAGACAGAGGTTCCGGATTCTTTCCGGGTAAAAGGTTGAAACGGTCGGCCGTTTTCGTTCGGGGTGTCCCCGGTACGGAGACGGCCGTCCGCTTTTCCGGCCTGTCCTGTCGTTTCGCCGCCGTGTGGGGTGCCTGGGTATGTGTGGAGTGCCTGTCCGGAGGCAATGCGCGGAATTTTCCACAGGGTGTTTTCCACAGGCCTGGCCGAGCGGCGCGGGTGCGGGCACAGTGGTGGACATGCGGGGGTGGTGGCGGGACCTCACCGATCTGATGCTGCCGGCCGAGTGCGGTGGTTGCGGGCGGCCTCGTACGGTGCTCTGCGCGCCGTGCCGTGCCGCTCTGTACGGGGCCGCGCCGGGCCGGGTGCGACCGGTGCCGCAGCCACCCGGTCTGCCGGCCGTGCACGCGGCGGCGCGGTACGGGGACGAGGTGCGGGCCGTGTTGCTGGCCCACAAGGAAAGGGGGGTGCTGGCGCTCGCGGGACCGCTCGGCACGGCCCTGGCCGGAGCCGTGCGGTCGGGGCTCTCGTCGGCCGGGAGGCGGGCCGACGGGGCCGTCACCGGGTCCGGAGCGCGCCGGGCCGCGGCGGGGGCCGAGGTGCCGGTGCTGCTCGTTCCCGTGCCGTCCGGGCGGCACGCGGTGCGGGCGCGGGGGCACGACCCGGCGCGCCGGATCGCTCTCGCGGCCGCCGGTGAACTG
Source organism: Streptomyces sp. NPDC001443 (assembly GCF_053597355.1). Classification (NCBI taxonomy): domain Bacteria; kingdom Bacillati; phylum Actinomycetota; class Actinomycetes; order Kitasatosporales; family Streptomycetaceae; genus Streptomyces; species Streptomyces sp. NPDC001443. The sequence continues at coordinate 12,569 of NZ_JBSFIA010000033.1, forward strand.
CGCCGCACCGGGACCCGGGCCCGGGTGCTCGCCGTGCTGCGGCAGCGGCGGGCCGTGGCCGACCAGGCGGGACTCGACTCCCGGCAGCGGCTGGCGAATCTCGCGGGCGCGTTGACGCTGGCACCCGGCGCGGGGCGGTTGCTGGACGAGGGCCAGGTCGTGCTCGTCGACGACCTGATGACCACCGGCGCCTCCCTCGCCGAGGCGGCACGGGCCGTGCGGGCCGGGCGGACCGTGCGGGCGGAGGCGGCGCGGACGGGGGTGTACGGGCGATCGGATACGGACGAACGAGGGTTCATGGGGGCGGCCCCCGTGTATCCGCCAGCAGGTCGGGAAGGCAGAGAGGAACGAACGGACGGGACGAGTGAGGGGAGGCGGCAGCCGGCTCGGTCCGGAGCGTCATGGGCGCACGACAACGAGTGGCGAGGCCTGATCTGTGCAGCCGTGATCGCGGCGCCACCGGATTCTTTCGAAATAAACCGGAACTGACCGTGAGCTTGCATCGTTGCAGGTAATGAGCCGGTCAATTCACCTGAACGGAGGTACGTCGCGTTAGAGGGTGACGACATCCGTCCGGGCGAGATATGTTCGGTTGTGAGGGAAAGCCGCAGGCCACCCTCGCATATCCGAATGCCGTGCCGTGGTTTTGCGCTATCGGTGACGGCATCGGGGGTGTAGATCTTGCCCATGGGGGAGGAGGAGGTGGAAGTCGCCGAGTCCGAGGTTCCGGAGTTCGCCGGAGCCTGGTGCAAAAGGGAGATGCCCCGCCGTTGATGCGGGGCGATCCGGGAACGGAGTTCTGCGTGGACATCGTCGTCAAGGGCCGCAAGACCGAGGTGCCCGAGCGGTTCCGCAAGCACGTGGCCGAGAAGCTGAACCTGGACAAGATCCAGAAGCTCGACGGCAAGGTGATCAGCCTCGACGTCGAGGTGTCCAAGGAGCCCAACCCCCGACAGGCCGACCGCTGCGACCGAGTGGAGATCACGCTCCGCTCCCGCGGTCCGGTGATCCGGGCGGAGGCAGCGGCCAACGATCCGTACGCGGCACTCGACCTGGCAGCGGAGAAGCTCGACGCCCGGCTGCGCAAGCAGCACGACAAGAAGAACACGCGCCGCGGCGCCCGCAGGCTCACGGCGGCAGAGGTCGCCGACCACGTCCCGGGAGTGGCGACGCTCAACGGCAACGGTCACCCCGTCCCGGCGGAGGACGCGGACAGCGTGCCCACGAAGCGGATCGGTTCACTGGAAGTACAGGGCGACGGCCCCCTGGTGGTCCGCGAGAAGACACACGTCGCCGCTCCGATGACGCTCGACCAGGCTCTCTACGAGATGGAGCTGGTCGGACACGACTTCTATCTGTTCGTCGACTCCGAGACCAAGGAGCCGAGTGTCGTCTACCGGAGGCACGCGTACGACTACGGTGTGATCCACCTGAGCACGGACACGATGGTCACCCAGGCGCACTCGCCCGGCGCGGGTGGCGCGCTCGGTGGCTGACCTTCACGGTTGACAGATGAGACGGTGCCCCTGGAGCGCTTGTGCGCCCCCAGGGGCACCGATGTGCGCCCGCTGCGCGCATCGCTCTGTCGCCGTGTTGAGGTCCGGGCATGAAAGCATGGGGGCCGCGGCTCAACCGGTGGGCCGTTGCCTTGGGTTGGCGATGGCACAGGACCACGGGCCAAAGCCTTCAGGGGGAGGAACGATGGCGGACAGCTTCGGACCGATGCATGACGGGGATGCGGGAGGCGTCGTCGGTATGGGCCCGGACGCAGGCACTTCGCGCAAGGAGCCGATCAGAGTCCTTGTCGTGGACGACCACGCCCTGTTCCGCCGGGGCCTGGAGATCGTGCTCGCCGCCGAGGAGGACATCCAAGTGGTGGGCGAGGCGGGCGACGGGGCCGAGGCCGTCGACAAGGCCGCCGACCTGCTGCCGGACATCATCCTGATGGACGTGCGGATGCCGAAGCGCGGGGGCATCGAGGCATGCACCTCCATTAAGGAGGTGGCGCCCAGCGCCAAGATCATCATGCTGACGATCAGCGACGAGGAAGCGGATCTCTACGAGGCGATCAAGGCCGGTGCGACCGGCTATCTGCTCAAGGAGATCTCCACCGACGAGGTGGCCACCGCCATCCGCGCGGTGGCCGACGGGCAGTCGCAGATCAGCCCCTCCATGGCGTCGAAGCTGCTCACCGAGTTCAAGTCGATGATCCAGCGCACGGACGAGCGCCGGCTGGTGCCCGCGCCCCGGCTGACGGACCGCGAGCTGGAGGTGCTCAAGCTCGTCGCCACCGGGATGAACAACCGGGACATCGCCAAGGAGCTGTTCATCTCCGAGAACACCGTGAAGAACCATGTGCGCAACATCCTGGAGAAGCTGCAGCTGCACTCCAGGATGGAGGCGGTGGTGTACGCGATGCGGGAGAAGATCCTCGAGATCCGGTGACGGCCGGACCGCAGGCGGCGGGGCGAGGCGCGGCAGCCAGGGGCAGCCCGGCAAATCCCTAGGCGAGGGCGCGGGCCAGCTCCGCGGTGAGGGGACCGCGCAGTTCGGGAGCGTCCACGCGCTCCACCCGGACGTCCGTGCAGTCCACCCAGCCCGCCGCGGACACCAGGGCCTCGGCCACCGCCGGAACGGCCTTCGGGCCGTCCAGGGTGACCTGCTTGGCGACCAGCGTGCGGCCCTCGCGGGCCGGATCCACCCGGCCGACGAGACGGCCACCGGCGAGGACCGGCATCGCGAAGTAGCCGTACACCCGCTTGGGCTTGGGGACGTAGGCCTCCAGGCGGTGGGTGAAGCCGAAGATCCGCTCCGTGCGCGCCCGCTCCCAGATCAGCGAGTCGAACGGGGACAGCAGCGTGGTGCGGTGCCGACCGCGCGGAGCGGTCTCCAGCGCCGCCGGGTCGGCCCAGGCGGGCTTGCCCCAGCCCTCCACCGTGACCGGGACCAGACCCGAATCCGCGATCACCGCGTCGAACTGCTCGCCCTTGAGACGGTGGTAGTCGGCGATGTCCGCGCGCGTACCGACGCCGAGGGACTGGCCGGCCAGACGGACCAGACGGCGCAGGCACTCGGCGTCGTCCAGCTCGTCGTGCAGCAGCGCGGCCGGGACCGCCCGCTCGGCCAGGTCGTACACCCGCTTCCAGCCGCGGCGCTCGACGCACACCACCTCGCCGTACATCAGCGCCCGCTCGACCGCGACCTTCGTGCCGGACCAGTCCCACCACTCGCTGGTCTTCTTCGCCCCGCCCAGCTCCGTCGCGGTGAGCGGACCCTCGGCGCGCAGCTGCTTGACGACCTGGTCGTAGGTGCCCTCGGGCAGCTCGTGGTTCCAGTGCGGGCGGTTGCGGTAGGCGCGGCGGCGGAAGGCGAAGTGCGGCCACTCCTCGATGGGCAGGATGCAGGCCGCGTGCGACCAGTACTCGAAGGCGTGCGTGTCCGTCCAGTAGGCGTCGTCCACGGTCCGGCGGCCCACGGCGCCCAGGCGCGCGTACGGGATGAGCTCGTGGGAGCGGGCGAGCACCGAGATGGTGTCGAGCTGCACCGCGCCGAGATGACGCAGCACACCGCGGACGCCGGCCCGGCGGTCGGGGGCGCCGAGGAAGCCCTGTGCGCGGAGCGCGATGCGGCGGGCGTCGTCCGCCGAGAGGGTGATGGGGCGCGGGGTCGTCATACATCCGCACGATAGAGGGTGGGACTGACAGCGGAAGACGACAAGGGCGTCCACAGGCGCGCGGACCGCGGGCGCGCCGACACGCGAGCACACGCGGGCACGCAGGGCACGCGGGCGTGCGGCCCACGGGTGGGCGCATGCGCGCGCCCGCCCCCGCGGCGCCGGGCCGCTCCGCAGGTCGGACTCTAGGCGGGGCGTACGGGGGCGGGCAGGTACGGCGCCGTCGACGGCAGTCCCAGGTCCGAGGGCAGCAGGGAGCCCACCCAGCAGTCCCGTCGTACGCCCTTGTTGTTGATCGCGGAGCGCAGCGTGCCCTCGACGGTGAAGCCGGTGTTCTCCGCCACCGCGCGGGAGGCGTGGTTGCCGACCTCGGCGCGCCACTCGACGCGGTCGACGGCGAGCCGGGTGAAGGCCCAGTGGGCGGCGGCGTGGGCGGCCTCGGTGGTGTAGCCGTTGCCGCGGTGCTCCTTCGTGGCCCAGAAGCCGATCTCCGCCATCCCCAGGGAGCGCATGGTGAGCGCGAGCATGCCCACCAGGTCCCCCGCGGGGAGGAACACACCGAAGGTGAACATCGAGCCGTCGGCCCAGCCGTCCGGGACCATCTGGTGCGTGAAGCCCTGGGCGTGCTCGGGAAGGTAGGGGGAGGGGATCGTGGTCCAGCGCTGGATGTCGGGATCCTGGGCTGCGCCGTACACGGCGTCGGTGTCGTCCGGGCCGACGGGGCGCAGGACCAGACGGCCGGTGGTGAGCGTGACGGGTTCCATCGGCCGATTCTGCGCGCGTCCGGCCGGCGGGCGCCATCTCTTTGCGCCGCGTGAGCCGGCGATCACATTTCGTGCAATTCGGCGGCGGGACGCGGCACCATCCGAGTGCTCCGTCCGTTGTGCCCATTGAAGACGTCCGTCGTGGTGGCGGCAGGCCTCCCGGGGTGGTGGGGTCCTCGCATACGATGGCCGTTGCTCAGTAAGTCAAATGGAAACCGACCGTCCCAGGCCCGACCGGCAAGGAGACCAACCCCCGTGTCCGTCCTCTCGAAGATCATGCGTGCAGGCGAAGGCAAGATCCTGCGAAAGCTGCACCGCATCGCGGACCAGGTCAACTCCATCGAAGAGGACTTCGTCGACCTCTCCGACGCCGAGCTGCGGGCCCTCACCGATGAGTACAAGCAGCGCTACACCGACGGTGAGAGCCTGGACGACCTGCTGCCCGAGGCCTTCGCCACGGTGCGCGAGGCCGCCAAGCGCGTCCTCGGCCAGCGGCACTACGACGTCCAGCTGATGGGCGGTGCCGCCCTGCACCTCGGCTATGTCGCCGAGATGAAGACCGGTGAGGGCAAGACCCTGGTCGGCACGCTGCCGGCCTATCTGAACGCCCTCTCCGGAGACGGCGTCCACCTCATCACGGTCAACGACTACCTGGCCGAGCGCGACTCCGAGATGATGGGTCGCGTCCACAAGTTCCTGGGCCTGGAGGTCGGCTGCATCCTGGCCAACATGACGCCGGCCCAGCGTCGCGAGCAGTACGCGTGCGACATCACGTACGGCACGAACAACGAGTTCGGCTTCGACTACCTGCGCGACAACATGGCGTGGTCGCAGGACGAACTGGTCCAGCGCGGCCACAGCTTCGCGATCGTCGACGAGGTCGACTCCATCCTGGTCGACGAGGCCCGTACGCCGCTGATCATCTCCGGCCCGGCCGACCAGGCCACCAAGTGGTACGGCGACTTCGCCAAGCTGGTCACGCGCCTGAAGAAGGGCGAGGCGGGCAACCCGCTGAAGGGCCTGGAGGAGACCGGCGACTACGACGTCGACGAGAAGAAGCGCACCGTCGCCATCCACGAGCCCGGTGTCTCCAAGGTCGAGGACTGGCTGGGTATCGACAACCTGTACGAGTCGGTGAACACCCCGCTCGTCGGTTACCTGAACAACGCCATCAAGGCCAAGGAACTCTTCAAGAAGGACAAGGACTACGTCGTCATCGACGGCGAAGTCATGATCGTCGACGAGCACACCGGCCGTATCCTCGCCGGCCGTCGCTACAACGAGGGCATGCACCAGGCGATCGAGGCGAAGGAAGGGGTGCCGATCAAGGACGAGAACCAGACGCTCGCCACGGTCACCCTGCAGAACTTCTTCCGCCTCTACACCAAGCTTTCCGGCATGACCGGTACGGCGATGACCGAGGCCGCCGAGTTCCACCAGATCTACAAGCTCGGCGTGGTCCCGATCCCGACGAACAAGCCGATGCTGCGCAAGGACCAGTCGGACCTGATCTACCGCACCGAGGTCGCCAAGTTCGACGCGGTGGTCGACGACATCGCCGAGAAGCACGAGAAGGGCCAGCCGATCCTGGTCGGCACCACCTCGGTCGAGAAGTCCGAGTACCTCTCGCAGCAGCTCAGCAAGCGCGGCATCCAGCACGAGGTGCTCAACGCCAAGCAGCACGACCGTGAGGCGACGATCGTCGCCCAGGCCGGCCGCCGGGGCGCCGTGACGGTCGCCACCAACATGGCCGGCCGTGGTACCGACATCAAGCTCGGCGGCAACCCCGAGGACCTCGCCGAGGCGGAGCTGCGCCAGCGCGGCCTCGACCCCGAGGAGCACATCGAGGAGTGGGCCGCGGCCCTGCCCGCCGCCCTGGAGCGCGCCGAGCAGGCGGTCCGGGCCGAGAAGGAGGAGGTCGAGGAGCTCGGCGGCCTCTACGTCCTCGGCACCGAGCGGCACGAGTCGCGCCGTATCGACAACCAGCTGCGCGGCCGTTCCGGCCGACAGGGCGACCCGGGCGAGTCCCGGTTCTACCTCTCCCTCGGTGACGACCTGATGCGGCTGTTCAAGGCGCAGATGGTCGAGCGCGTGATGTCGATGGCGAACGTGCCCGACGACGTGCCGATCGAGAACAAGATGGTCACGCGCGCGATCGCGTCGGCCCAGTCGCAGGTCGAGCAGCAGAACTTCGAGACCCGCAAGAACGTCCTGAAGTACGACGAGGTCCTCAACCGCCAGCGCGAGGTCATCTACGGCGAGCGGCGCCGGGTCCTGGAGGGCGAGGACCTCCAGGAGCAGGTGCAGCACTTCATGAGCGACACCATCGACGCCTACATCGCCGCGGAGACCGCCGAGGGCTTCCCGGAGGACTGGGACCTCGACCGGCTGTGGGGCGCGTTCAAGCAGCTCTACCCGGTGAAGGTCACCGTGGAGGAGCTGGAGGACGCGGCCGGTGACCGTGCCGGTCTGACCGCCGAGTTCATCTCCGAGTCCATCAAGGACGACATCAACGAGCAGTACGAGGCGCGCGAGGCGCAGCTCGGCTCCGAGATCATGCGTGAGCTGGAGCGCCGGGTCGTGCTGTCGGTCCTCGACCGCAAGTGGCGCGAGCACCTCTACGAGATGGACTACCTCCAGGAGGGCATCGGCCTGCGCGCGATGGCGCAGAAGGACCCCCTGGTCGAGTACCAGCGCGAGGGCTTCGACATGTTCACCGCGATGATGGAGGGCATCAAGGAGGAGTCCGTCGGCTACCTGTTCAACCTGGAGGTCCAGGTCGAGCAGCAGGTCGAGGAGGTCCCGGTCGAGGACGTCCAGCCGTCGCTGACGAAGGAGCCCCAGGACGTGGTCCCGGCCCAGGCCGGCGCGCGTCCCGAGATCCGAGCCAAGGGCCTGGAGGCCCCGCAGCGCCGGGACCGGCTGCACTTCTCGGCGCCCACCGTGGACGGCGAGGGCGGCATCGTCGAGGGCGACTTCGCCGACGACGACGAGCCGGTGCGCTCGGAGGCCGACGGCCTCACGCGTGCCGAGCGCCGCAAGCAGGGCCGTCGTATCGGCCGTCGCAAGAAGTGACGCATGCCCCGGGTGGGGCGAGCGTGAGCGGTGAGTCGTGAAGGGCCGGGCATCCTCGGGGTGCCCGGCCCTTCCGTCTGGGTGCGCCCGGTTCGTCGGCGTGGGGGCGTCCGGCCGGGGCGCCGTTGTCGTCGGGTTCAGCAGTCGTCCGTCCGGGGCCTGCGGGGGCCGCCCAGTTCCACCGCCGTGCAACGCCAGCGCCGGTCGGCGCCCAGCTCCAGCCGGAAGGCCATGGCCCGCAGCCGGTCGCCGGCGCCGATGCGGGCGAAGGCCTCGACGGCGCCCGGACGCGGCACGTAGTAGCCGATGTCGCGGACCACGGGGCGGCTGCCCCCGGTGCCGCGCAGGGGACCGTGCTCGGCGAGCCAGGCCAGCTCGTCGTAGGCCCGGCCGACGGTGTGCCGCAGCATGCGGTGGACCGGGTGCAGCCCGCTCAGCACCGCGAGGAGGCGCTCGGCGAAGACATCGGTGGGACGCGGCTGTGGGACCTGCCGGTGGGGCGGCCCGGCGGGTACGGCCGGGACGGTCGGTGCCGGGGACGTGACGGGCCCGACGGGGGTGACGGGCCGGGCGCGGGGCGTCGAGGTGGACGCGAGTGCCGGGGACGGTGCTGTCGCCGCCGGGGTGCGGGACGGGCCCGTGCCCGGCGCGGTGCGGGTGGGGCCGGTACCGGGGCGGCGGGTGTCGTGACGGACCGGCGGGCGGCTGCCGGTGTGGCGGCGGGTCCTGGTCATCACCTTGTTCATGTGCGTCCCCGTTCCATGGGTCCAGCGGCTCCCGGTCCGGCGGTGGGTCCGACCCGGGTGATACCGGCGGGTAACTTGCGATTGGGGATCTTGTACGGGGTCGTGGACCGCAGGAGCAAGGAAGCCGTCGCCCGGGGCGAGGGGCGCGGAAGGTTCACCTATCAGGGTGACCGAGGGGGACGTGCGGCCCGTGTTTCCGGGGGCGTGCCGGGTGAGTTCCGGGGTGCCGGGTGGACGTGTTCAGGGGGGTGGGCAGAGACCCGAAAGGGGACTCGCGCACGTATCCTGAAGGCCCTCCGGGAGGTGCGCCGTCCGGCCTCCCTCAGGTCCACCCGAGCCCCGACCACGAAAGCGGCCAGCCATGCGCGTCTACGTCCCTCTGACCCTCTCCGGTCTCGCCGAGGCGCACAAGACGGGTGAGCTGGGGGCGGAGCCGCTCGTCGCGTACGCCGTCACGCCCGGACTGCGCGAGTGGTACCTCTCCGACGACATCGAGGAACTGGAGTACGCGGCGCTGAGCCGGGCCGCGCTGGCGTCGCTGCGCCTGCTGGCCGCGGACCCCGGCGCGGCGCGGCGGCGCACCGTGGTCGCCGTCGACGTGCCCGACGGCATCGCGTCCGTCGACCCCGACCGGGGGCTCGACCCGGCCGCGCTCGGCGAGGTGCGGGTCGCCGGCGCCGTGGCGCTGGCCAAGGTGGCCTCGGTGCACGTCGACGCGCAGGACGCGGAGGCGGACGTATCGGCCGCGGCGCAGGCGCTGCCGGCGGCGGACGGCGGGGACGACGACGCGCAGTTCGTCGTGGACGGGGCCGAGGACCACGAACTGCTGTGGTTCGCGACCCAGGAGATCCAGAACCTGGTCGGGCTCGGCGGCTGAGGCCACCCGGCGGTCTCTTGGATGTCAGTGGCCGCGGGTAGCTTTTTCCCATGGGGAAGCACGAAGCTGCACACATCGTCTGGGACTGGAACGGCACGCTCTTCCACGACAACGAGGCGATCATCGGGGCGACGAACGCGGCGTTCCTGGAGCTGGGGCTCGAACCGATCACGCTGGAGCGGTACCGGGCGCTGTACTGCGTGCCGGTGCCGAAGTTCTACGAGCGGCTGATAGGGCGGCTGCCGACCGACACCGAGTGGGAGGTCATGGACGAGATCTTCCACCGGTACTACGCCGAGCACCGGGCATCCTGCGGACTGACGACGGGCGCGGTCGAACTGCTCGCGGGGTGGCGGTCGGCGGGCCGCAGCCAGTCGATCCTGAGCATGTACGTGCACGACGAGCTCGTCCCGCTGGTGCGGGGATTCGGCATCGAGTCGCACTTCGTGCGCGTCGACGGGCGGACCGGCCCGTCCGGGGGCAGCAAGGCCACACACATGGTGCGCCACCTCGGCGCGCTCACCGGGGTGGATCCCGCCCGCACGGTCGTGATCGGGGACGCGGCCGACGACGCGATGGCGGCGCTGGCCGCGGGGGCGCGGGCGGTGCTGTACACCGGGGGGTCGCACAGCCGGGCCAGTCTGGAACAGGTGGGTGTACCGGTCGTGGACACGCTGGAGGAGGCGGTCGAGGAGGCCCAGCGGGTCGCGGCCTGAGCTTCGGCCGGCGCCTGAGCCTCGGCCGGGGGCCTGTGGGCCGGGCGGCGGACGGCGCGGCGCTCCAGGAGGCGCCGCGCCGGGGGGCGGGGCCTGGGTCAGGTGACCGGTGCCTTCGCGCGCAGCACCTTCAGGAACTCGCGCATCCAGGCGGAGTGGTCCGGCCAGGCCCGCGCGGACACCAGGGTGCCGTCGACCACGGTCTCGCTGTCCTGGAAGGTGGCGCCGGCGGTCTGCATGTCCAGTTCCAGCGCCGGGTACGCCGTGACGCGGCGGCCGCGCAGGCTGTCGGTCGCCGCGGTGAGCAGGGGGCCGTGGCAGATCTGGGCGACGGGCTTGTCCGTGTCGAAGAACGACTTGAGGATCTTGCGCAGCTCGGGGTCGTTGCGCAGGTACTCGGGGGCCCGGCCGCCGGGGATGACGACGGCGACGTACTCGCCCGGGTCCACCTCGGAGAAGGCGAGGTCCGCGGGCCAGGTGTAGCCGGGCTTCTCGGTGTAGGTGTCGAAGCCCGGTTCGAAGTCGTGGACGACGAAGCGGAGGGTCTTGCGGGTGGGGGCCGCGATATGGACTTCGTAGCCTTCCTCGCGCAGGCGCTGGTAGGGGTAGAGGACCTCCAGGGACTCTGCTGCGTCGCCGGTCAGGACGAGGATTTTCGCGGGCATGTCGGGCGGCTCCCCTCGGGCGGGCGTGGGCTGTCCTGGGCAACGTGCCGGGTGCGGGCGGGGTTGCCAAGAGGCGCGGTCGATTTCAGGGTGCGTGAAGCCGGGGGCGGCGTCGACTTTTCTCGCCCCCGCCGCCCTTGCCCGTCCCACCCCGGGGGCTCCGCCCCCGGACCCCCATCGGCCTGGACGGCCTCGTCCTCAAACGCCGGACGGGCTGGGATTGGCCGGGCGGGGCGTCACCCTCGCCTCCCCCTGCGGGGCTTCGCCCCTGCACCCCTGCGGGGCTTCGCCCCTGCACCCCTGCGGGGCTTCGCCCCTGCACCCCCGCCGCCCTTGCCCGTCCCACCCCGGGGGCTCCGCCCCCGGACCCCCATCGGCCTGGACGGCCTCGTCCTCGAACGCCGGACGGGCTGGGATGTCTCACTGCATGACGGGGGCCCCTTCGCCCCTGTGCAGAGTGTCAAAGTTCCGGTCCCTGTTTTGTACACATACGGCTCATGACGGGCCCCCCGTGGGGGGCGATAGCCTTAGTGGCGTGATCAGCGCGATAGTTCGCGGGGGCATCGTCGCCCCTGCCCTGCGCCCGGGACGCACGGACCACATCCGTGACCGGGCGGCGGTCGCTGGTCCTCGCGGGCGGGACGGGGCTTCGAGAGCTCCCAGGACGCCGTACACATCACCGGGCGGGACGCGGCAGAGAGCAGCGTCACACCACGTGCGGGTGTCGAACATGGCTGATAAACCCCCGCTCATCTCACCTTGCGGCATAGCGTCGGAACCGACCGGAGACCCCGCGTCGTGGCGCTGCACCGGAAGGCGCGAGACCGTACTTCCTTCTACGTCACGCAACGGCGCGCGACAGGAGCCAGAGGACAATGCAGACCAAGCTGGACGAAGCCAAGGCCGAGCTGCTCGAGAGGGCCGCCCGGGTCGCTGAGAACAGCCCGGTCGGGGGGCACCTACCGACTGGGACGACGAAGCAGGGGGCCCCGGACCGGGACTCCGTGCTCGCGTTCCTCCAGCGTTACTACCTGCACACCGCCCCCGAGGACCTCTCCGGCCGCGACCCGGTCGACGTCTTCGGTGCCGCCTTCTCCCACTACCGCCTGGCGGAGAACCGCCCGCAGGGCACCGCCAACGTGCGGGTGCACACCCCGACGGTCGAGGAGAACGGCTGGACGTCCAGCCACTCCGTCGTCGAGGTCGTCACCGACGACATGCCCTTCCTCGTGGACTCGGTGACCAACGAGCTCACCCGTCAGGGACGCGGCATCCACGTCGTCATCCACCCGCAGGTCGTCGTCCGCCGTGACGTCACCGGCAAGCTCGTCGAGGTGCTCACCGAGCCGCCGGCCGGCGGGCTGCCGCACGACGCGCACACCGAGTCCTGGATCCACGTCGAGATCGACCGTGAGACCGACCGCGCCGACCTGAAGCAGATCACCGCCGATCTGCTGCGGGTGCTCTCCGACGTCCGCGAGGCCGTCGAGGACTGGGAGAAGATGCGGGACACGGCCGTCCGGGTCGCCGACGGGATCGTGGACGAGCCCGTGCCCGCCGACCTGGCCCGGCCCGAGGTCCAGGAGGCCCGCGAGCTGCTGCGCTGGCTGGCCGCCGACCACTTCACCTTCCTCGGCTACCGCGAGTACCAGCTGCGCGGTGACGACTCCCTCGCCGCCGTCCCGGGCACGGGTCTGGGCATCCTGCGGTCCGACCCGCACCACTCGGAGGACGAGGGCCACCCGGTGAGCCCCTCCTTCGAGCGGCTGCCCGCCGACGCCCGCGCCAAGGCCCGTGAGCACAAGCTCCTCGTGCTGACCAAGGCCAACAGCCGCTCCACCGTGCACCGGCCGTCGTACCTCGACTACGTGGGCGTGAAGAAGTTCGACGCGGACGGCAACGTCGTCGGCGAGCGGCGCTTCCTGGGCCTGTTCTCCTCCGCCGCCTACACCGAGTCCGTCACGCGCGTGCCGGTCATCCGGCGCAAGGTCGAGGAGGTACTCCAGCGCGCCGGGTTCTCGCCCAACAGCCACGACGGGCGCGACCTGCTCCAGATCCTGGAGACCTACCCGCGCGACGAGCTGTTCCAGACGCCGGTCGACGAGCTCCAGTCCATCGTCACGTCCGTGCTGTACCTCCAGGAGCGCCGCCGGCTGCGGCTCTACCTGCGCCAGGACGAATACGGGCGCTACTACTCCGCGCTCGTCTACCTGCCCCGCGACCGCTACACCACGGGTGTCCGGCTGCGGATCATCGACATCCTGAAGGAGGAGCTCGGCGGCATCAGCGTCGACTTCACCGCCTGGAACACCGAGTCGATCCTGTCCCGGCTGCACTTCGTCGTGCGCGTCCCGCAGGGCACCGAGCTGCCGCAGCTCAGCGACTCCGACAAGGACCGCATCGAGGCCCGTCTGGTGGAGGCCGCGCGGTCCTGGGCCGACGGGTTCGCCGAGGCGATGAACGCCGAGTGCGGCGAGGAGCGGGCCGCCGAGCTGCTGCGCCGCTACGGCAGCGCCTTCCCCGAGGGGTACAAGGCCGACCACACCGCGCGCGCCGCGGTCTCCGACCTCGTCCACCTGGAGCGGCTCAGCGAGGAGGCGGGCAACGACTTCTCACTCAGCCTGTACGAGCCGGTGGGCGCGGGACCCGGCGAGCGCCGCTTCAAGATCTACCGCAAGGGCGCCGCGATCTCCCTCTCCGCGGTGCTGCCGGTCCTCAACCGGCTCGGCGTCGAGGTGATCGACGAGCGGCCGTACGAGCTGCGCTGCTCGGACCGCAAGAGCTCCTGGATCTACGACTTCGGTCTGCGGATCCCCAAGTCGCTGGGCGGCGGCAACGGCGACTACCTGGGCGAGGACGGCCGTGAGCGCTTCCAGCAGGCGTTCGAGGCCACCTGGACCGGCAAGGCGGAGAACGACGGCTTCAACGCCCTCGTGCTGAGCGCCGGGCTGAGCTGGCGGCAGGCGATGGTGCTGCGGGCGTACGCCAAGTACCTGCGCCAGGCGGGCTCCACCTTCAGCCAGGACTACATGGAGGACACCCTCCGCAACAACGTCCACACCACCCGGCTGCTGGTCTCCCTCTTCGAGGCGCGGATGGCGCCGGAGCGCCAGAGCGCCGGCCTGGAGATCGTCGACGCCCTCCTGGAGGAGCTCGACGCCGCCCTCGACCAGGTGGCCTCCCTCGACGAGGACCGGATCCTGCGGTCCTTCCTCACCGTGATCAAGGCGACCCTGCGCACGAACTTCTTCCAGGAGGCCGAGCCGGGCGTGCCGCACGCCTACGTCTCCATGAAGTTCGACCCGCAGGCGATCCCCGACCTTCCGGCGCCGCGTCCGGCGTTCGAGATCTGGGTGTACTCGCCGCGGGTGGAGGGCGTGCACCTGCGCTTCGGCAAGGTCGCGCGCGGTGGTCTGCGTTGGTCCGACCGGCGCGAGGACTTCCGGACCGAGATCCTGGGCCTGGTCAAGGCGCAGATGGTCAAGAACACCGTCATCGTGCCCGTCGGCGCCAAGGGCGGCTTCGTCGCCAAGCAGCTGCCGGACCCGGCCGTCGACCGGGACGCGTGGCTGGCCGAGGGCATCGCCAGCTACCGGACGTTCATCTCGGCGCTGCTGGACATCACCGACAACATGGTGGCCGGCGAGGTCGTGCCCCCGGCGGACGTCGTACGGCACGACGAGGACGACACCTACCTGGTGGTCGCGGCCGACAAGGGCACGGCGACGTTCTCGGACATCGCCAACGAGGTCGCGCAGTCGTACGACTTCTGGCTCGGCGACGCCTTCGCCTCCGGCGGCTCGGCGGGCTACGACCACAAGGCCATGGGCATCACCGCCCGCGGCGCCTGGGAGTCGGTGAAACGGCACTTCCGCGAGCTGGGCGTGAACACCCAGGTCGAGGACTTCACGGTCGTCGGCATCGGTGACATGTCCGGTGACGTGTTCGGCAACGGCATGCTGCTGAGCGAGCACATCCGCCTGGTCGCCGCCTTCGACCACCGGCACATCTTCATCGACCCGAACCCGGACGCGGCCACCTCCTACGCCGAGCGCCGCCGTCTGTTCGAGCTGCCGCGCAGCTCGTGGGCCGACTACGACAGCGAGCTGATCTCCGCGGGCGGCGGTGTCTTCCCGCGCACGGCGAAGTCCATCCCGGTCAACGCCCACATCCGCGAGGCGCTCGGCATCGAGGCCAAGGTCGCCAAGCTGACCCCCGCCGACCTGATGAAGGCGATCCTCCAGTCCCCGGTGGACCTGCTGTGGAACGGCGGCATCGGTACGTACGTCAAGGCGTCCACCGAGAGCCAGGCGGACGTCGGCGACAAGGGCAACGACGCCATCCGCGTCGACGGCCGCGACCTTCGGGTCAAGGTCGTCGGCGAGGGCGGCAACCTGGGTCTGACCCAGCTCGGCCGGATCGAGTTCGCGCTCCAGGGCGGCCGGATCAACACCGACGCCATCGACAACAGCGCCGGCGTGGACACCTCCGACCACGAGGTGAACATCAAGATCCTGCTCAACGGTCTGGTCACGGAGGGTGACATGACCGTCAAGCAGCGCAACAAGCTGCTCGCCGAGATGACCGACGAGGTCGGCGCCCTGGTCCTGCGCAACAACTACGCGCAGAACACGGCGATCGCCAACGCCCTCGCCCAGTCCAAGGACATGCTGCACGCGCAGCAGCGCTTCCTGCGCCACCTGGTGCGCGAGGGCCACCTCGACCGGGCCCTGGAGTTCCTGCCCACCGACCGCCAGATCCGCGAGCGCCTCAACACCGGCCAGGGCCTGACCAGCCCGGAGACGGCCGTCCTGCTGGCGTACACGAAGATCACGGTCGCCGAGGAGCTGCTGCACACCTCGCTGCCCGACGACCCGTACCTGCGCGGCCTGCTGTACGCGTACTTCCCGACGGCCCTGCGCGAGCAGTTCGCCGAGTTCGTCGACAGCCACCCGCTGCGCCGTGAGATCACCACGACCGTGCTGGTCAACGACACGGTCAACACCGGTGGCACCACCTATCTGCACCGGATGCGCGAGGAGACCGGCGCGTCGCTGGAGGAGATCGTCCGGGCGCAGACCGCGGCCCGCGCGATCTTCCGCGCGGCTCCCGTGTGGGACGCGGTCGAGGACCTCGACAACAAGGTCGACGCCGTGGTCCAGACCCGGATCCGGCTGCACTCGCGCCGCCTGGTCGAGCGCGGCACCCGCTGGCTGCTCAACAACCGGCCGCAGCCGCTCCAGCTCGCCGAGACGGTCGAGTTCTTCGCCGAGCGGGTCGAGCAGGTCTGGCAGCAGCTGCCGAAGCTGCTGCGCGGCGCGGACCTGGAGTGGTACCAGCACGTCTACGACGAGCTGACGGGCGCGGGCGTCCCGGACGAGCTGGCCACGCGGGTGGCCGGGTTCTCCTCCGCCTTCCCGGCCCTCGACGTGGTCTCGGTCGCCGACCGCATGGGCAAGGAGCCGCTGGACGTCGCCGACGTCTACTACGACCTCGCCGACCGTCTGCACATCACCCAGCTCATGGACCGCATCATCGAGCTGCCCCGTGCGGACCGCTGGCAGTCCATGGCCCGCGCCTCCATCCGCGAGGACCTGTACGCGGCCCACTCGGCCCTCACCGCGGACGTCCTGGCCGTCGGCAACGGCACCTCGACGCCGGAGCAGCGCTTCGAGGCGTGGCAGGAGAAGAACGCGGCGATCCTGGGCCGGGCGCGCACGACGCTGGAGGAGATCCAGGGTTCGGACATGTTCGATTTGGCCAACCTGTCGGTGGCCATGCGGACCATGCGGACGCTGCTGCGCACGCACTCGTAGCGCACGGTCCCGCCACACGAGAGGGGGAGCCCCGGCCACAGCGGCCGGGGCTCCCCCCTTTCGGTTTCCTTTCGTGATGTCTGTCGCGATTAAGTTAAAGTGTCGCGAATGACGGTGAATACGTCGTTCCGGTCCGGTGCGCGGCGCATTGCATAGGGCGACCGCGGCCCTGGCGCCCGCGGTCGCGGCGCTCGTCCTGGTTCTCCTGCTCCTGGTGATCGTCCGCCTGCCCTGGGCGGGCGATCTCGGCATGCACGCGGCGACCGTGGAGCGTCTGCGGCACCACCTGGCCGATCCGGGCAACCCGCTGGTCGACGCCGACACGCCGAGCCCGTACTACTCGCCGTGGACCCTGCTGCTGGGGTGCCTCGCGCGGGTGACGGGGTGGCCGGTCTTCGCCGTCCTGCGCGTCGGGGCATTCGTCGCGCTCGGCCTGCTGGTGACCGGGGTCTGGCGGTACGTGCGGACGCTGAGCCGGCATCCCGCGGCACCCGCGCTGGTGCTGCTGTGCCTGGTGTTCCTCTGGGGCACGACCCTGTTCGAGTGGAGCGGCTTCCTCGGTCTGAACTCCCTCGCGCTGACCGTGTCGTATCCCAGCGTGCTGGCGCTCGGGCTCGCCTTCCACTTCTGGGCGTGGCTGGCGCGGGCGCTGCGGGAGACCGGTGGGTGGGGGGCCTGGCTCGGGCTCGGGGCGCTGTGGGCGGTGATCCTGCTCTGCCACCAGTTCTCGGGGGTCGTGGCCTCGCTGGGCGCGCTCGCCACGGTGCTCGGCGCGCGGCCCGCGCGGGCGGTGTGGGGCCGGGCGGCGGCGGGCCTGCCTCTGGGGCTGCTGGTGCTGTGGCTGTGGCCGTACTACGACTTCTTCGCGCTGTTCGGGGCCGGTTCGGGGCTGGAGTCGGTGCACCGGGCGCTGTACCGGGACCTGGTGGGACGGTTCTGGCTGGTGCTGCTCGGGGTGGTGGCGCTGGGGCTGCGGTGGCGGCGCGACCGGTGGGATCCGCTGGTCCTGTTCTTCGCGCTCGGGCTCGTGGTGTGCGCGGGGGGCTGGCTGAGCGGGCACTACTCCTGGGGCCGTGCGCTGCCCGCGGTGCTGATCCCGGCGCAGACCGCCGCCGCGCTGGAGACGGTGACGGCCGGACGGCGCCGGGCGCGGACCGCGTGGGCGTGCGTGCTCGGCGCGGCGCTGGTGGTGGGGGCGTGGACCCAGGCCGGGACGCTGGGGTACGTGGTCCCGCGCGGACGGCTGCCCGAGGCGGTGGCGGCGAAGTACCGGCAGCCATGGGCGGGGTACCGGTGGATCACCCCGTGGGTGCGGTACGGGGACGTGGTGCTGGCCCGGACGTCCGAGGCACGGCAGATCCCGGCCTACGGGCCCTACACCGTGGCTCCCGGGTACCCAGACTTCTTCCTGCCGGACGAGGCCCGGCGGGCGGACGCGGTGCGCAGGTACTTCGCGGCGGGGACGGTACCGGGGGTACGGGAGGACATCGTCCGGGCGTACGGGGTGCGGTGGGTGGTGGACCGGGGTGCCCTGCGGGAGACCGACGGGCTGCGCAGGGTGGCCCGGGGACCGGGCGGACAGGTGCTGTACGCCGTCGTGCCGTGACACCACCCGCCGGTCGGCTTCCGTGGGTCGGCCTTCGTGGGTCGGCTTCCGCGGGACGGCTTCCGCCGGTCGGCTTCCGTGGGTCGGCCTTCGTGGGTCGGCTTCCGTGGGTCGGCTTCCGTGGGTCGGCTTCCGTGGGACGGCTTCCGCCGGTCGGCTTCCGCCGGTCGGCTTCCGTGGGTCGGCCTTCGTGGGTCGGCTCCCGTTTCCCGGCCCTCGTAGACCGGCCCCCGTAGGCCGGATTCCGTCGGACGGCTTCCGGGGCCGGTCCGTGCGACCGGCCTCGTCGCCGTGCGGCGCCGTCACCTCAGCGCGCTGCGTACCAGGCGGGCCGCCCGTCGTACCTTCGGCGGTGCCACCTTCTGCGCCAGCGGCCGTACGACGCGTGCGGTCATGCCCACCGGGGCCCACCGCACCTGGAGACGGCCCGGGTTGCGGCCCTCCGGTTCCACCGTCACCCGGTGGGGCGAGGTGCCCGAGCGGTAGCCGACGCGGGCGGTGAGGGTCGGGAAGTCGAGCGGCGCCAGGAGGATCGAGGTGTGCGGAAGGCCGTTCTGTTCGAGGCGGAGCAGCGGGTGACGCACCCCGGCGAAGCCCTGGAGGGGCGGGGCGGCCGCCACGAGATCGAGGTGGACGTGTCCTTCGAAGACGCCGGGGCGGACCGGGAGCAGTCGGAAGGGGACCGTGAGCCGCCGGCCGGGGGTGAGCAGGAGGCAGGCGCGCTGCGGACCGACGGCCAGCCGCAGGCCCGGGTCGTAGGTGCGCACGGCCAGGTCGAGCGAGGCGCCGGGACCCGGGGTCAGCTCGACGATCTCGTGCCGCAGCAGCGCGCCCGGGAAGGGGCGGGTGTCCAGTTCCAGGTCCGTGACGTCCAGTTCACGGCGGGAGCGCGGGCCCTGCGCGACCGTGTCGCCCCAGTAGGTCCGGCCCTGCGCGTCCGCGGTCACCGTCCTCGGGGCCACCCCGTGGCCCAGGCCCCGGGCCGCGACCCGGACCTGCGCCGTGCGGCCCTCGCGGACCAGTTGGAGGACCACCCGCTCGGTCCGCGGCAGCCGGGCGTACGCGCCGGGCGCGAGCGTCGCCAGATACGGGTTCACGATCTGCGCGAACGACTCCAGCCACGCGTCGTCCCGGTAGGGCAGGTCCCCGGCGTACATCCGGAAGTCGTGCTTGAGGAACTTGTAGTCCTTGTCCTCGCGCAGCGACTCGTGCCCGCTCTCGGCGAGGAAGGCGTCGATCAGCCGCTGCACCCGGACGCGGTCGGCGACGTTGCCGAGCTTGTGCCGCTGGTTGGAGATCGACCTCGACCCCGCGTCCGCGTACGGCTCGATGTACCAGCGGTAGACCGGCTTCGGGACGATCGTGAACTCCTTGGCGAGGCAGTACGCCTGCGCCGTGAACAGCTGGTCCTCGTAGTGGATGCCCTCGGGGAAGCGCAGACCGTGCCGGTCGAGGAAGGCGCGCGCGTACATCTTGCTCGTGGACAGGTGTTCGAACAGCAGCCGCGGGTCGGCCTCGATGCCCTCCACCGTGCGGCGCCGGTCGACCAGGTGGGGCATCCAGGTGGACCGGCGCCCGGTGTCGATGCGCACCCGCTGCACGGCGCCCATCGTGAAGTCGACCTCGCGCTCGCGGTGGGCGGCCAGCAGCAGTTCGACGGCGTCGGCCGGAAGCTCGTCGTCGCTGTCCAGGAACATCAGGTACGGGGCGCGGGCGATCTCCAGCGCGCGGTTGCGCGGGGCGCTGCACCCGCCGCTGTTCTCGGGCAGCCGCAGGTACAGGATCCGCGGGTCCTCGGCCGCCAGCCGACGGGCCACCTCCGGGGTGGCGTCGGTGGAGTGGTCGTCGCTGATGATGATCTCGATGTCGGCGTGCGTCTGGCGGCGCAGCGAGGCGACGGCGCGCGGGAGGCGCTCGGCGTCGTTGTAGACGATCACCGTGACCGTGACATCGGGGGCGTCGGAGGTGTCGACGGCGTCGGCGGGGTGCGGGGCGTCGGGGGCGGTCTCGGGCGTGGTCATCGGGCGTCCGCCTCCTGCGGGGTCGGGGCCGGGGTCCGCTCGTCGACGGGGACCGGCCGGGGCAGCGACTGCTCGCTCTCGCCGAGGAAGACCCGGCGGACGACCCGCTCGGTGGCGCGTCCGTCGTCGTACGCGCAGAAGCGGCGCCGGAAGGCGGCCCGCGCCTTCGCCGCGCGCTCGTCGCGCCAGGCGTCCGAGACGAGG
Source organism: Streptomyces sp. NPDC001443 (assembly GCF_053597355.1). Classification (NCBI taxonomy): domain Bacteria; kingdom Bacillati; phylum Actinomycetota; class Actinomycetes; order Kitasatosporales; family Streptomycetaceae; genus Streptomyces; species Streptomyces sp. NPDC001443. The sequence goes on from NZ_JBSFIA010000033.1 coordinate 32,732, forward strand.
ATCTCGGTCAGTTCCTCCTGGGTGCGGGCCACCTGGCCCGGCGCCTCGGCCGTCAGGTCGAAGTAGACGCCCCGGGTCGTCGCGTACGTCTCCCAGTCGTCGGCGTAGATCACGATCGGGCGGTCGAGGTTGGCGTAGTCGAACATGATGGACGAGTAGTCCGTGACCAGCGCGTCGGCGGCCAGGGCGAGTTCCTCGACCGGGTCGTAGCAGGAGACGTCGATGATGCGCCCGGTGCGGCGCAGGCCGGCCAGGGGCGAGGCCGAACCGTCGTAGAAGTAGTGGCCGCGGACGAGCAGGACGGTGTCCTCGCCGAGCCGGTCGGCGAGGGCGGCGAGGTCCAGGCGCGGGGTCCAGCCGGCCTCGTAGTCGCGGTGGGTGGGGGCGTACAGGACGGCCCGTCGGCCGGGCGCGATGCCCAGGCGGGCACGGACCGCGCGGACGTCCGCCGCGGTGGCCGTGTAATAGACGTCGTTGCGCGGGTAGCCGTGGTCCAGGGAGACGTAGCGGGACGGGTAGGCGCGTTCCCACATCCGGGTGGAGTGGCTGTTGGCGGAGACGCTGTAGTCCCACTTGTCGACGCGGGCCAGCAGCGCGGCGAAGTCGATGCCCTGCGCGGCGGCCGGGAAGCGCAGCTGGTCCAGGCCCATGTGCTTGAGCGGGGTGCCGTGGTGGGTCTGGAGATGGACCGCGTCCGGGCGTTTGATCACCGCGTCGGCGAAGTTGACGTTGTTGACCAGGTACTTGGCGCTCGCCAGGACGTCCCAGTAGCGGGGGGTGTTGGGGACGACGTGGTCCGTGCCGGGCGGCAGCAGCGCGGCGTTCGCCGCCGACACCACCCACACCTGGTGGATGTGCGGGGCGAGTTCGGTGAGCCCGGCGGCGATCGCGGCCGGGTTGCAGGCGATCCCGCGGTTCCAGTAGGCGGAGAACACCGCGAGGCCGGGGTCGACCGGGCGGCCGAGCGCGCTGCGGTACCGGTGGTCACGGAACTTCGCGCCGATCCGGCGGCCCTGGGTGCGCACGGCCGACCTGGCCGCGCGGCGCGTGCGGTTGGCGGCCTGGAAGGCCCGGTACTTGGTGTACGCGCCCTCTTCCAGGAGGGCACGGCGTACGCCCTCGAAGCCGGCCGGGTGCTGGTGGCGCTCCGGGCGCCCGCGGACCGCGGCGAGCGAGGCCCGCCGGAAGAACTCCCGTGCCACCGTTTCCGGCATCGCCGAGCGGGCGAAGGTGCGCAGGCAGTCCTGGACCATCACGTCGTACAGCACGGCGTGCGGGCCGGGGCGGTCCGGCGTGGTCCGGGTGAGGAGCGACTCGTAGCGGTCGATCATGGCGAAGCGTTCCTGCGGGGTGACCCGGGGGAGGCTCTCCGGGCGTGGCTCGCGGTACTCGTACGCGATGTGGGGCAGGCAGGCGACGCGCTCGGCGTGCAGCAGGGCGGCGTGGGCGGCGAACGGCTCGTCGTCCGTGCCGAGGTCCTTCGCGTGCGCCCGCCAGAAGTCGGCGCGGACGGCCCGGTTGCCGAGCAGCGGGGCGAGCCGCAGCAACTGCGGGGCCTGGTCGAGGACGACGGCGGTCCGGCCCGTGCGGGCCAGCAGCAGACCGTCCGGGGAGGGCGCTCCCGTCGTCTGCCAGGTGGAACGGACGTGGTCGAAGAGGAGTACGTCCACCGGGTCCGGCGACGCGGTCAGTTCGGCGGCCCGCTCGGCGACCGTGTGCGGGGCGTCGGCCGGCAGTCCGTCGCCGGCCCGGACGAAGTGCAGCCAGCGACCGGACGCCCGCGCGGCTCCCGCGGCCCTGGCCTCGGCGTCCCCGGTGCCGGCCGGCAGGGGCAGCACGGTCAGCTCGGACGCGTGCCCCTGGGCGGTCTCATGGGCCCAGTCGCCCACCGCGGCGACGATCACCTCGACGTCCGGGAGCGGATGGGCGGCCAGGCCGTCGAGGAGGGCGGCCAGCCGGCCCTGGGTGTTCGGGCCGTGGACGATGACGCTGAGCTCGGGCATCGCGGCGATCTCCTTCGCGTGGTGACCTCTCGTCGTCGTCCGCCTTCGGTCGGTCGGGCGCACCTTTCCGGACATACTGTCACTGATCGGATGAAAAGGTTGAAAGTGGCTGCGGCGATCGGTGCGATTGGCCCGAATGGTCCGGGTGCCGGAAACGGCGCGGCCCGGCCGCGATCGTGACCGGTGTCACGATCGCGGCCGGGCCGCGGCACGCTCGGATCAGGAGGGTACGGGGATCTTCTGCTGCCGCAGTTCGGCCTGGGTCTCCCGCAGCGGCCGCGGCGCCTTGCCGTTGCCGTTGGTGAACTCCTCGTACTGGTCCATGACCTCTTCCGTGGGCCCGTCCATGAGCAGTTCGCCGCGCTCCAGCCACAGGACCCGGTCGCAGGTGTCGCGGATCGACTTGGAGCTGTGGCTGACCAGGAACACGGTGCCGGCCTCCTTGCGCAGCTCGCGGATGCGCTCCTCGGAGCGCCGCTGGAACTTGCGGTCGCCGGTGGCCAGCGCCTCGTCGATCATCAGGACGTCGTGGTCCTTGGCGGCGGCGATGGAGAAGCGCAGCCGGGCGCCCATGCCGGAGGAGTAGGTACGCATCGGCAGGCTGATGAAGTCGCCCTTCTCGTTGATGCCGGAGAAGTCGACGATCGACTGGTAGCGCTCCTTGATCTCCTCACGGGACATGCCCATGGCGAGACCGCCCAGGATGACGTTCCGCTCGCCGGTGAGGTCGCCCATCAGGGCCGCGTTGACGCCGAGCAGCGAGGGCTGGCCGTCGGTGTACACCCGGCCGGTCTCGGGCGGCAGCAGGCCGGCGATGGCCCGCAGCAGGGTCGACTTGCCGGAACCGTTGGTGCCGACCAGGCCGATGGCCTCGCCACGGTAGGCGACGAAGGACACGTCCTTGACCGCGTGCACCTTGCGCACGCCCGCCGCCTTCTCGGTCTTGCCGCGGCGCACGATGCGGTTGAGCGCGGCGGTCGCGGTGCCGCGGCCGGTGCCGGTGCCGTTGACCCGGTAGACGATGTTGACGCGGTCGGCGACGACGGTGGGGATCCGTTCGCCTGCGGAAGTCGGGGAAGTCGGGTTCTCAGCCACGGCCGTACGTCTCCTCAGCCTTCCAGAAGTAGATGAAGCCACCGACGCCCGCGACCAGCGCCCAGCCCACCGAGACCAGCCACACGTGCGGCGGCAGCTGGCTCGCGTGGAAGCTGTCGATCAGGGCGAAGCGCATCAGGTCGATGTAGACCGCGGCGGGGTTGCACTGGAGCGCCGTCATCGCCCAGTGGGGCAGATCGTCGTTGCTGAGCACCTTGTCGATGCTCCACATCACGCCGGAGACGTACATCCAGGTGCGCAGGATGAACGGCATCAGCTGCGCGATGTCCGGGGTCTTCGCGCCCATCCGGGCCATGACCATCGACACACCGGTGTTGAACGTGAACTGCAGCGCCAGGGCGGGCAGCACCAGCAGCCAGGACATGCTGACCGGCACACCGAAGCAGAGCAGGATGACGATCAGTGCGACCATCGAGAACAGCAGCTGCTGGAGCTGCTGGAGGCAGAAGGAGATCGGCAGGGCCGCCCGCGGGAAGTGCAGGGCTCGTACGAGGCCGATGTTGCCGGAGATCGCCCGGGTGCCCGCCATGATCGAGCTCTGGGTGAACGTCCAGACGAACACACCCGTGACAAGGAACGGCACGAAGTCGGGGACGCCGTGCGAGGTGCCCAGCAGCATGCCGAAGATGAAGTAGTACACCGCCGCGTTCAGCAGCGGGTTCATCACTTGCCAGAGTTGCCCCAGCTTCGCCTGGCTGTACTGTGCGGTGAGTTTGGCGGTGGCGAAAGCACTGATGAAGTGGCGTCGCGCCCAGAGCTGACGGATGTACTCCGGCAGGGAGGGGCGGGCACCACTGACCGAGAGGCCGTGGCGGGCGGCCAGGGCCGAGAGGTCGTCGTCGGCCGGGGCCGGGCTGGGGGGCGGTGTGTGGAGGACCTGGCTCACATCCGCTGCTTTCGTTCGGGGGGAGGGGGTGGGTGCGTCCGGCCGGGAACCGGGGCCGTCGCCCGTGGTTTCCCGACGTTTTTCTGTGCATTTACTCACGTCGGGACGGCACCGTATCGTCGCAACGTGAGCGTAGGACGACTTGGCGTCGGAACGCAACCGTTTCGTCGTGACGAACTACGCGAGGACGAGACCGTATCGACGCCGGGCCGAGATGTTTCGCGGGCGGGGGGCGCCGGGTGACGGCGGGTGATGTGCGGGGCGTCCGGGGGACGAGATCGTCGCCGCACCCGGCTTTGCGTGGGGACGGGACCGTATCGTCGTAACGCCCTATGCTGTTCGGCATGACGACGAACGCCGAGGAGTCCCAGACGCGTCCGCGCCGCCGCACCCCGGCGGGAGCCGCTGTACTCCGCGAGGATGTGACGGAGGCCATTCGTGCGGCCGTCTTCGAGGAGCTCGCGGCCGTCGGCTACGCGCGGATGTCGATCGAGGGCATCGCCCGTCGGGCGGGGGTCGGCAAGACGGCGGTGTACCGCCGCTGGCGCTCCAAGCTCCATGTGGTCCTCGACGTCGTCTCGGCGATCGCCGTGCAGGGCCTGCCCACCCCGGACACGGGGTCCCTGGAGGGCGACCTGCGGCTGCTGTACGAGATGACCTCCCGGGCGCTGCGCCACCCGGTGGCCTCGCAGATCATCCCGGACCTCCAGGCCGAGGCGGCCCGCAACCCCGAGATCGCCGAGGCCGTGCAGAACACGCTGCGCGAGGGGCAGGAGGGCGTCGCCAGCGGGATCGTCGCGGCGGCGAAGCGGCGCGGCGAGGTCCGGGCGGGCATCGACGAGGAGCTCGCCCTCGACCTGGTCTCCGGGCCGCTGTACTGGCGCTCGGTGGTGATCCGCAGCCCGAAGCTCCCCAAGGGATACCTGGGGGGCCTGGCACGAGCGACCACGGCGGCACTCAAGGCCCTGTGATCCGCCCGGCGGCGACCTTCCGCCGGTCACCCCGCGCCGCGGCCCCCGGTCAGACGATCAGGCGGCGCAGCCTGGCGTGGGCGACCGAGACGATTCCCCCCGCTCCCGGAGCCAGCCGCAGGGCCAGCGCCCCGGAGTGGGTGGCGTAGGGCTGCACGAGGACGACGGCGTGCCGGGCGCTCACCACGGCGCGACGGCGCAGCAGCCCCGGGCCGACGGCGGCGTGCGCCGTCGTCTCGCGGCTCGCGCCGTCCGCGAACAGCACCCGCAGCCGCAGGTCCCAGGTACCCGTGCCGTACGCCGCCAGCGCGGCCAGGTGCACGGCCGTCTCGGCCGTCCAGGTGCCGTCCGGGGCGGGCGCGAGCGCGACGGTACGGCGCCACCGGGCGTCCCCGGTCCGCGCGGCGCCGGTCCGGCCCGGCGCGCCGTCACGCGGCCGCCACTCCACCTCCAGCGCCTCCGGCCCCGCCGCCGCCACCCGGCCGTACAGTTCGTGGAGGCGCAGCCGCAGCACGGTGCCCCGCGCGCGGGGCCGCAGCCGGGCGTCGACGGCGACCGGAAGGAGCCGGACCGGGCAGGTCAGCAGGGACTCCAGGGTGACCTGGGGGAGGTCGGCGGACCAGACGGGCGTGCCGTCGGCCGCGCGCGCGTGGGGCGGCAGCAGCCGTGCCGGGCGGGCGGCCAGCTCGCCGAGCCGGGGCAGGTCGCGCGGTTCGGGGGAGGCGAGGACGACCTGCGCGAGGAGCCGGCCGGGCGCGGCGGGGCGGGGACCGTGATCGGCGGCGTCGTACGTCGCGAGGTACTCCCGGGTGTGCGCCCACCAGGCGCGCCGGTACGACTCGTCGCGCAGCCCCAGCTCGCGCAGGTACAGGCGCAGCTCGTGGTCGAGGAACTTGGCGCGGGCCGCCCGCGCGAGCTCCTTCTGTCCGGCGTCCAGCAGGATCTCGTGGGCGATCGAGCTCGCCCGGGTGCGGGCCCGCCAGTTGTCGATGCCCGCGCGGTCCAGGGAGATCGACAGCCGCTCGGCGGACCGGCGGACGTGCCACACGTACACCCGGTCCGGGACGAGGACGATGCGGGGGGCCGCGGCGAGCACGCGCGCGGTGAAGACGAAGTCCTCGTAGCGGAAGCGGCCCTCGGGGAAGCGGATGCCGTGCGAGACGAGGAACGCGGTGCGGTAGAGCTTGTTGACGCAGAGCGTGTCGCGGACCAGGAGCGGGCGCTGCGCCGGGCGTCCGACCACGGCGCGCGCCGAGTACAGGCGCGGCTGCCAGGGCACCTCGCGCCCGGAGGGCAGTTCGCGGCGCACGCACAGCCCGCCGGCCACCTCGGCGTCCTCCTCGGCCGCCGCGGTGAGCAGCGCGTCGACCGCGCCCGGCGGCAGGACGTCGTCGCTGTCGAGGAACATCACGTACGGCGCGGTGACCGCGTCGAGCCCGGTGTTGCGCGGGGTGCCGCAGCCGCCGCTGTTGACCGCGTGCCGCACCACCCGCAGCCGCGGCTCCGTCCCGGCGAGGCGGGCGAGCAGCTCGGCGCTGCCGTCGGTCGAGCAGTCGTCGACGGCGACGACCTCACGGACGGCGGGGCCCTGCGCGAGCGCCGAGCGCACCGCTTCGGTCACATGCGCGGCGTCGTTGTGGCCGATGACGACGACGCAGACCTGGTGGGGGGTGAGGCGGTGCATGAGGTCCAGGGGGCCGGAGCGGAGGAGGGGATTTCGGCGTGCGCGGACCGCCACAGCCGGACGAACGACAGGACGGCGGCCGTGGCCAGCAGCCCGTTGCGCACGAGCATCAGCGCACACCCGGTCCAGGTGGAGGCGACGACATCGCCGTAATAGAGGGGGAACACGACGGTGCTCACCGCGGTGGCCGCCACGATCAGCCAGGCTACCGGGCGCTGGGTGGTGTGCCGCGAGGTCAGGCACACGGCGGCCAGGCCCAGCAGCCAGACCATGTACTGCGGGCTGATCACCCGGCTGGTGACGGTGAACAGCAGCACGGCGCTCAGCGCGGCGTCGAGCGGCGTCGCCTCGCTCCACCGCCGGGCCCGCAGCCGCCACAGCACCAGCAGCCCGAAGACGACGGCGGTGAGGGCGAGAGCGATGTGCGCGACGGCGGTGACGTACGGGCCGGTGAACTCCATCGAGCCGTACCGGTAGTGCACCCGGCCCGGCCAGCCGGCGCGGGTCGCGAGGTTGAGGACGGTGCCGCCGAGGGACTCGATCTGCACGCCCCGGCCGCCCTGCTGCCACAGGAACGCGAGCGGGTTGTGGAACAGCGCCGCGAGGGAGGCGAAGACCACCGCTCCCGCGGCCGCCGCCCAGGTCCACGCCGACCGGGTCGCCCGGCCCTTCGCCACCCCCACCAGCACCAGCAGCGGCCACACCTTCACCAGTGCCGCGAGCGCCGCGAGCACCCCGCACGCCCGGGCGGAGCGCGACAGCGCCAGCAGCGCGAGCATCGCGAGCACCGTGACCTGGACGTCGTAGCGGGCGAACGGCAGCCGCAGCAGCAGCGGCAGGGCACCCACCCACAGCCCGGCCCCGAGCAGGCTGCGGCCGGGCCGCAGGCCGGTGCGGGCCAGCGCCGCCGTGGCCGTCGCGTCCGCCGCGAGGGTGATGACGACGAACGCCTGGAGGTACGTCAGTCCGGGCAGCAGACCGGGCGCGAGCAGTACCGCCCCGGCGCCCGGCGGGTACTGCCACAGCCGGTCGTGCGCCGGGAAGGCGCCGTGCGAGAGGACGACGTACCAGTGGTGGTACAGCCGCCACACCTCCCGCGCGACGCGCCCGCCCAGCAGCGGCAGGGAGTCGTGGGCGAGCAGCCACAGCATCAGGGCCCGGGTGACGAGCCAGGCGGAGGCCAGCGGAAGGAGGCGGTGGTGACGTGTCATCACCGCGGATGGTAGGACGGACGAGTGCCGCAGATGAGGTGATACGCCGTCAATACACAAGAGACGCTGATTAATAGTACAAAATCGTTGTCGTGGTGAGCGGAAGGCCGAGGCGCCCGAGGGGCGGTGCGGCGGGTGCGCCGGGTGTACCGGGTGTGGCAGGTGTCCTGGCGGTGGCCGTCCCCGCCGCCGTCATGCTCGGGCTCGGACTGTGGGGCCTGGACCGCGGCGGCACCTGGCGCGACGAGGCCGTCACCCTTCAGGTCGCGCGGCGCTCGGTGCCGCAGATCTGGCGGCTGCTGCACGAGGTGGACGCGGTGCACGGCCTCTACTACCTGTTCATGCACGCCGTCCTCGCCGTCCCCGCTGTCCCTGGGGTCGGCGCGGTCGCCGACGAGGTCCTGCTGCGGCTGCCGTCCGTCGTCGCCGCGTCCGCCGCGGCCGGTCTGGTCGCGGCGCTCGGCAGCCGGCTGGCCCGGCCGCGGGTCGGCCTGTGGGCCGGACTGCTGTACGCCATCACCCCGATGGTCGGTCACTACGCGCAGGAGGGCCGCTCGTACGCCCTGGTCGCGGCCGGGGCGGCCGGGGCGACGCTGTGGCTGGCGAAGGCCGTGGACGGGCGGCGGTCGTGGTGGCCGTACGCGGCGCTCGTCGCCGGCACCTGTCTGCTGCACGAACTGGCGGTGCTGATGCTGCCCGCCCACGCGGTGACCCTCGCGCTCGCGCGGGTCGCCCGACGGGAGTGGGGCCGCTGGGCGGCCGCGGCCGGCGGCGCGCTGCTGCCGGTGGCACCCCTCGTGCTCGTCTCGGGCCGGCAGGCCGGTCAGGTGGCGTGGCTGACGCCGCCGGACGCCGGGACGGCACTGCGGCTGCTGTGGCAGTTCACCGGCCGCGCGGACGGGGCGCTGTGGGTGTATCTCGGCCTCGTCGTCGTGGCCGCGACGGCGCTGCGGCGCTCGGCGCTGGTCCGGGTGGCGCTGCCGCTGGCGGTGCTGCCGCCCCTGGCCCTGATGGTCCTGTCGCAGGTGCGGCCGATGTACGACGACCGGTACGTGCTGTTCGCGCTGGCGGGCGCGCCGCTGCTGGCGGCCGCCGGCGCCGACCGGCTGCTCGGCGCCCTGCCGCGCGCCGGTACGGCCGCCGGTGCGCGTGCCGTCGTCCTCGCGGGCGCGTCGGCCGTCGCACTCACGTTCGCCGGGCAACTTCCGCTGTACCGCCTCGACCGCGACCCCGGCCGCCGCCCGGACAACCTCACCGCGGTCGCCGCGCTCGCCGCGCGCGAACTGGCGCCGGGCGACCCGGTGGTGTTCCTGCCGTCCATCGGGCGGCGCCCGGCGCTGGCGTACCCGAGGGCGTTCCGGCGGACGCGCGACCTGGCCCTGAAGGTGTCGGGACCCGCGTCCGGGACGCTGTACGGCGTCGAGGTCGACGCGGGGCTGCTGCGCCGCAGGCTCGACGCCGTCGACCGGCTCTGGGTGGTCGCCGAGCCGTACGCCCTGCGCTCGCCCTGGTATCCGGGCGACCCGGCCGAGCGGCTCAAGCTCACCGTGGTGAACGAGGAGTTCGTCCCCCGCGAGCCGCGGCGGGAGTTCGTGAGCGGGGGAACCGTCCTGCGCCTGTATGTGCGCCGCCCGGCTACGGGCAGTCGGGTATCTCCTCCAGCGCTGCCGCGTCCAGCGCCGTGGTGAGCCGGTCGAGGCGTTCGTGCAGGTCGCGGATCTCGTCGAGGCCGAAGCCGGTCGCGGCGGCGATCCGCTGCGGCACCTGGAGCGCCTGTTCGCGCAGCGCGAGGCCCGCCCCGGTCAGCCGCACCTCCACCGAGCGTTCGTCGCGCGCGCTGCGCTCCCGGGTGACCAGGCCCGCCGCCTCCAGTCGCTTGAGCAGCGGCGACAGGGTGCCGGAGTCGAGGCGCAGGAACGAGCCCAGCTTCTTCACCGGCAGGTCGCCCCGCTCCCACAGGACCAGCATCACGAGGTACTGCGGGTAGGTGAGCCCGAGGTCCTTGAGGAGCACGCGGTAGACCCCGTTGAAGGCGCGCGAGGCGGCGTGCAGGGAGAAGCAGATCTGGCGGTCGAGGCGGAGCCAGTTCTCCCCGGTCTCGTTCTCCCCGGTCTCGGTGCTGGGCTGCTGGGTGGGCGTCATGCCCCCAGGGTAGCTCTTGCGAGCCATTTAATTGCGCACAACTGAATTGCGTGCTCTACTTGTGGTCGTGAGGGCGGCCGGACCGGGCCGCCGGAACGTCACTTCGAGAGGGATGGTCTTCCATGGACGCGCTCTACACCGCTGTCGCCACCGCCACCCACGGCCGCGACGGCCGTGCCGTCTCCTCCGACGGCAAGCTGGACGTCCAGCTGGCCCCGCCGGTGGAGCTGGGCGGCAACGGCCAGGGCACCAACCCGGAGCAGCTCTTCGCCGCCGGTTACGCCGCCTGCTTCGCCAGCGCCCTGGGCGTGGTGGGCCGGGCCGCCAAGGTGGACGTGAGCGACGCCGCCGTCACCGGTGAGGTCGGCATCGGCAAGCAGGGCGTGGGCTTCGGCCTGAAGGTCACCCTGCGCGTGGAGCTGCCCGAGGGCGTGGACGAGAGCACCGGCCGCCAGCTGGTCGAGCAGGCCCACCAGGTCTGCCCCTACTCCAACGCCACCCGCGGCAACATCGACGTCGACCTCGTCATCGAGTAGGTCCCCGCACGGCCTCCCCGCGGGAGCGGGAGCCGTAGTCGACCCGCGCCAGCACCTCCCCCGTCCGTCGGCTCCACGCCACCACCACCGCCTCCTCGGGCACGGTGCGCCAACGCGTGAGCAGCAGCCAGCGCACGTGGTACCGGCGGCCGATCGCGGCCCGCTCGGCGCGGGTCGCGGTCGGGGCGAGGTAGGCCTGCACGTCGGCGAGCCGCCGAAGCCGCACCCGCTCGTCGAGCGCCGCGTCCGGCCAGGCGGGCGCGGCGAGGTTCGGACCGTAGCCCGCGATCGCGTGGACGGCGTAGTACCCGTCGGCGATCACCACCTCGCCGGGCCCGATGTGCTGCGCGGCCCACGCGTACGTCGGCCAGTCCGGCGGCTGCTCGAACCCGACCGGGTCCAGTGCCCGCGGGATCACGGCCCCGGCCTGCACGGTGAGGAAGCCGACGCAGGCCCCGGTCGCCGCCAGCACGCCCAGCACCCTGCGCCACACCGGCCACGGCCGGGCCGCCGCCAGCTCCACGGCCAGCGCGAACTGCGGCCCCACGAGCGTCAGTCCGAGGATCCGGCCGTAGGTGTAGTGCCCGCTGAACCAGCCGTACGCCACCACCAGGCAGTCCAGCACGAACATCAGCACCAGCGGATCACGCCACGACGACCGGCGGGCCCGCAGCCACAGCGCCGGCAGCCCGAGCAGGGCCAGCCAGAAGTGGCCGCCGAGATCCAGGTACAGCGGCCGGTGCATCGCGTCCACGCTGTCGTCCCCGGCCAGGGCGAACACGTTGAAATACGGCCAGCAGGCCCCGACGGCCACGGCCACCGCGCCCGCCAGCGCCCACCGCGCCCACACCGCCGGCCGCCGGTCCCGCCGCCGGCCCGCGACCAGGGCGGCCGCCCCCGTCACCGCCGCCACCGACGTGATCGGATGGACCAGCAGGATCACCCCGTACAGCGCGCCGACCGCCGCGTACCCGGCGAGACCGCGCAGCCCGCTCGGCCCCACGTACCGCACCCGCCGGGTGTCGCGGACCCGGGCGCCGGTCAGCGACCAGGCCCAGAAGGCGAGCCCCGCCGCGAACGCGGACGGGTAGGCGAGCGTCCCGGTCATCGACATCAGGCCGAGATAACCGCTCCACCAGGCCCGCTCGGTGCCCCACAGCAGGGTCATCGACGCCAGCGCCAGCACCGGCGCCCACGGCCGGGGCGACAGCACCTTCACGAAGCGGCCGACGCCGGTCAGCAGCACCAGCAGGTTCAGCGGACCGGCGAGCCTGACCACCTCCCAGCCGGACAGCCCCGTCAGCCGGGCGAAGACACCCTGCGCGAGCGCGTACGGCGAGTAGTACGGGCTGCTCGCGCCCGGCAGGTCCGCCATCGGGTGCCGTGGGTGCAGCAGATGCGCCTTGAGGCGTTCGACGACCGCCGCGTGCTGCCCCGCGTCGCAGCACAGCGGGACCCGCCAGTACGCCAGCGACATCACCAGCCAGAACAGGAAGCCGAAGACCTGGTACGGCGTGGGACGCCGGAGACGGCCGCCGCCGCGCAGCGCGGTGGCTCCGCGGGCCGGTCGTCGGACGAGGGCGCCGGCGCTCACCGGACCGGCGCGAGGACGTGGAAGGACTTCAGGGGCATTGGCCGTACCTTCCCGCCGTGATCACAGGCCCACCCGACTGTCACCTCATCGGGTGAGCCCGGCGGACCTGGCCCCGGCCCCGGCCCCGGCGTCGGCCCCGGCCCCGGCGTCGGCCCCGGCCCCGGTCCCGGCCCGGTCCTGCGCGGGGACGGCAGGGACGGCGGGGACGGCCGGGACGACGGCCCGGCCCCGCACGAGCGGCTCCAGCAGCAGCGGCACCCCCACCACGGGCAGCAGCCAGGCCAGGACGATCAGCCGGTCGCCCCACACGGTGATGTCGGGATGCGCGGCCTGGGTGAGGACCCCGGTGAACGCGGCCGCGAGCAGGAACCCGCCGAACGCCCGCCGCCGGCGCAGCGCCCCGCATGCCCCGGCGGCCAGCGCCGCCAGGAACAGCGGCTCCCGCACCTCCCGTCTGAGCCATTCCGGCCAGAAGTTGCCCTGGAGCTGGCGGAACTCCGCCCACGGGCGGATCCGGTCGGGCCGCGCGAAGTGGTCCGTCAGCAGATCCTGCACGCTCTCCGAACCGGACGGGTAGTGCAGCGCGTTCGCCAGCAGCACCGTGCCGAGCACGCCGCAGCAGCCCGCCACCGCGACCGCTGCCGCGCCCGCCGCCGGGGCGCGCCCGTATCCCGCACCCGCCCGCCACCGCCGTACGGCGATCACCGCGCCGGCCGCCGCCAGGCATCCCGCCAGGAACAGCGCCTGGGAGTGCTTCACGGTGAACAGCGCGGCCAGCGACCCGCAGACGAGCAGCGTGCCCGCGCGGACCCGGCGGTCCAGGGCCAGCGCGCAGCCCCACACCGCCGTCAGGGTCAGGGCCAGCATCAGCCCCTCGGCCATCGGGCGCATGGCGGTGGTGCCGCACGGCAGGACGTAGTACAGCGCCTGCCCGGTCAGACACAGGGAGGCCGGCACCCGCAGCGTGCGCAGGACCAGGAAGACGAGGACACCGCCCGCCACCGTGACCACCACGCTCGCCGCCCACATCCCCCACGTCACCCCGAACACCGTGATGAACGGCAGCAGGAACACGGGATAGCCGGGCCGCACCTCGAAGATCCGCATGAACCGCTCGGAGAGGTACGGCAGCGTGTGCCCGCCGGTCTGGCCGGCCGCCAGCCGCGCCTCGACGACCTGGAGTTCCCGGGCCCGGCACTCCGCCAGGACCTGCGGAGCGGGGTCCGCCCGGTGGAAGTGCACCACGTCCACGCTCTGGTCGCGGGCGGCCAGCGCCGCCCGGCTCGAACAGATGTAGTCGACGGTGGCGGCCGCCGTCGCCTGCTTGCTCTCGCCGCGCAGACTCAGCGCGTACGCCAGGTAGTTCTTGCTGTCCGGGGTGTCCCGGCCGGTCACGTTCGTGAGCTGGAGCAGGGCGAAGACCGCGCCCAGCACCAGGACCCAGGTGCGCGGCCTCACGAGGACGCGAGCAGGTCGTGTCCGGCGGCCGGTCCGGGCACCCGCGCCCGCCCGGCCGCGGACGGCATGGACTCGCCCAGCAGCAGCGTCCGTACGACGCGTTCGGCGGCGCGCCCGTCGTCGTACGTGCAGAACCGTTCCCGGAAACGCGCCCGCAGCCGCGCCGACTCCTCGTCCCGCCAGCCGCCGGACGCGAGCAGCCCGGCCAGTTCCCGGTAGGAGCGGGAGACATGGCCGGGCGGCTCGGCGGTGATGTCGAAGTAGGTGCCCCGGCTCGCCGTGTACGCGGCCTGGTCGTCGGCGTGCACGACGACCGGCCGGTCCAGACAGGCGTAGTCGAACATCAGGGCCGAGTAGTCGGTGACCAGCACGTCGGAGGCGAGCAGCACCGTCTCCACGTGCGGCTCGTCCGTCGCGTCGCGCAGCACCCCGCGCCGGTGCAGGTCCGCCAGGCCGAGACCGCGCGCAGGACCGGTGGCGAGCGAGGGGTGCAGCCGTACGACGAGGGTGTGGCCCGGACCCAGGTCCGCGGCGAACCGGGCCAGGTCGATGCGGTCGACATGGCCGCCGCGCCGGTACTCGCGGCGGGTCGGCGCGTACAGCACGACCGTGTCCTCCCGCGGGATGCCCAGCCGGTCCCGGGCGGCCGCGCTCTCGGCCGGTCCGGCGCCGACGAGGACGTCGTTGCGGGGGCTGCCGGTGCGGGCGGACGCGAAGTGGCACGGGTACGCCCGCTCCCACACCAGCTCGGAGTGCCGGTTGGCGACCAGGCTGTGGTCCCAGCGGTCGGCGCGGCGCAGCATCTGCGGCACGTCCAGGCCGTACCGGGCGCCGGGCTTGTCCCGCAGATCGGCACCCATGTACTTCAGCGGGGTGCCCTGATGGGTGTGGATGTGCACGCTCCCGGGGCGTTTGACCAGGGTGCCGGGCCAGTTGACGTTGTTGACGAAGTACGTCGCCCGCGCGGTGATCTCGTGGTAGCGCAGGGAGTCGAGCAGGACGTGCTCCACCCCCTCCGGCAGCAGCGCCGGGTCGGCGGCCTCCTCCTCGCCGGCCACCACCCACACCCCGCGCAGGTGCGGGGCGATCTCGCGGGCCTTGCGGTAGACGGCCGCCGGGTCGCCGAGCACGCCCCGGTGGGAGAACGCCGAGTACACGACGAGGTGCGGGTCGAGCGGACGGCGGGCGTGCAGCGCGGACCAGCCCTGTTTGAGGCGTCCGGCCGCCGCCCTGGACACCGGCAGGGCCCGCCGCCCGAGCTCCCGGGCCGCCCGGCCCGTGCCCCGCTTCAGCAGATAGGCCGGGTAGCCGCCCTCCAGCAGTCGCAGTTCCCCGGAGACCGACGTGCCCTGCGGCCGGTGCCTGCGGAACATCCGCGCGGTGAGCCGGAAGAACTCGGCCCGGTCCGCGGGCGGCAGCCGGTCCGGTTTGGCGAGGATGTCGAGGCAGTGCTCGCCCATCTTGCGGTGCAGCCAGGGGCGCCAGACGGCCAGTTCGGGGCGGGCGCCGACGAACGCGAAGACCCGCTCGTACTGGTCGTGGATGTCGAAGTGCTTGCGGCTGGTGGTGGACAGGATGTTGCCCTGGCGGCGCTGGCGGTAGTTCAGGCAGATCCGGTCCAGGGTGGCGATCCGTCCGGCGCTGAGCAGCACCGGGAACGTCCAGGGCGTGTCCTCGTAGTACCCGGGCGGGAACTCGAAGCCGTTCTCCGCCACGAACTCCCGCCGGTAGACCTTGTTCCAGACCACCATCAGCAGGTCGAGGATCTCCGGGCGCCCGGCGGCCGTGAACGTTTCGCCGTCACCGCCACCACCGCCGTCACCGCCACCACCGCCGTCACCGCCACCACCGTCGTCCGGACCCGCGCCCGCGCCGCCGTCCGGTGCGAGCAGATGGGCGAGGGCGTTGCGCCGGGTGCCGCCCCACCAGTAGGTGCGGGCGTAGTCGAAGACCAGGACGTCCGGGTCGCCGGTCTCGTCGAGCCGGTCGGCCATCGCGCGCAGCGCGCCCGGCGTGAGGGTGTCGTCGCTGTCGAGGAAGAAGAGGAAGTCGCCGGTGGCGTGGGGCATCCCGGCGTTGCGGGCGCGGCCCAGGCCGACGTTCTCCGGCAGGTGCAGCACCGTGACGCGCGGGTCGCGGGCCGCGTACTCGTCGAGGATCGCTCCGCAGCCGTCCGGGGAGCGGTCGTCGACGGCGATCACCTCGATGTCCCGGTACGACTGCTCCAGGACCGAGTCGAGGCACTCGCGCAGGAAGCCCTGCACCTTGAAGCAGGGGATGATGACGCTGAAGCGGGGCACTGCGGGGTCAGCTCCTCACGAGAGTGGCGGCGGCGGGCGCCGGGACGCGCCGGTCGAGCGGCAGCACCGGCGGGATCGCCTCCGGCGGCTCGCCGAGCAGCACCCGGCGCACCACCCGCTCGGCGGCCCGGCCGTCGTCGAACTGGCAGAACCGCTCCCGGAAGGCGGCCCGCAGCGCGCGGGAGCGCGGCCCCGCGTACGAGCCGTCGGCGAAGACCCGGGCCAGTTCCCGCGGGGTGCGCGCCACCGGTCCTGGCGGCTCCTCGAGCAGGTCGAAGTAGACGCCCCGGGTCTCCCGGTAGACCTCCCAGTCGTCGGCGTACACGACGATCGGCCGGTCCAGGTTGGCGTAGTCGAACATGATCGACGAGTAGTCGGTGATCAGTGCGTCGGCGGCCAGGCAGACGTCCTCGGAGGAGCGGTGCGAGGTCACGTCGATGATCCGGCCGCTGCCTGTGCCGTGGCCCCGGTCGTAGAAGTAGTGGGCGCGCAGCAGGACCACGACGTCCTCGCCGGCCTCCGCGCAGAACCTCTCCAGGTCCAGGCCCGCCTCGAAGTCGCTCTGGTGGTCGCGGTGCGTCGGCGCGTACAGGACGGCCGTCGCGCCCTCCGGGACGCCCAGCTCCCGGCGGACCCGGGCGACGTCCTCGGCGGTCGCGGTGAGGTAGACGTCGTTGCGCGGATAGCCGTACTCCAGGGCCTCGTAGGAGCCGGGGAAGGCGCGCTCCCACATCTGGGTGGAGTGACGGTTGGCGGAGAGGTTGTAGTCCCAGCGGTCGACGCGGCCCAGCAGCTTGGTGAAGCTGCCGGTCGCCGCGGCCACCACGGGGTACGTCGACTGGTCGACGCCCATCTTCTTCAGCGGTGTGCCGTGCTGGGTCTGCACGTGCACGCTGCCGGCGCGCTTGACCACGCCCTCCGCGAAGTTGGCGTTGTTGATCAGGTACGTGGCGCGGGCCAGGACCTCCCAGTAGCGGCGGCTGCCGATCACCACGTGCTCGACGTCCTCCGGCACGGTGTGCGCGTGTTCGGGCTCCACCAGGAACACCGACCGGATGTGCGGGGCGAGTTCACGGGCCTTGGCGTGGATGGCGGCCGGGCTGCACGCGTAACCGCGGCCCCAGTAGGCGCAGTACACCGCCAGCCGGGGATCGAGGGGTCGGCGCAACTGCCTGCGGTACCGCAGCCGGGTGAGCACCGTCCGGGGGCGCGGGACGCTCCGGGCGGCCCGCGCCGCGACCTGGTTGGCGCCGCGCAGGGCGCGGAACGCGGTGTACGCCCCCGCCGCCAGCAGCCGGTGCTGCACGCCCAGGCTGCCGGCCGGCCTGCGGAAACCGGCCGGGCGGTGGCGGCGGTACAGACGGCCGGCGCGACGGAAGAAGGCGCGCCTGCCCGACGTCAGCCGCTGGGGGTGGGCCGCGGTTCTCAGCACCTGCGCGAACAGCTGCTCGAACAGGGCGCCCGCCCGTTCGCCGGACAGCCCCTGCCCGGCGGCCCGCGAGAGCACCAGGTCCGTCTGTTCGAGCAGCTCGAAGTGGTGCGCGCCCGGCTGGTTCGACCGGCTGCCCTGGCGGCGCAGCCGGTGCCGTACGACCACCGAGCGCAGTACGGCGACCCGTTCGGCCGCGATCGTGACCAGGCCGCCGAAGCCCAGCTCCGCGAAGTGGCCGTCGGGGAAGGCGATCTGCCGCTCGACGAGGAACGCCCTGCGGTGGGCGGCGCTCCGGACGGGCAGCCGCACACAGGTCACCTCGGGCGCCCGGTCGGGGGCGAAGGCGTCCGGCGGGGCCTGCGCCAGCAGCGGTGCCGCCGGGCTGGTCGGCTCGCCCTCCCACCACGGCGTCCGCTCGTGCTCGAAGTACAGGACGTCGACGTCACCGGTGGTGTCCAGCCGGTCGGCCAGCGCGGCCAGCGCGCCCGGGGCCAGCACGTCGTCGCCGTCGAGGAACAGCAGATACGCGCCGGACGCCACCCGCATCCCGGCGTTGCGCGCCGCGCCCGGCCCGGCGGACGGAGGTGAGTGCACCGGCGTCACCCGCGCGTCCCGCCCCGCGTAGCCGGCGGCGACCTCCGCCGCCGGGGCGTCGGGCGCGTCGCAGACCGGGATCAGCTCGAAGTCGCCGAAGGACTGGGCGAGGACGGAGTCCAGCGCCAGGGACAGCCGGCCTCCGATCCCCGGGGACGGGACGATGATGCTGAAGCGGGGCATTCTGCTCTTTCTCTGTCGAGGTCCCGGTCGGGGTGCCGGCCGGGGGCGCGGCCGGCACCCCGACCGGCGTACCGGCCGGCCTGCCCGGTCGGGGTCCGGTCCGGGTCCCGGCACTCAGGCCGTACGGACCCGGCCCGGCCGCCCGGTCGGCCGCCAGGTGGGAGGCCGGGACGGGGTGGGCCGCGAGTTGCTGAGGGGCATGGGAACTCCCGATAGGGCAAACGGTGTTCAGTGGCTGTCGGTGACGGGGGACGGACCGGAAGGTTGCGCCGTCGTGGCGAGCGGGGAACACGTGAGCGCCTCGGCCGCAGACGGCACCGGGCGCCGCCGGTCGAGCGGCACGACCGCGGGCAGCCCCGGTGTCTGGCCCAGCACCACATGGCGTACGACCCGTTCGGCGGCGTGTCCGTCGTCGTACGGGCAGAACCGCTCCCGGAAGGCGGCGCGCAGCCGCTCGGAGCGCGCTCCGCGCCAGTGGCCGCTCGCGAAGACGGTGGTCAGCTCGTCCTCGGTGCGCACGACCGGGCCCGGCGGGAAGGCGCGCAGGTCGAAGTAGGTGCCGCGGGTCGCCTCGTACGCCTCCCGGTCGGCGTCGTGGATCACGATCGGCCGGTCCAGGTTGGCGTAGTCGAACATGATCGACGAGTAGTCGGTGACCAGCGCGTCCGCGGCCAGGCACAGCGACTCCACGCTCGGGTGGCCGGTGACGTCGACGATGCGGGCGCCCCGGGCCGGGGGGCCGGCCTGCCCCTGGTGGGAACGGGCCAGGATCATGAAGCGCGGGCCCAGGCGGCGCAGCAGGCGCTCCAGGTCCAGGGGGGTGTGCCGGGTGGTGCGGTAGTCCCGGTGGGTGGGCGCGTACAGGATCGCCACCGTGCCCTCGGGGATGCCCAGGGACGCCCGCAGCAGCGCGATGTCCGCCGCGCTCGCCCGCTGGAGGACGTCGTTGCGGGGGTAGCCGTAGTCGAGCGTGGTGTAGCCGCCGGGGTAGACCCGCTCCCAGGTCAGCGTGGTGTGGCGGTTGGCGGACAGGACGTAGTCCCACTTGTCGACGCTCCTGAGGAGCTCCGCGAAGTCCATCCCGCGCGCCGCCGCCGGACGGTCCTGGAGATCGAGGCCCATGCGCTTGAGCGGGGTGCCGTGCTGGGTCTGGACGAAGACCTGGCCGCGGCGCTTGACCAGGCGCCGGTCGAAGTTGACGTTGTTGACGAGGTACTTGGAGCGGGCCAGCGCCGTCCAGTAGGCGGCCGTGCCCGGGGTCAGCCGGCCGGTGCCCGCCGGGATCGTGTCGTGGTGCTCGGGCCGGGCGATCCACGCCGTGCGGATGTGCGGGGCGTGGGTGCGGAAGGCGGTCTCCAGCGCGCCCGGGTTGCAGCCGTGGCCACGGCCCCAGTAGGCCGCGAAGACCGCCTGGTCGGCACGGAGCGGAAGGCGCAGCTGGACGCGGTAGTGCAGCTGCAACGTCCCGGCCCGCGCCACCTCGAGCAGCCGGTCGGCGAGCCGCCGGGTCCGGCGGTACAGGCCCGTCGCCCGTTGCAGCACGCGGTAGGTGCGGTGCAGGCCCAGGCGGACCAGGCCGTGCCGCAGCCGGGTGCGCGGCGAGACGGGGGCGCCGGGGACGCGATGACGGCGGTACTGGGCGCGGGCCCTGCGCAGGAACTCGGCGCGGGCGGCGCGCGGCAGCCGGCCCGGCCTGGTGAACACCGTCGAGAGGTGGTCGACCATGCGGCGGAACAACAGCGGCTTCCAGCAGGCGAGTTCGGGCCGCCCGTCGAGGAACGCGAAGACCCGGTCGTACTGCTCGAACACATCGAAGTGCCGACGGCTGGTGGTGCCCAGGATGTTCCCCTGGCGGCGCTGCCGGTAGTGCACGCACACCCGGTCGAGGGTCGCGAGGGACCCGGCGGCCATCAGGACCGGATAGGTCCAGGGCGTGTCCTCGTAGTAGCCGGGCGGGAACCGCAGCCCCTCGCGTTCCACGAAGTCCCGGCGGCACGCCTTGTTCCAGGCCACCATCAGCACCCGCAGCAGGTCCGGCCGGTCCGCGAGCCGGAACGGTGCCGGGCCCTCCTCGGCGAGCCGGCCGGCGAACCTGTTGCGGACGGCCTCGCCGGTCCAGAACGTGCGGGCGTAGTCGTAGACCAGCACGTCCGGTTCGCCGGTCGCCTCGAGCCGGTCGGCGATCGCGTCGAGCGCACCCGGGGTGAGCGTGTCGTCGGAGTCGAGGAAGACCAGGTAGTCGCCCTTGGCCTGCTCCATGCCGGCGTTGCGGGCCGGGCCCAGACCCTGGTTCTCCGGCAGATGCAGCGCCCGTACGCGGGGATCGCGGGCCGCGAACTCGTCGATGATCGCGCCGCAGGCGTCCGGGGAGCAGTCGTCGACCGCGATCAGTTCCAGATCGGCGTACGACTGCGAGAGCACCGATTGCAGGCATTCGTGCAGGTACGCCTGAACCTTGTACGCGGGGACGATGACACTGAACCTGGGCACGGGACATCCATGGGTCGGCGCGGGGCGTTCTGCCCGGGAACGTCCGATGGAGTGACTTGGTTACGGTGTGTGCGGCATACGGGGGATGCCGGGTGAACGGCGAAGGGCGGGCCGATGACCTCGACCCGCCCCGGAACGCGCGTCACTTGACGGCGCCCGCCATCACGCCGGTGACGAACTGCCGCTGGAACACGAAGAAGACGGCCAGCGGGATCACCATGGAGATGAACGCGCCCGGCGCCAGCACGTCGATGTTGTTGCCGAACTGCCGTACCTGCGTCTGGAGCGCGACCGTGATCGGCTGGCTGTCCGCGTCGGTGAACACCAGCGCGACCAGCATGTCGTTCCACACCCACAGGAACTGGAAGATGGCCAGGCTCGCGATCGCCGGACCGCCCAGCGGCAGCACGACCCGTGCGAACAGCCGCAGTTCGCCCGCTCCGTCGAGGCGGGCCGCCTCGAGGAGTTCACGTGGGATCTCCGCGAAGAAGTTCCGCAGCAGGAACACCGCGAACGGCAGGCCGAACCCGACGTGGAACAGGATCACCCCGAGGATGGACCCGAACAGCCCCAGTTTGCCGAACAGTTCGGCGATCGGGATCAGCGCCACCTGCACGGGCACGACCAACAGCCCCACCACGCCCAGGAACCACCAGTCCCGGCCCGGGAACTCCATCCACGCGAACGCGTAGCCCGCGAGCGAGCCGATCGCCACCACCAGCACGGTCGCCGGGACCGTGATCAGCACCGTGTTGACCAGGGAGCCGGTGATGTCGCCGTTCTCCAGCAGGTTGCGGTAGTTCTCCCAGGTGAGTTGGGACGGCTGGGAGAAGACCTCCCACCAGCCGCTCGCGCTCATGTCGGTGGGGGAGCGCAGCGACGACAGCAGCAGACCGATCGTCGGCACCAGCCAGAACAGGCCGACCAGCAGCAGGAAGACCCGGACCAGACCGCTGTTGACCTTCGCGAGCAGCCATGCCGTCATCGCCGCACCTCCCGCCTGAGCCGCCGTACGTTGAACCACATCACCGGGATGACCAGCAGCAGCAGGAACACCGCGATCGCGCTGGCGACGCCCGGCTGGTCCTCGGAGAAGCCCTTGCGGTACAGCTCCAGGGCGAGCACGTTCGCGTCGTCCTGGGAGGACCCCGGGGCGATGATGAAGACCAGGTCGAAGACCTTCAGCACATTGATCATCAGCGTGACCGCGACCACCGCGAGGACGGGGGCGAGCAGCGGCACCGTGACCCGCCGGAACACCTGCCACTCGTTGGCGCCGTCGACCCGGGCGGCCTCCAGGAGTTCCCGGGGCACGCCCGCGAGCCCGGCCGCGATCAGCACCATCGCGAAGCCCGCCCACATCCAGACGTACGAGCCGATGATGGCCGGGGTGACCAGCGAAGGGCCCAGCCAGTTCACGCCGTTGTACGGCGCCTTGAAGTTGCTCGCGGGCAGCCGCAGCAAGGCCCCGTCCGCGGCGGCCGGGAGCGTGAAGGTGCCGTCGGCGGCGGCCTTCGCCGACGCCACGACCCGGCCGTCCTTCACCGCCTCGATCCGCATGCCGGAGTAGCCCGGTTCGGACGGGTCGGGGGCGCCGAGCGTGCCCACCCCCTTGCCGCGGGTGAAGTCCTGCCAGGTGGTGCCGGTGATCTTCCCCGGCTCGGCCTTCGGCTTCGCGGCCGGCGCGGCGCCGTCGGGCATCTGGTCGGGGGCGACACCGACGAGCGGCAGGGTGACGGCCTCGCCGGTGCGGACCGGGTCCTTGGTGACGAACCCGCCGCCCTGGGCGACGAGCGGCGAATCGCGGCCAGGGTGGGCGTTCGGGAACGCCGACGACTGCGCGAACGTGTCGTGCACCCCGACCCACACCGCGTTCGCGACGCCCTTGTCCGGGTCCTGGTCGTAGACCAGCCGGAAGATGATGCCGGCCGCCAGCATCGAGATCGCCATCGGCATGAAGACGACCAGCTTGAACGCCGTTCCCCAGCGCACCCGTTCGGTCAGTACCGCGAAGATCAGACCGAGCGCGGTGGCGACCGTGGGCGCGAACACCACCCAGATGACGTTGTTCTTCAGCGCCGTACGGATGCCGTCGTCGGTGAACAGGGCCCGGTAGTTGTCGAATCCGGCGAAGCCGTCACCGGAGCGGTCGTAGAAACTGCGTACGACCGAGTACCCGATCGGGTAGACCACGAGCGCGCCGAGCAGCACCAGGGCGGGCAGCAGGAACAGCGCCGCCACGGTCCTGCGGGTGCCGGTCACGCTCTTGCGTCTGCTCGGCCCGGCGGGGGCCGGACCGGCCCCCGCCGGGATGTCCGACGCCATCGCCGGATCAGCTCCCGTTCCCGTACGCCGCCGCCGCGTCCTTCTCCAGCTTCGCCTGGGTGCCCGCCACGTCCGACGGGTTCTTCAGGAAGTCCTGGAGGTCCTTCCACTCGCCCTTGCCCGGGGTGCCGCCGAAGGCCTGCGGGGCCTGGTCGGACATGTCGAAGCGGAAGTCGTCGCCGGCTGCGATCAGCGCCTTGGCCATCTTCTGCTGCACCGGGTTCGGGTACACCGACGGGTCGACGTTCTTGTTCGGGGAGAGGTAGCCGCCCAGCTTCGCCTGCACGGTCGCGGCGTCCGGCGAGGCCAGGAAGGTGGCCAGCGCCTGCGCGCCCTTGGAGTCCTTCAGCACGACGGCCGCGTCGCCGCCGCTGACCACGGGCGCGGTGGCGCCGACCTTCGGGAACGGGAACACCTTCGCGTCCGTGCCCACCTTCGCCTTCGTCTCGCCGATGTTGACCTGCACGAAGTCGCCCTCGAAGACCATGGCCGCCTTCGGCTGGTCGCCGCCGGTGAAGGTCTGCGTCACGGATGCCGGGAACTCGGTCTGGAGCGCGCCGTCCGCGCCGCCCGCCACGTAGCCCTTCTTGCCCCAGACCTGGGCGAGGGTGGTCAGCGCCTCCTTCACCGAGGGGTCCGTCCACTTGATCTTGTGCTGGGCCAGCTGGTCGTACTTCTCCGGGCCCGCCTGGGAGAGGTAGACGTTCTCG
Organism: Streptomyces sp. NPDC001443; assembly: GCF_053597355.1. Classification (NCBI taxonomy): domain Bacteria; kingdom Bacillati; phylum Actinomycetota; class Actinomycetes; order Kitasatosporales; family Streptomycetaceae; genus Streptomyces; species Streptomyces sp. NPDC001443. Next base: position 56,367 of record NZ_JBSFIA010000033.1, read on the forward strand.
AACCAGTCGGTGAGGGTCCAGCCGTCGGCGCCGCCGACGGAGAACGGGGCCACCCCGGAGTCGTAGACGGTCTGCGCGGTGTTCAGCAGCTCTGGCCAGGTCTTCGGCTCGCTCGCCCCCGCGTTCTCGAAGACCTTGGCGTTGTACCAGATCAGGGACTTGTTGGCGGCCTTGTAGTAGACGCCGTACTGCTTGCCGTCGACCTTGCCGATGTCCTGCCAGGCCTGGGAGTAGTTCTTGGCGAGCTCGGCCTGCGCCTCGGCGCCGAGCGGCTTGGCCCAGTTCTTCTCCACGGCCTGCTTGATCGCGCCCGGCTGGGGCAGCATCGCCACGTCCGGCGGCTGACCGCCCGCGATCTTCGATCCGAGGAAGTTGATGATCGGGTCCTGGGCGGGCACGAAGGTGACCTTGGCGCCCGTGCGCTTCTCGAACTCCGCCAGCACCTTCTTGAAGTTCGCCTGTTCGGCCCCGGTCCAGACGGCGGCGACCGACAGGGTGGTGCCGTCGAGCCTGGGAAGGGCGACGGTGCCGTCCGCGCTCGCGGTGCTCCCGCCGTCGCTCTTCTTGTCGCCGCCGCCTCCGCACGCGGTGAGCGAGAGTGCCAGTGCGCCCGCGGCGACGGCTGCCGCCGCTCTCGCGGTCGTGCGTGTCCGGTGTGTTCTGCTCGTCCTCAGCATCACTGCCCCGTTCTTCGTTCGTCGTCGAACGTCGACCGCTTGCCCCGTGCGCTCCGGTCTACGCCGGGTCCATGGGGTCGGCAAGAGCGCATACGGTGTCAAGTGGGCGATCGTGACCACGTCGTGATCGGGCGCGATCGGGACGGAACGGACTCGCGGCGGATCGGACTCGGGGCCTGTCCGCTCGGGGCCTGTCCGGCGGACAGGCCCCGGGACGCGTCAGAGCAGGGACGGCACCTGCGCCGCCGACACCTCCCGGGCCGCCCGCTCCAGCGCGCTGGCCAGCAGGGCCAGGTCCGTCGGACCGTTGCCCAGTTCCCGCACCGGACGGCGGGCCGGCGGGTCGCCCATGCGGGACCAGTCCAGCGGGACCACCGTGGGCCGCAGGGTCGCCGTGCGGGGGATGCGGCCGGTGACCCGGCCGCCCTGGAAGGGGACCGTCCGCCCGTCCGCGACGCTGAGCTGTCCGCGCCCCGGCGCCGGCTCGTCGGCCCCGGACTCCGGCGCCTCCAGCGTCACCCGCAGCGCGGCCCGGCGGGCCGGTTCCGTCTCCGCCGTACGGCCGCCGGGGCCGGTGGCCGCCACCAGGTGGACGCCGAGCCGCTCGCCCTCGCGGGCCACGGCCTCCAGCGCGCGCATCACGGAACCCGCGGCGGGCCGCCCGGGGGAGCCCAGCGCGGGGGAGACCAGCGCGTCCAGGTCGTCCACGACCACCACCAGCCGGGGCAGCGGCGGCGGCGCCTCGGTCCGCCGCCCGGCCGCGCCCGGCCGCAGCCGGATCGTCGCGCTGGGTGGGGAGTCGAGATCATCCGAGCCGTCGGACCCGAGACCCGCTCCCGTCCCGAGCCCGGCTCCGGACCCGCCCCCGGGCCGGGACGTACCGCGGGCCGACGCCGTGCGCTGGGCGACGATCCGGCCCGAGACCTCGCGACGGGCGTGCCAGGAGGCGAAGTCGGAGCGGCCGAGCAGCTCGGCCCGGCGCTTCAGCTCGGAGCTCAGCGACTGCGCGAACTCCCGCATGCGCACGGGGTCGTTGGCGGTGAGATGCGTGGTGACGTGCGGTACGTCCGTACAGACCCGCAGACCCTCGCCATGGCCGCCGCCCGGGTTGCCCGAGCCGTCCCGGCCGTCCACCAGGACGATGCCCAGCCGGTCGGGGCGCTCGGCGGCGGCGAGCGAGGCGACCAGGGCCCGCAGCAGCTCCGTACGCCCGCTGCCCGCCGGTCCCTCGACCAGCAGATGCGGGCCCTCGACGACGAGGTCCACGCCGACCGGTCCGCGCGGTCCGGCCCCCAGGACGGCCGCCGCCCGGCCGCCGAGCGCCTCGGCGTCGTCGCCGGCGTCGGCCCAGCGGGCCATCAGGGACGCGGGGGTCGCCCGCGCCAGACCCAGCTCGTCCAGGAGCCGCGCCGCCTGCGGCAGCGGCACCGACACGCGCGGCTGCCGCTGGCCCGGGGCGCCGTCCGGGCGCAGCGGCGCCAGCGCCCGCCCGAACCGCTCGGCCCAGGCGAGCGAGACGGCGTCCACGGCCGCGACCGTGCCATGGCCGATGGGGCCGTGCCCGGCCGGGTCCGCCGCGATCCGGCCGACCCGCATCAGCTGCACCGCCGTCGCCACGTCCCCGCTGAGCAGCGCCACCGCGCCGCACTCACGGAACACCGGGGTCGCCGCGCAGGCCGCGTCGTACGTCTGTGTCACCGGGGAGGCGGGCGAGGCCGGGGCCGTCTCGGCCAGGCACACCACGTGGATGCCGGCCCGCGGGCCCTCCACCACCAGCCGGGCCACCGCCTCGCGCAGGTCCGCACCCCCGGGGTCGCCGTCGACGACGACCACGGTGTACGGCCCCGGGAAGGCCTCGGCCGAGTCCGCCGCGCCGTCGTCCCGGGCCCAGGAGGGGCGCCGGGGGGAGGGCACGGCCGGCCGGCCGTACGGCTCCGACCGGTGGGCCGCGGGGGCCGGGTCCTCCGGGTGGTCCGCCAGCCGGCGCAGCAGTTCCTCGGTGCGGGCCGCCGTCTGCTCACGGTCGTAGGCGAGCAGCAGCCGGCAGTCCTGGCCGTGCGCCGGGCGCACATGGGGCAGCCAGCCGAGCCAGGCCCACTCCGCGGCACGCTCCTCCACCGGGCGGGAGCGGTCCGCGCTGAGCAGGACGATCTCCAGGGTGTCCGGGGAGTGCAGCGCGGTGAGCTGCGCCACGACCGCGCGCGCAAGCCCGGACAGCCGGGGGCGCGGACCCGCGAGGCCCAGCGCCCCGGCCTCGCGCAGATCGGCGGTCACCGGTACCGCGGGCAGCGGACCCGAGCCGTCGGGCGCGGTCCGGTCGGTGGTGCCGAGCCGCACCGTGAGCGTCTCCGGGTGCCCAGGGCCGCGCTCCCACAGCCGGGGGCCGGGGCCCAGCGCCGTCAGCAGCAGGGCGGCCGGGTCCGGCCAGGTGTCCGGTCTGCGGGGCGACAGCGCCGACGGGGCGACGGCCCCGCCCTGCGGCTGCTCGTCGTACCCGCCGGGTCCTGCCGGGTCCGGCGTGCCGCGGCCGCCGGCCAGCCGCCGGGCCCACCCGGTCAGGCCGCCGGAGCGCCTGCGCGCGGCCGGTGCTCCGCCGGGCGTGTGGAAGGTGTGCGGGGGCGCGGGGTCGGCGTCCGCGCCGGGGCCGGTCCCGGACCGGAGGGCGTCCGTCGTACCACTGCCGAAGCGGTCGCCGCCGAAGCGGCCGGGGTCCGTGGTGCCGGAGCCGTCCGCCCCGGTCCGTCCGCCGTGGGTGTCGCCGTCGCCTCTGCCGTACGTCGTGCCGCCGCCCGGCGCGGCGCCGTGGTTCTCGATCAGCGGGGCCCCGCCCTGGACCGGCACGACGGGGGGTTCCACCGGGCCGTGGGCGCGGGCGCCCGACGCGGTGCCGGAGGCGCCCCAGCTCACCGAGCCGTAGGCGTGTCCGGTGCCCGTGTCGGGGGTGTCGGGGGAGCCGGCGCCGGCCGCGGCGTCCGGCGCTCCCGGAGCCTGCGCGGACGTGCCGGACGTGCCGGCGCGGTGCGCGGCCCGGTCCTGGCCGTCACCGGCGAAGGACTCGTTCCCGGCCCCGCAGGCCACCCGCACATGTCCCTCGCCGTCGGGCGTCGTCGCCACCCTCGCCCCGGGGCCCCCGGCGGGGGCGAGCCGCAGCGCCGACTCGCCTATGCGCAGCAGGGCGCCCGGCGTGAAGCGCACCGGGCGGGTGTGCACCCGGGTGCCGTCCAGGGCGGTGCCGTTGGTGGAGCCGAGGTCGGCGACCGAGACGCGGCCGTCGGGGTCGAGGGTGACCGCGCAGTGCAGCCGGGAGACGTCCGGGTCGTCGAGCGGGACGTCGGCGTCGGCGGAGCGGCCGATGTTCACCGGGCCGCCGTGCAGCAGATGGACCCCGCCCGCGTCCGGGCCCGCCACCACGTGGAGCTGGGCCGGGGCGTCGTCCATCTCGGGGTGCGGCTCGGGCTCGGCGGGGGCGCCCAGGGACAGCACCGCGCCGTCGATCAGCGGGGGTTCGCCGAGCGTGCAGCGCTGGGCGTCCAGCCGCTCCGCGCCGACGTACAGCACCACGGGACCGCCCGCGGACTCCCGGGGGCGGTCGTGCGCGGAGCCACCCGCCTCGCCGGAGACCGACGAGGACAGCGCCGCCGCCACCGCCGCCAGGGCCGTCCCCGCGGGCGCGGTGACCAGCACGTCGCGGGCGGTGGCGCGCCCCCGCGGATCGGAGGGAGGACCCAGGGGGTCTACGACGGTCAGCCGGATCTGCATCGCCGTCAGCGGTCCCTTCTGCGCGGGCGCCCGCCGGGCGAGGACGAAGCCGTGCCGCGGTCCCCCACCGCGGACTTCTCCCACCCCGCACGAGCACGTCGGCCAGTACTGGGGGCATCCTCGCACTTGCCACCGACAACGCGCCCGCCGCCCACCACCAAGTGATCTTGAATGGTCGGCTCTGCCCGCAAAAGTGCCTGACCCGGACCGTGCGGGCGACCGCTTGAGATCGGTCACGTTCGCTTACGGCAACCACGGTGGCCCCGGCGAGCGTCTTTCCTTCGAACATGTACGGGCTCGGGTACGTAAGACCCACAGAATGACGACATCCCGGTGCCGGACGGGGCGGCACTAGAGTGGGTCGGAACATCCGACAGTTGGGCCGGAACACCAGGCAAGCAGCAGGGAGCACATGACGTGCGGCCGGTAGGCAGCAAGTATCTGCTCGAGGAGCCGCTCGGACGCGGCGCCACGGGCACCGTCTGGCGAGCCCGCCAGCGTGAGACCGCGGGCGCCGAGGCGGCCGTTCCCGGCCAGCCCGGCGAGACCGTCGCGATCAAGGTCCTCAAGGAGGAGCTCGCGAACGACCAGGACGTCGTGACGCGGTTCCTGCGGGAGCGGTCGGTCCTGCTCCGGCTGACCCATCCGAACATCGTCCAGGTCCGCGACCTGGTCGTCGAGGGCGATCTGCTGGCGCTGGTCATGGACCTCGTCGACGGCCCCGACCTGCACCGCTACCTGCGCGAGAACGGGCCCTTCTCACCCGTCGCCGCCGCCCTGCTCACCGCCCAGATCTCGGACGCGCTCGCCGCCAGTCACGCCGACGGCGTGGTGCACCGCGACCTGAAACCGGCCAACGTCCTGCTGCGGCAGGACGGCGGCCGGATGCACCCGATGCTGACCGACTTCGGCATCGCGCGCCTCGCCGACTCACCCGGCCTCACCCGCACCCACGAGTTCGTCGGCACGCCCGCGTACGTCGCCCCGGAGTCCGCCGAGGGCCGCCCGCAGACCGCCGCCGTCGACATCTACGGCGCCGGGATCCTGCTGTACGAACTGGTCACCGGGCGTCCGCCGTTCGGTGGCGGCTCCGCGCTGGAGGTGCTGCACCAGCACCTGAGCGCCGAGCCCCGCAGGCCCTCCACCGTGCCCGACCCGCTGTGGACGGTCATCGAGCGCTGCCTGCGCAAGAACCCGGACGAACGGCCGAGCGCCGTGAACCTCGCGCACGCCCTGCGGGTCGTCGCCGAGGGCATCGGCGTGCACGCGAACTCCGCGCAGATCGCCGCCGCGGAGGCCGTCGGGTCCCTGCTGGCGCCGTCCGTGGTGCCCGGGTCCGCGGACGCCACCCAGGTGCTGCCCACCGGCCAGGCGCCCGGGATGTACGACCCGAACGCCGCGACCAGCTTCCTGCCGCACACCGGGGGCCCGGCGGGCGCCGCCGACCCCACCGCCGTACTGCCCAACCGGGGCGCGGCGGACCCGACCGCCGTCATGCCGCCGGTGCCGCCGAACCAGCCCGGACAGCGGCCGGGCGGCCCGGCGGAGCCGCACCCCTGGCAGTCCCAGCTGAGGGCCGCCCGCGACCGCAACGAGCAGACGCAGGTCCAGTACCTCGACCCCGGCGAGGACCCGCTGCGGCGCCGCCCGCAGCGCCAGGTCGCGCGCCCGCAGCAGCCCGCGCCGCGCCCGGCCCGACAGCCGCAGCAGCAGCCGCAGCAGCGCGGTCAGCAGGGCTACCAGCAGGGGTACGGGTACCAGCAGCCGCAGCAGCAGCCCCGGCAGCCGCAGCAGTACGCGCCGCCTCAGCAGCCCCGCCAGCCGCAGCAGCCGCAGCGGCCCGCCCGGGAGCCGCGCGAGCCCCGCCAGCGCAGCGCCAACCCGATGAAGATCCCGGGTCTGGGCTGCCTGAAGGGGTGCCTGTTCACGATCGTCATCCTGTTCGTCGCCGGCTGGCTGATCTGGGAGCTGACCCCGCTCCAGGACTGGATCGGCACCACCCGGAGCTTCTGGGGCCAGATCGTGCACATGTACGACCAGGTGTCCGGCTGGATCGGGGATCTCGGCAACAGCGGCGCGCCGACCGGCGGCGGCAACAACTGACGGACCGGCCGGACCGGCGGGGCGACCGCCGGCCGGCCGTCTGTCTGGGGATTTGTCGACACCTGACAGGTGATTTCCGCCTCGGCGGTGAAGGTTGGCTCGCCGGACGCGTAGTTTTAGCGACAACACGCGTCCGTAGGAGCAGCCTTGGCACGGAAGATCGGCAGCCGGTACGCCGCCCACCAGATCCTGGGGCGCGGCAGCGCCGGCACGGTGTGGCTGGGCGAGGGGCCCGAGGGGCCCGTCGCCATCAAGCTGCTGCGCGAGGACCTCGCGTCCGACGAGGAACTCGTGGGCCGCTTCGTCCAGGAGCGCACGGCGCTGCTGGGCCTCGAACATCCCCATGTGGTGTCCGTGCGGGATCTCGTCGTCGACGGGAACGACCTGGCGCTGGTCATGGATCTCGTCCGCGGCACGGACCTGCGCACCCGGCTGGACCGGGAGCGCAGGCTGGCGCCCGAGGCGGCGGTGGCCATCGTGGCGGACGTGGCGGAGGGACTCGCGGCCGCGCACGCCGCCGGGGTCGTCCACCGGGACGTCAAGCCGGAGAACGTCCTGCTGGACATGCAGGGCCCGCTGGGTCCCGGCGGCGCGCATCCGGCGCTGCTGACGGACTTCGGGGTCGCCAAACTGATCGACTCGCCCAAGCGCACCCGCGCCACGAAGATCATCGGAACGCCGGACTATCTGGCGCCGGAGATCGTGGAGGGGCTGCCGCCGCGGGCGGCGGTGGACATCTACGCGCTCGCGACCGTGCTGTACGAGCTGCTGGCCGGGTTCACGCCCTTCGGGGGCGGGCATCAGGGCGCCGTGCTGCGCCGGCACGTGACCGAGACCGTGGTGCCGCTGCCGGGCATCCCCGACGAGCTGTGGCAGCTGATGGTGCAGTGCCTGGCGAAGGCACCGGCCTCGCGACTGCGCGCCTCGGAGCTGGCGGCCCGGCTGCGCGAGCAGCTGCCGATGCTGGCCGGGATGCCGCCGCTCGACGTGGACGAGCCGGACGCGGAGCCGGGGGAGGCCCCGATGGACGAGGCGGGCGAGCCGGCCGCGCCCGTCGGTGAGCGCGCGGTGCGCCGGCGCGGGGCCGTACCCCTGGTGCCGGGCGCGAAGCCGGACTCCAACCGGGACACGCACACGTCGATGAGGGTGCCGGGCCCGGACGAGCTCGCGGGCGGCGCCCGGGGCACGGCGCGCGCGCCGCGGGCCGCAGGGGCGCCCCGGCCCGGATCCGCGCGCCACCGGGCCTCGGCGCGCAGACGCCGGGTGACGCTGGGGACGGCCGCGGTGGTCCTCGTGGCCGCGGTCGGGATCGGCACCTGGTGGGCGACATCGGGGGACGACACGGGGACACCCCCGCAGGACAGCAAGCACTCGGCCCCGCAGAACCCGTGACCTGAGCGGACCGGACCTGCCCTGCCCGCGAACCGGGACCGGACCCGGCCCGCCTGGGCGGACCGGACCTGCCCCCGGGGCTCCGCCCGCGGACCGAAGCCGGGCCCCGGGACCAGCCCGCGCCCCGCGTCCGCCCGAGCCCCGGGCCGACTCCGAGGCCGGTCGGTGCCGGACCCGCCCGTCGCTCGTGTCGGACCGGGTCGTGGTCCGTCCCGGCTCCGTCCGCTGCCCATCCCGGCTCCGTCCGTCGCCCGGCCCGAACCGCCCGGGTACGAGGTCACGCCTGCCCCGGCGCTCGTCGCCCGGCGGAGCCGTTACGCTGGATGCGTGGCAGTCGTCGATGTATCCGAAGAGCTCAAGTCCCTCTCCTCGACCATGGAGTCGATCGAGGCCGTTCTGGACCTCGACAAGCTGAGGGCAGATGTCGCCGTGCTCGAGGAGCAGGCGGCCGCGCCGTCCCTGTGGGACAACCCGGACGAGGCGCAGAAGATCACCAGCAAGCTGTCCCACCTCCAGGCCGAGGTCAGGAAGGCGGAGGCGCTGCGCGGACGGATCGACGATCTCGTCGTGCTCTTCGAGATGGCCGAGGAGGAGGACGACCCGGACACCCGCGCCGAGGCCGAGTCCGAGCTCACCGCCGTCCGCAAGGCGCTGGACGAGATGGAGGTCCGTACGCTCCTGTCCGGCGAGTACGACTCCCGTGAGGCCCTCGTCAACATCCGCGCCGAGGCCGGTGGCGTCGACGCCGCCGACTTCGCGGAGAAGCTCCAGCGGATGTACCTGCGGTGGGCGGAGCAGAAGGGCTACAAGACCGAGCTCATCGAGACGTCGTACGCGGAAGAGGCCGGCATCAAGTCGACCACCTTCGCCGTGCAGGTGCCGTACGCCTACGGCACCCTCTCGGTCGAGCAGGGCACCCACCGTCTCGTCCGTATCTCCCCCTTCGACAACCAGGGGCGTCGGCAGACCTCCTTCGCGGGCGTGGAGATCCTGCCCGTCGTCGAGCAGACCGACCACATCGAGATCGACGAGTCCGAGCTGCGGGTGGACGTCTACCGGTCGTCCGGCCCCGGTGGCCAGGGTGTCAACACGACCGACTCCGCGGTCCGGCTGACCCACCTTCCCACCGGCATCGTCGTCTCCTGTCAGAACGAGCGGTCGCAGATCCAGAACAAGGCGACCGCCATGAACGTTCTCCAGGCGAAGCTGCTGGAGCGGCAGCGCCAGGAGGAGCGGGCCAAGATGGACGCCCTCAAGGACGGCGGCAGCTCCTGGGGCAACCAGATGCGTTCGTACGTCCTGCACCCGTACCAGATGGTCAAGGACCTGCGCACCGAATACGAAGTCGGCAACCCCGAGGCCGTGTTCAACGGTGAGATCGACGGTTTCCTCGAGGCCGGGATTCGCTGGCGCAAGCAGCAGGAGAAGTAACCCGACGGAACGATTTGTCGACAAGGCAACTGCCGCCGAACAGGCGGCAGTTGCCTTTTTTCTGTCCGGCGACTGGGCTTTTCGTCACACTCTTGCCCGCAGGGTCCGGCATAGGCCCCGTACGAGGACATCGCGCGCGCAACGGCCTTGACGTTGCTTTGAAAAGTGGGAAGGGTAACGCGCGGCATGCGTATCTCTGGGGCGCATGTGAACCGGGGGCGCGGCGAACTTCTCAGCCGTCCCCGTTGATCACCGCCCCCCGTACGCGGCCCTCACTGACGATCGGCTACTGGGGGTAGCAATCAGATGACCAAGAAGACGCGTATCCGCTTCGCGCGGATAGCCGCCGGTGCCGTGATCGCGGCCGGTGCCTCGCTGACGGTGGCCGGTGCCGCCTCGGCCCTCGACCTCGGCGTCTCCGTCTCCGGAGTGGGTGCGCCGGACGGCACGTCGGAGGGTACGTCCGAAGGCACTTCCGAGGGCACCTCGACGGGTACCTCGGAGGGTACGTCCGAGGGCGCCTCGGTGGGCGTGACCGAGGGCACCTCGTCGGGCACCTCGGAGGGTACGTCCACGGGCACGTCCGAGGGCACCTCGACGGGTACGTCGGAGGGTACGTCCACGGGTACCTCCGAGGGCACCTCGACGGGTACGTCGGAGGGTACGTCCACGGGTACTTCCGAGGGCACCTCGACCGGTACTTCGACGGGCACGTCCACGGGTACCTCCGAGGGCACCTCGACCGGCACCTCGACGGGTACGTCCACCGGCACCTCGGGGGGTTCCTCCACCACCGGCGGCTCCAGCTCCACCGGCGGTTCGAGCTCCACGGGCGGCTCGGACTCCACCGGGGGTTCCGGCGCCACCGGTGGCAACACGAACACCGACACCAACGGCACCAACGACAACTCCGCGCAGGAGGAGGGCTCCTCGGCCCTCACCGACACCTCGGAGGCGTCCAACACCTCGGCCCAGAGCAACGGCGAGCAGCTCGCCGAGACCGGTGCCGGCCAGACCGCGTTCCTGCTGATCGGTGCCGCCACGATGATCGCCGGTGGTGTCGCCTTCCGCGTGCTGCCGCGTCTCGCGGGCGGCCGTGGCGGCGCTGCCGCCTGACGGTGACCGATTACGTACGGAACGTGTGTGCCCGTACACGGACATGAGGAAGGGCCCGGAACGAAGCCATCGTTCCGGGCCCTTCGTGCGAGCTGCGTACCGTGCCTACACGGTCTGGTGCGCGAGCAGCGCCACCGCCGCGATCAGCACCGCCAGCAGCGCGATCAGCGTCATCGGGTTCATGCCTGCGAGGAAGTTGTTCTCCTGTTGCAGCCGCTCACGGTTCGCGCGGCACACGGGGCATCGGCCCTCGTTCACGGGCGCCGCGCAGTTCGCGCACACCAGCCGGTCGTACGTCATGCGCTCACCCTCCTCGCACCGGTTCACGTACACAACGCTCTCCGAAGCGAGAACGTTCCCCCTCCACTGTGCCAGGTTCCGCGGAATTCGGCGCGGCCCCCTTTATGCTGCCCCGACGCCCGACCCGGCAGGCCTCCCGCCGCCGCGGAAAACGCCCGCACAAATGCACACATCAAGCACGCAACCATGACCGGAGCCTGCGCTTGCCTGCCCCGGTCGCGTATGGTCACGCTCATCTACCCCCGGCGACCCGTGGTGCATCCGTGATCCGATTCGACAATGTCTCCAAGGTCTACCCCAAGCAGACCCGCCCCGCACTGAGGGATGTCTCCCTCGAGGTGGAGAAGGGCGAGTTCGTGTTCCTCGTGGGGTCCTCCGGCTCCGGGAAGTCCACCTTCCTGCGGCTGGTTCTCCGCGAGGAGCGGACCACCCACGGGCAGGTGCACGTCCTGGGCAAGGATCTCGCACGCCTCTCCAACTGGAAGGTGCCGCAGATGCGCCGCCAGCTGGGGACGGTCTTCCAGGACTTCCGGCTGCTGCCGAACAAGACGGTGGCGGAGAACGTCGCCTTCGCGCAGGAGGTCATCGGCAAGTCGCCCGGCGAGATCCGCAAGTCCGTGCCGCAGGTGCTCGATCTGGTCGGGCTCGGCGGCAAGGAGGACCGCAGACCGGGCGAGCTGTCCGGTGGTGAGCAGCAGCGCGTGGCCATCGCGCGGGCCTTCGTGAACCGGCCCAAGCTGCTGATCGCGGACGAGCCCACCGGCAACCTCGACCCGCAGACCTCCGTCGGCATCATGAAACTGCTCGACCGGATCAACCGGACGGGCACGACGGTGCTGATGGCGACCCACGACCAGAACATCGTGGACCAGATGCGCAAGCGCGTCATCGAGCTGGAGCAGGGCCGCCTCGTCCGCGACCAGGCGCGTGGCGTCTACGGCTACCAGAACTGATCCACCGCCCACGGAAAGGCCCGAAAAAGACGCCATGCGCGCGCAGTTCGTTCTCTCGGAGATTGGTGTAGGTCTCCGCCGCAACCTGACGATGACCTTCGCGGTCATCGTCTCCGTCGGCCTCTCCCTGGCCCTCTTCGGCGGCTCGCTCCTGATGAGCGACCAGGTCAACCAGATGAAGGGCTACTGGTACGACAAGGTCAACGTCTCGATCTTCCTCTGCAACAAGAGCGACGCGGAGTCCGACCCCAACTGCGCCAAGGGTGCCGTCACCGCGGAGCAGAAGCAGCAGATCAAGACCGACCTGGAGAAGATGTCGGTCGTCGACAACGTGCTGTACGAGTCGCAGGACCAGGCGTACAAGCACTACAAGGAACAGTTCGGCGACTCCCCGCTGGCCAGCAGCCTCACCCCGGACCAGATGCAGGAGTCGTACCGCATCAAGCTGAAGGACCCGGAGAAGTACCAGGTCATCGCGACCGCCTTCAACGGCCGGGCCGGTGTGCAGTCCGTGCAGGACCAGAAGGGCGTCCTGGACAACCTCTTCACGCTGCTCGGCTATCTCAACTGGGCCGCGCGCGGCGTGATGTTCGTGATGCTCATCGTGGCGATGCTGCTGATCATCAACACGGTGCGCGTCTCGGCGTTCAGCCGGCGGCGGGAGACGGGGATCATGCGCCTGGTGGGCGCCTCGGGCTTCTACATCCAGGCGCCGTTCATCATGGAGGCCGCCGTCGCCGGCGTCATCGGCGGCACCATCGCGTGCAGCTTCCTCGTGCTCGGTCAGTACTTCGTGATCGACAACGGGGTCTCCCTGGCAGAGAAGCTCCCGCTGATCAACTTCGTCGGCTGGGACGCCGTGCTCACGAAGCTGCCGCTGATCCTCGCGGCGAGCTTCCTGATGCCCGCCCTCGCCGGGTTTTTCGCGCTGCGCAAGTACCTGAAGGTGTGACACATGCCAAAAGGGCCGTACGGACAACCGTCCGTACGGCCCTTTGCGTTGTCCTAGACTCACCGCCATGTCAGGTCGTGACCCGTTCTGTCAGCCCCGTCGCTTCGGCCGCGGGGCCGCCCTGACATTGGTGTTCGCGAGCGTGCTCGCCGCCGGTGCGGCGACGGGCTCCTTCCCCGACCCCGAGTCCGAGCCGAAGAGCGCCGCGGGCACGGTCCGCCCGGCCGACGCCGCCGGCCACCACGAGGACGTGGCCAGGGCGGCCGCCGAGGCGATGGCCGCGGGCAAGTCCCCCATGGAGGCCGCGGAGCGTGCCGTCAGCCGCAGCGGGGACCGCTGGGGCGCGGTGTACTCGCAGGGGGAGTACCAGGAGTTCGAGGAGGCCCTCGACGGCCAGTACACCGGTGTCGGCCTGTGGGCGCGGCGCGAGCGGGACGGCCGGATCGAGGTGACCAAGGTCGCCGCCGGGTCCCCGGCGTCCTCCGCCGGGATCGCCAAGGGCGACCGGCTGCGCAGCGTCGACGGCGAGAAGGTCGACGGGCGGCCCGTCACCGAGGTCGTCTCCTTACTGCGCGGCGACGCCACGGACGCGGCCGCCGGCACCGAGGTCACCCTCGGTCTGGAGCGCGGCACGCGCACCTGGTCCCGGACCCTGCGCCGGGCCACGCTGTCCACCGACTCCGTGACCGTGCAGAAGGCCGTGGGCGGTGTCACCGTCATCACGGTCGCCGCGTTCACCAAGGGCGTCGGCGACGACGTGCGGGCCGCCGTGCGGCAGGCCCCGGCCGGCGCCGGGGTCATCCTCGACCTGCGCGGCAACTCCGGCGGGCTGGTCACCGAGGCCGTCACCGCCGCCTCCGCCTTCCTCGACGGCGGCCTCGTCGCCACGTACGACGTGGACGGCGCCCAGCGGGCCCTGCACGCCGACCCCGGCGGCGACACCACCAGACCGCTGGTCGCGCTCGTCGACGGCGGCACGATGAGCGCGGCCGAGCTGCTCACCGGGGCGCTCAAGGACCGGGGCCGGGCGGTCGTGGTGGGCTCCAGGACCTTCGGCAAGGGCTCGGTGCAGATGCCGAGCAGGCTGCCGGACGGCTCCGTCGCCGAGCTGACCGTCGGGCACTACCGCACCCCGTCGGGTCGGGGCGTGGACGGCACGGGCATCACACCCGACGTGGAGGCCGACGGCGCGGCGCTGACGCGGGCGCGGACCGTGCTGAGCGGCCTGGGCGACACCACCTGACCTCTCGGGAATCGGCTTTCCCTCCGACCCCTGTGTAGTGCGAAAATGACAAGCACTATGTCCAAGGGAATGTACGTACCGAAAGAGTCCCAGCAGAAGCAGCAGGGGACGGCCGCCAAAGCCAGGGATGGCGAGAAGGGCGGCAAGCGCAAGATCGTCGCGCAGAACAAGAAGGCCCGGCACGACTACGCGATCATCGACACCTACGAGGCGGGCATCGTCCTGAGCGGCACCGAGGTGAAGTCGCTGCGGCAGGGCCGGGCCTCGCTGGTCGACGGCTTCGTGCAGATCGACGGGCACGAGGCGTGGCTGCACAACGCCCACATCCCCGAGTACAGCCAGGGGACCTGGACCAACCACTCGGTGCGCCGCAAGCGCAAGCTGCTGCTGCACCGCGAGGAGATCGACAAGCTGGAGGCGAAGACCCAGGAGACGGGCCACACCATCGTGCCCCTCGCCCTGTACTTCAAGGACGGCCGGGCCAAGGCCGAGATCGCGCTCGCGCGCGGCAAGAAGGAGTACGACAAGCGGCAGACGCTGCGCGAACAGCAGGACCGCCGGGAGAGCGACCGCGCGATCGCGGCCGCGAAGCGCAGGCAGCGGGGCGCGTAGCGGCCGGGAATGCGTCGGCGGGGAATACAGTGGCATCGGTGCGTGTTGGTCACGTACGATGGCACTGCACCTCACAGCGGGTGCACGCCCTCCTCGGAGGGGCCCTCTCCGGAGGGATTTGAAAAAACAACATGGGGATGATCGGTTTCGACAGCGGCTGTTGAACCAGGGGAAGCGTGTCGAGGAAGCGGCAATGATCTCGTTAACCATATGTCGCAACCAATAATCGCCAACTCTAAGAGCGATTCCCAGTCCTTCGCCCTCGCTGCCTAATTAAGCAGTGAGTGAAGGACCCTTAATGGGTGTCAGCCCGGGGATGTTCCCGACCCGGATCCTGGCATAATCTAGGGAACTAAACCGTCCGACCCGGTCACGGGGTCGGACGGGAAATCAAACAGTGACTGGGCCCGTCGGCGACTTGTTCGCGTGATCGCCGGGGCCGAGAAAAGCGCAGCGAACTGCACACGGAGAAGCCCTGATTTTGCACCGTTGGACGCGGGTTCGATTCCCGCCATCTCCACTCATCCCATGTGGACGAAGGCCCTGCCGCTCTCGAGCGGCAGGGCCTTCGTCATGCATCGGGCGCGCATGGCGCGCACAGCTCGAACCACACCGTCTTGCCGATGCCCCCGGCGCGAGGTTCCGCACCCCAGCCGTCCGCCAGTGCGGCCACCAGGGCCAGACCCCGTCCGGACTCGTGCTCCGGTGCGGTCTCCCGAGGTGTCGGCAGCACGCCGTTCGCGTCCGCCACCGAGATGCGCAGGCGGTCGCCGTGCAGGAGACACAGGGCCCGGATCTGGCGGCCCGCAGGCACCCGCGCATGGCGGTACGCGTTCGTCATCAGCTCGCTGAGCAGAAGGACCGCTGTTTCGGTCGTCTCTTCCGACAGTTCCCAGCGGGCGGCTTGTTCCCGGAAGAGATTTCTGGCCCGGCCCACGCTGCGGGCGTGCCGGGAGAAACACCACTCGATTCTCCGGGGGGCGGTGGCGGGGTCGGTGGGGGAGGTCGGCATACGTGCTGGATTCCTTCGGTTCCTCGCGGGTGGTTCTCCGTCGTTCGGTGGGATCAGGCTGGTGGTCGGTGCGTAGCCTCGGGAGTGGCGGAGCGGGTACACGGAGTGGCTGTACACGGGGAGGCGGTGGGCAGGTGGCTTCCGGGGAGTCCCAGCAGGCCCAGCAGAACTGGCGGTACTGCGGCGGCCAGGTGAAGTTGTGGCGCGAGGAGGCGGGGGTCGGCCGCCAGGCGCTGGCCGAGGAGGCGGGCTACGACATCGAGTACGTGAAGTCGATGGAGTGCGGAAGACGCCGGCCGACGCTGCGGCTGTTGCAGATCGCGGACCAACTGTGCGGGGCGCGGGGGAAGTTGGTCGCTGGGCATGAGTACCTCAAGCCCGAGAAATATCTCTCGTACGCCGAGGACTATGTGCGTTACGAGGCCGAGACGATCTCCCTGGGCTCCTACCAGCCCTTGCACATCCCGGGGTTGTTGCAGACCGAGGAGACCGTCCGGGCACTGCTCAATGCGTATCTGCCTCCGCTGGACGACGAGGAGATCGAGGAACGAGTCGCCGGGTGGCTTGAGAGGCAAGCGCTACTGGGAATGCGAACGAGGGCGTTCAGCTTTGTGGTCGGGGAGGCGGCGCTGAGGAACCCTGTCGGGGGCTCGGAGGCGCACAAGCGACAGTTGTTCCGACTGCTGGAGGCGGCCGAGGCGCGTAACGTGACGATCCAGGTACTTCCCTTCGTGGGCGCAGGTCCTGGTGTGGATGGCCCATTCGTCGTGCTGGAGACGGTCGAGCATGAGCTGTTGGTCTTCGAGGAAGGCCAGGCGACGGGAAGGCTGTACTCCGAAGCGGACAAGGTCAGCGCCATCGTCCAGCGGCATGCCATGATCCTTCGGCAAGCCCTCAGCCCTGACGAATCTGCCCGGTTGATCGCAAAGGTGATGGAGGAGCTGTGAGCCCCGAGTCGGCATGGTTCAAGTCCAGCTACAGCAGCAGCGGGGGCGGTGAATGCCTCGAAGTCTCCCCCTCCCCCCAAACCGTCCACGTCCGGGACTCGAAGTTCGGCGCTCGTGGTCCGCGGGTGGACGTTCCGGTGGACGCCTGGATCCCCTTCGTCGCGTACGTCGCCGCCCGGCCCGTCTGAAGTCGTCGGGCATACGAGGCAACCGAGCCCCTGCCTTCTCGCTCTTCACAGACGCCACACATGTGGTTACCGTTCGGTAGATGCCGCTGGCCTTAGGCCAGTTGGCCGCCGCGCGCTCGGTGGAGCTGACCACTCCGCTGCCGCGTACGTCGATCGGCGACCGGGGGAACACCGTCGCTACGGGGAGGGGTACGTCGTCATGCCGCGATTCCTGAAGCAATCGAGCCGCGCCTGCGCCTGACCCGCGCACGGCACTTCCACCTCTTCGAGCGGGTGCCCTGGCCTGCCCTCTTCCGTCACGGAGAACATTTCCTTCACGAAGAACGGATGCTCTTTTGCGCTCCAGACCATGGTTCGCCATGTCCCCGGCACGAAGAACCGGATATCTCAAGCGACTTGTGCCCTCCGTGCTCGCCCTCGCCGTGCTGGCCACGGTCGCCGGGCAGCCGGAACTGACCCACAACCGGGACGACGACTTCAGCCCGGTGGCCGACAGCTACGACGGCTTCGACGCCAAGGCCGCCGAGCAACTCCGCCAGGACCAGTGCCTGATGTCCGATGTGCTGCGCATGGGCGGCCCCGCCATGTACGGCATCGCGCAGGACGGCCTCAACCAGACCCCGGACAAGCTCCGTACGGCGGCCAACCGGGAGTACTGGACCGACACTCCGCTGAGTGTCGCGTTCCAGAAGGACCGCGACGACATCGACAAGATCGACCTCTACGGTCGGCTCAAGGAGTGGCAGAAGTCCCTGGCCCAGCTCTCCACGCCCGGGAACTTCAATTCCGTCGCGGACTTCTACGATCCTCCGGGCACGGCCGGCCGTGGCAAGGACTTCTTCGAGCAGGTGGGCATCACTCCGTGGCTGGGCGCGCGGTGGTGGAAGAGCGAGGACGACTACTACAAGGACCCTTCTCCGGAGGCTGACGAGGCCACGGCCAAGGCGGTCACCGACCTCGGCACTCCGCTCTACGGCAAGGACGCGGACCCGAACCTTCCCAGGGACGAGTGGAACCGGGCGCTGGAGGAGAGGGACGCGTGGCGGAACCTCACGTTCATGCACCCGCTCTGGGAGGACGACGCCCGACTCTTCCTCGCCTCCGGCGGCTTCCCGCGGATCGCGCCCGAGCCGGGCAGCGTCGAGTACCGCATCGCGGTCGAGGATCTGAAGACCCGGTTCGCCTCGTGCGCGTGGCACAACCCTTCCGACCCGAGCAAGGTCCTCGGCAAGGAGGTCGCGGCCGCGTCCGCCGAGTGGCAGCAGGAGATCGCCGCCCAGGCCGGTCCGCGCAACCAGATCCTCAACGCCAACCGTGACTCCACCAAGGCCCTGGCCAGCGGTGCCTCGGCGCTGGGCGAGATGCTGGGCCAGTCCTGGATCGCCGACCATCTCACCCGCTGGCAGGACTACTGGTCCCCCGGCGGCGTCGGCTGGATCGGCGACAGCCCGATGATCATCCACGCGCACGGCGCCACCGACAAGTGCCTCGAAGTCGGCGGTGGCAAGAAGGACAACGGCACGCCGGTGCAGATCTACACCTGCAACGGCTCGGCCGGCCAGAAGTGGCAGATCAGCGGTGACGCGCTGGTCAACGTCAACTCCGGCAAGTGCCTGGACGTGAAGGGCTCCGGCACCGCGAACGGCACGGTGTTGCAGATCTACACCTGCAACAGCAGCGCCTCCCAGAAGTGGGCGTACAACTCCCACGCGACCACGCGGCTGTACAACCCGGGCACCGCCAACTGCGTCGACCTCGCGACGTACGACAACGGCCGTGACGGGCGGATGTGGGACTGCAAGGGAACCGACCCGCAGAAGTTCGACATCGCCCCCTCGGGCCACAACGGCACCGACAAGCTCGACTATCCGACCAAGGCGCAGTTCGACAAGGCGAAGAAGGGCGTCGCCGACGCGCAGGCCGAGTCGAAGAAGCAGCTCGACCTGATCAAGGCGCAGGTCGCTGTCGCGAAGAAGTCCGCGACCGACACGGACACCGCCACGAAGGCCGCCTACGCGATCGCCGACCAGGCCGGTGCCCCGCGGGGGCGCGGTCTGCTGGTCGGGCAGCAGAAGGCGCAGGTGACCAAGGCGTCGGCGGCCGCGCTGGACGCGCTGTCGAAGGCCGGTGACACCGCGTACGCGGCGACCCGTGCCGCCGCCGGGGACAGCGAGACGATCGCCGCCCGTGCGCTGACGCAGGCCGCGCAGTCGAAGGCCGCGTTCCGTACGGCCGCCGCGCAGGAGGCCAACGCCCAGGCGAAGGCCGCCGCCGACGCGGCCGCCGTGCAGGCGAAGACGGCCAAGGACGCGCGGGACACCGCGCGGGCCAAGCTCGCCGAGACGCTGAAGGCCGAGGCGGACGCGAAGGCGGCCGCCGCCACCGCGCACGCCAAGCGGCTCGCGGCGGAGGCCGAGGAGGCGACGGCCAAGGCGGAGAAGGAGACCGCGGCGGCCAAGCAGACGGAGGCCGCCCAGCACAAGAGCAACGCCGAGGGGTACGCGAAGACCGCCGCCGACGCCAAGGGGCGGGCGGAAAGCGCCGAGGGCACTGCCCGCAGCAAGCGGCAGGACGCCGAGGCCGCGCGGGACCGGGCGAAGGGCAAGCGGGACGACGCCTGGGACGCGGAGAGCAAGGCGAACGCGGCCCGTGCCAAGGCCGACGCCAAGGACGCCTACGCCGACGCACACGACTCCTCCGACGACGCCGGCGAGTCGCGGGCTGCGGCGAACGACGCCGACAAGGCCGCAGACGACGCGGAGACGGCGGCGGGTTCGGCCCGCTCCGAGGCGGACGCGGCGACCAAGGCGGCCGCCGACGCGGACGCCGCGGCCACCCGTGCGGAGGCGGCGGCCAAGCGCGCCCGCTCCGACTCGGACGCGGCGCAGGCCGCCAAGGCGAAGGCGGACGCCGCCGTACGCACGGCGACCAGCGCGGCCGCGGACGCCATCGTGGCATCCGAGGCGGCGGCGAGCGCGGCCCGTACGGCCGTGAAGCTGGCCGACGACGCCGAGAAGAGCGCCGCCGACGCCAAGAAGCAGGCCGACGCCTCGAAGGCGGAAGCCGCCAAGGCGGTCGCGGGTGCGGCGGACGCCGCGGGTCACGCCTACACCACCGCGCAGGCCGCGGAGGACGCGGGCGCTTCCGCCCAGCAGGTCGCCGCGCCGGCGAACGACGCGATCCAGCTCGGTTCCCCGTACGTCACCACCGACTCGGCCGCCGGACTCGTCGTGCTGACGGGCCAGTCGTCGAAGACGATCGCCGAGCAGCAGCAGGCGGTCGCGGAGGCGCACGCGGCCAACGCGCAGAAGAACGCCGAGCAGGCGCAGACCCTCGCGAACGCGGCGACCGGCGACGCGAAGGCGGCGTACACGATCGCCGCCGAGGCTGCCGGCCACGCGGCGGACGCCCGCAAGTCGGCGAAGGAGGCGCTGGGCTACGCCTCCGAGGCGGCGAAGGCCGCGGCGGACGCCCAGCTCTCGCTGGCCCGTGCCATCGACTACGACCAGCAGGCCGGAGAGGACGCGGCCGCCGCCGACAAGGCGGCCGGACGCGCCGAGGGCTACGCCAAGGACGCCCGTTCCTCCGCCGACCAGGCGGCCCAGGACGCCTCGGCCGCCCGTGCGGCAGCCGCGGAGGCCGAACAGTCCGCGAAGGACGCCCGCGCGGCGGCCGACCGAGCGGACGCCGAGGCCACCGCGGCCGAGGAGGCGGCGAAGGACGCCCAGAAGTACGCGGAGTCGGCCCAGCAGGCGGCCGAGGAAGCCGGGCGCAACGACGCCAACAAGCAGGTGCAGACCGGCGCCGGAACCGGCGTCGGAGGCGTGTTCTCCGTCATCGACGACATCAAGCAGAACGGGGAGCCGGAGCGGCTGCCCAACGAGTGCCACGGGCTGGACTGCAACACCTTGGTGTTCAAGGTGAACTTCGACGCGGTGGTCAGCTACTACCTGTGCACCGATCCCGATGTCCCGGCCACGGAGGCCGGCTGCCCCGCCGAGGACACGCTCTTCCTCAAGACGCTGACGGTCAAGGGCCTGACCAAGACGGTCAAGGTCTCCGCGTGGGACGTGACCAAGGACGTCTGGAAGGGCATCTACGACTCGATCATCGGCGACTTCACCGGCTGCTACCACAAGCTCAACGGTGACGGCAGCGGCAGCTACGGCGATTGCGCCTGGGCCGCCACCTGGCTGCCGCTCGGCGGCCCGGTCGGGAAGATCGCCGACGCGATCCGTGCCGTGGACGCCGCCATGCGCACCGGGGTCGGAGTCGCCGACGCCCTCAAGGCGCTGCGGGTGCTGGACGTCGACGCCCGGACGCTCGCCGAGATCGAGCGGAGCGCCAAGGTGTACGAGGAGGCTCGCACCGCCTGCCGGATCAACAGCTTCCCCGGTGGCACCGAAGTGGTGCTGGCCGACGGCAGCCGCAAGGCGATCCGTGACGTGCGGTTCGGGGACCTGCTCCTGGCGGGCGATGCCGGTACCGGGCGTACCCGTGGCGAGTCCGTCACCCGCACGTTCGAGCACACCACCGGTGATCTCCTGGACGTCACCTTCGCGGACGGCGGAAGCCTGACGAGCACCCCGGGACACCCGGTCTACGTCACCGGCCGTGGCTGGACCCTGGTGTCCGACCTGCGGGCCGGAGACAGCCTGCGCGCCCCGGACGGAAACCTGCGCACCGTGGCAGCGGTCCCCGATCGAGCCGACTCGACACCCCGGACGGTGTACGACCTGACCGTGTCGGGACTGCACACCTTCTATGTCGTGGCGGGCGGTGCTCCGGTCCTGGTCCACAACTGCAATGACCTCGTGGGTGACGCGGCGGCGTTCCCGGGCCTGGCGCATGCCCTCGACGAACACACGGCCGGCGCCGGGGTCGGATTCGTCACCAGCCGTGCGCGGGCGACGGAGATCGCCATCGAGAAGGGCGGACCCAATGGGGTGTTCACCGACCTCGACACCGCACAGAAGGTCGTGGACCACGCGCTGGCCGGCAAGGCGGGAGAGATCCAGAAGTGGCTGCGGGGCACGCAGCGGGAGAAGGTACTGACGGGTACCTTCGGGACGGACTCCCTCGGCTACGTGGCCAAGACCGACCGCAGCTTCAGCGACGCGGGGAACGCGTACAGGATTGTTCTCAAGCGGGCGAAGGGTCACAAGTCGGGCTTCTATGTGTTCACCGCGTTCCCGATCTAGGAGGTGGAGGAGCGATGCAGCGGGCCGATGAGTGCGACTTCGGCGTGACCTGGCTGATGACCACGTTCCACGAGGACTGGCACCACCACGGGCCGACTGCCGCCGACGCGGTCCGGTACCAGCTCTGGGAGGAACTGGACCAGGCGAGCGTTCTCGCGCTCCGGCAGGACGCACGGCGGCTGCACGGCCTTGGCTCGGAGACGATCGAGGTTCTGTGGCAGGCCGGGACGGGCGCGGGGGCGGACTTCTTCTCCGGAAGCCGTACCGGCGTCACTTCGGGCACGCAGTGGATGGAAGAGCTGGTCGCCCTGTGTGACGCATGGCTGTCCACGAGGCAGCGGGCCTGCGCGGTCACAGAACACGCCGATGCTCTGGACGGCGTGGACGTGGCGGACGAAGTCCTGGCCGAGATCGGTCGGACCCGGTTCGTGACGGACGACGTCAGACGGGCTCTGGCGGAGTGCGCTCGCCGCTGTACTCCTGATCTCGCGTTCCGGCTGCTGCTCAGGGCGATGACCGAAGTCGGTGTGCGTTCCGGCGCAACGTTGACTGCCGAGCAGTACGCGAGGCTGGAGGGCATCGGGTCGGCCCTCCACTACGGCGAGTACGTGGTCGACGCCGTCAAGTTCCTGGTCGAACAGGACTAGACGGCAGATCCGAGCCCGCACGCACGGCGTTCCTTCCCGGGGTCACTCCCGGGGCGGAACGCCGTTTCGCGTGTGACGGCCGGAGGGTCAGCGCAAGCCGAACGTGGACACCCGCACCCCCTGCGACAGCACCAGGTACACGTCGGTACGTCCCTTCGCCGCGCCCGCGAGGTCCGTCGAAACCGTCGTGTAGTCGTACGGCGACGACGTGCCGGCGAAGTGGGCCGTGCCGGCCAGGCGGCCCGTCGGGGAGCCCAGGCGGACCTCCACCGTGCCCGGGGAACCGGCGAGGCGGGCGCTGAACTGTGAGGCGCCCGAGCCCAGTTGCGTGTCCGCGAACTTCAGCCAGGCGCCGTCCGCCGTCGCCGACACCGCCGTACCGGTCGCCTTCGACTCGTCGACCAGGCTGATCGCGCCGTAGTCGTCGAAGTTCTCCGCCCTGGTGGGCGAGGAGAGGTTCCGGGGCGGGATCGTCTCGCCCTTCACCCGCCAGACGGCCCGGGCGCGGATGTCCGTCGAGGAGGATCCGGCCATGACGTCGTAAGTGCCGGTCTCCGTCACCCACTTGGAGCGGGTGACGTCCCAGTGGGCCAGGTCGGAAGCCCGCAGCTTCAGCTTCACCGTCTTCGTCTCGCCCGGCTTCAGCGTCACCCGGTCGAAGGACTTCAGCTGCTTGATCGGCTGGGTGTCGCGGGACGTGCGCTGGTGGACGTAGAGCTGGACCACCTCGGCGCCCGTCCGGCCGCCGGTGTTGGTGACGTTCACCTCGTAGCCGCCGGGCACCTGCTTCAGGGCGCCGTAGCGGAACGTGGTGTAGGAGAGGCCGTAGCCGAACGGGTAGAGCGCCCGGCCCTTGAAGTACTGGTAGGTGCGGCCGGACTTGATGATGTCGTAGTCGAGGATCGACGGGAGGTCGGCCGCCGACTCGTACCAGGTCTGGGTGAGCCGGCCGGCCGGGTTCGCGTCGCCGTACAGGAGGTCGGCCAGGGCGTTGCCGGTCTCCTGGCCCGCGTGGGAGGTCCACAGCAGGGCCGGGACCTGCTTCTGCAACGCCCCCAGCGTGGTCGGGTAGCTGTTCTCCACCACGACCACCGTCTTCGGGTTGGCCGCGCGCACCGCCTTGACCAGGGCCTCCTGGGCGGGGGCCAGGCCCAGGTCGGTGCGGTCGTGGGCCTCGCGCCCGTTGATCGCGGGCATGGAGCCGACCACCACGACGGCCGTGTCCTTGCCCCGGACGGCGGCGACCGCGTCGTCGATCCCGCTGCGCACGATGTCCTTCGTGTAGTGCGCGGCCGCGTCCTTCGTCACCAGGCCGAGGGTGCCGGCCGCGTCCGTCGGGCCGAGGTAGACCGGGTTCGACCACCAGGACTCGCCGGTCTCGTAACCCGCGTAGCGCAGCAGGTACGTGCCGTCGTCCTGCTGCTCCAGCTTGAACTGCTGCTGTACGAACCAGCCGCCCGGCTGTACCTGGTCGTTGACGAAGTCCGACCAGTTGTAGCCGACGTACTTGCCGTTGGCGGCCGAGCGCAGGGTGACGACGCCCGAGCCCCAGTCGAACACGTCGAACCGGGCGGAGGTGCCGGAGTCCGCGGCCTCCTTCAGGGGCGCGCCGGTCTCCTCCGTGCCCGCCGTGACGTACTTCCCGGTCGCCGTGTTCCTCAGCGCGATCCGGTCCACGCCCTCGCTGCTCGCGACCGGTGTGCCGAGCTTCGCCGCGATGCCCTGCTTCGGGGTGACCGTGTACGGCGGGGTGCCGGAGTACCAGTCGGTGTAGACGGTGTCGGCGAGCGGGCCGACCACGGCGGCGCCCGCGGACTTGCGCAGCGGCAGCGTGCCGTCGTTCTTCAGCAGCACCGCGGACTCGGTGGCGGCCTCGCGGGCCAGCTCGCGGTGGGCCGGGCTGTCGATGGCGGAGGCGTCGATGGCGCCGTACCGGCCGCCGCCGGGGTCGAACTCGCCGAGCCGGACCCGGATGTCCAGGACGTGCCCGGCGGCGGTGTCGACGTCCGACTCCTTCAACAGGCCTGTGGACAGCGCCGACTTGATCGCGTTCGTGGTCGGCGCGGAGTCGGTGTCGTTGTCGGTGAAGCTGTCGATGCCCGCGGTCAGCGCCGCCGCGTCCGCCTCGGCCTGGGTGGCGAAGTACTGCTGGCTGCCGGTGAGGTTGCCGGGCGCGAACGCGTCGGTCACGTTCAGCAGGTCCCGCGAGGTCCAGGTGCGCACGGTGTCGTCCAGGGCCGGACTCGCCGTGTTCGGACGGCCGTTGACGAGGTTGTACGAGGACATCACGCCGGTGGCCGCGTCCGCCGCGATCGCGGGCTTGAACGCCTGCTCGTCGTACTCCTTCAGCACCCGCGGACGCAGCTCGGAGGAGGTGGTGTCGCGCTGGACCTCGTTGTTGTTGGCGAGGAAGTGCTTGATCGTGGGCGCCGTCTTGAGGTGGTCCGGATCGCCGCCGGTCAGCCCGGTGCCGTACGCCGTGGAGATCGAGCCGGTGAGGTACGGGTCCTCGCTGTAGCCCTCCTCGTTGCGGCCCCAGCGCGGGTCGCGCAGCAGGTTGACCACGGGCGCCCACAGGTTCAGGCCCCAGCCCGCCGGGCGCTGCTGCTGGAAGCCGCGCGCCTCGTCGCCGACCGCCGAGCCGACCCGCTCCATCAGCGCGGGGTCCCAGGTCGAGGCCAGTCCGATCGCCTGCGGGAAGACGGTGGCCTTGCCCAGCCAGGCGACGCCGTGCAGCGCCTCGGTGCCGGTGCGGAAGGGCTGGATGCCCAGGCGGGGGATCGCGGGCTCGTACTGGTGCAGCAGGGAGATCTTCTCGTCGAGCGTCAGCCGGGACAGCAGGTCGGCGACCCGGGCGTCCACCGAGCGGCCGGGGTCGCGGAACGGGTACGCCGGGTCGTCGGCCGCGTGGCCGGGGACGGTGGCGCCGAGGCCCGCGGTCAGGGCCAGGGCGACCACGAACGTGGTTCTGCGTCTTCTCTTCGTGCGCTTCGTGCGCTTCATGCCTTGCGTGCTTTTTGTGCCTTTCGTGCCTTTCATGTCGCGGCTCCTTCGAAGGTTCGATCAGGGCCTTGCACGAGGGGGTGGCAACGGGGGGGATCAGGGGGTGTCGCGCGGTGCCGTGCTCGCCCGGCGGGTCAGCCGGGGCGGCAGCAGGGTGGCCTCGGGCACGGCGTCCCCGGCCAGCTTGCGCATCAGCAGTTCCACCGCCCGCTCGCCCACCTCCGCCGACGGCAGGGCGATGGAGGTGACGGGCACCCGCAGGGACTCAGCGAGCTCGTCGGGGCAGATCGCGGTGACGGACAGGTCGCCCGGGACCCGCAGCCCGAGCTGCTCGAAGGCGTCGACCAGCGGTTCGAGGACCGCCTCGTTGTGGACGACGACCCCCGTCAGCGCGGGCTGTTCGCGCAGCAGCTGTTCCGCGACCCGGCGGGCCGCGGCGGGCGCCGCCTCGCACGGGTGGACGGCCGAGGCGAGCCCGTTGCGGTCGGCGGCCGCGGTGAACCCCTGGACCACGCGCTGCGCGAACGCCGTCTGCCGCACGTACACCTCCGGCGGCGACCCGACCAGCGCCACCACCCGGTGCCCGAGCTGCGCCAGATGTTCCACGCACAGCTCACCGGCCGCCTTGAAGTCGAGGTCTATGCAGGTCAGCCCGTCGGCCTGGGCCGGGAAGCCGATCATGACCGAGGGGCGGTCCAGGGAGCGCAGCAGTGGCAGCCGGGGGTCGTCGAGCTGGACGTCCATCAGGATCAGCGCGTCCACCAGCGCCGTGTCCGCGACCCTGCGCAGCCCCTCCTCGCCCTCCTCCTGGGTCAGCAGCAGGACGTCGTGGTCGTGCCGGCGGGCGGTGGTCACCACCGACACGGCGAACTGCATGACCACCGGCACATGGATGCCGGTGCGCAGCGGGACCACCAGCGCCAGGACGTTCGAGCGGCTGCTGGCCAGCGCGCGGGCGCCGGCGTGCGGGCGGTAGCCGAGCTCGCGGATGGACGCCTCCACCCGCTGCCGGGTCTCCTCGGAGATCGGCCGCTTGCCGCTGAGCGCGTACGACACGGTGCTGGGGGAGACCCCGGCGTGCCGGGCCACATCAGTGATCTTCACCATCGGCCCAGCTCCAGCGTCGGTCCGGCCGTCATCGGTCCGGACACCGTCGGTCCGGCCGCCATCAGTCCAGATGTCATCAGTCCAGCTCCACCGTCAGGAACCCGGTCCCGGCCGGTGCCCGTACCTCGCGCTCGCCGGCCGCCAGGCCCCATGGCGCCGAGGGGTCCTCGCACGACGCCCGCAGGGTGTCGCCCTCCCGCACGACCGTGAAGGTCACGTCCCCGGCCCGTACCGTCACCCGGGCGCCGCGCCGCAGCCCGTACGCCCGCAGGGTGACCCCGTCGGCGAAGTCGTAGTCGGGCCGGTCGGCCACCGCGCCCACCGGGATCACCGCCCCGGGCCGCACCAGCAGCGGGACGCTGTCGAAGCCGTGCCGCTCGCGCACCCAGCGCGGCCCGGTCACCGTCCGCCCGGTGCGGAAGTCGGTCCAGTCGCCCTCGGGGACGTAGTAGGTGACGTCGCCCTCGTCGCTGAAGACGGGCGCGACCAGCAGGTCGGGGCCGAGCATGTACTGCCGCTCCAGGTGCGCGCACCCGGGGTCGTCCGGGAACTCCAGCGCCATCGCCCGCATCACCGGCGTGCCCTCGGTGTGCGCGGTGCGGGCGGCGTCGTACAGGTAGGGCATGAGGGCGAGCTTGAGCCGGGTGAAGTGGCGCAGCACGTCCACCGACTCCTCGTCGAACAGCCACGGCACCCGGTAGGAGGAGCTGCCGTGCAGCCGGCTGTGCGAGGACAGCAGGCCGAAGGCGATCCACCGTTTGAACAGCGCGGGGGACGGCGTGCCCTCGAAGCCGCCGATGTCGTGGCTCCAGTACCCGAACCCGGACAGTCCGAGCGAAAGACCGCCGCGCAGCGACTCGGCCATCGACTCGTACGACGCCTCGCAGTCGCCGCCCCAGTGCACCGGGAACTGCTGGCTGCCCGCCGTGGCCGAGCGGGCGAAGACGACCGCCTCGCCCTCGCCGCGGTGCTCGCGCAGCACGTCGAACACGGTCCGGTTGTAGAGGTACGGGTAGTAGTTGTGCATCCGCTCCGGGTCGGAGCCGTCGGACCAGGCCACGTCGACCGGGACGCGCTCGCCGAAGTCGGTCTTGAAGCAGTCGACGCCCTGGTCGAGCAGTGCCTTCAGCTTCTGCGCGTACCAATCGCGGGCCGCCGGGCTGGTGAAGTCGACCAGCGCCATTCCCGGCTGCCACAGGTCCCACTGCCACACGCTGCCGTCGGGCCGGCGCAGCAGGTGCCCGAGCGCCCTGCCCTCGGCGAACAGCGGTGAGCGCTGGGCGATGTACGGGTTGATCCAGGCGCTGATGCGCAGCCCGCGTTCCTTCAGCCGGGCCAGCATGCCCTCCGGGTCGGGGAACACCCGCGGATCCCACTGGAAGTCGCACCAGTTGAACTCGCGCATCCAGAAGCAGTCGAAGTGGAAGACGGACAGCGGCAGTTCGCGGTCCCGCATGCCGTCGATGAACTTGGTCACCGTCTCCTCGTCGTAGGAGGTGGTGAACGACGTTGACAGCCACAGCCCGAACGACCAGGCCGGCGGCAGGGCCGGCCGGCCGGTCAGGGCCGTGTACTTGCGCAGGATCTCCTTCGGGGTCGGCCCGTAGATGACGTAGTACGTCAACTGCTGGGCCTCCACGCTGAACTGGACCCGTGACACCGCCTCCGAGCCGACCTCGAAGGACACCTTGCCCGGATGGTCGACGAAGACGCCGTAGCCCGCGTTCGTCAGGTAGAACGGGACGTTCTTGTAGGCCTGTTCGGTGGCGGTGCCGCCGTCGGCGTTCCAGATGTCGACGACCTGGCCGTTCTTGACCAGCGGGCCGAACCGTTCGCCGAGGCCGTAGACGCTGGTGCCCACCCCGAGTCCGAGCTGTTCGCGCAGGTAGTGGGCACCCGTCGCGTCCCGCATGATGCCCATGCCCTTGGGACCGCTGCCGGTGAGCGCCCGGCCGTGGGCGAGGAAGTCGACGCGCCAGGGGCCGGTGCGGGCCACCCGCAGGGTGAGCGCGCCGGAGGTCAGGGCCGCGTGCTCGTCGTCGTGGGTGATCTGGGGGCTGAACTCCTCCCGGCTCACCTCGAACTCGGGGCCGCGCGGCTGCTCGCCCTCGAAGTGGGTGAGGGTGACGCCGATGACGTCGGGCAGCGGCGCGTGCGCGCTGATCGTCACGACCGGTCCCTTCAGCAGGTCGCCGCGGTGGCGGATGGGCTGGGTGGGCGCGTGGATCTCCAGGGTGCCGCCCCCGGAGGGGGTGCCCGCGGTGGCGGTGACATCGAGGACCTCGACCGGATGGGCCGCGGTGACGCCCTCGCGCAACAGCCAGTAACCATCGGTGAACTTCACGTGGGGGGTCCTTACTTGACGGCACCCACGGCGATGCCGCGGGTGAGGGTCCGCTGGAAGACGAGGAAGAACACGATCGCGGGCAGCACGCCCAGCAGCGCCGCCGCGTTGGTCATCGTGGCGTCCATCAGACGCTGGCCCTGGAGGACGCCGAGGGCCACCGACACGGTCTGGTTGTCGTTGGAGATCAGCATCACCAGGGGGAGCAGGAACTCGTTCCACGTCCAGATGAAGAAGAAGACCAGGAGCACGCCTATGGTGGGGCGGCTGACCGGGACGACGATCCGCCACAGCACCTGCCACTTGCCCGCGCCGTCGATCCGGGCCGCCTCGATGATCTCGCGCGGGAACCGGCCGAGGACGGAGGAGAGCAGATAGGTGCCGAACGCCGTCTGGATCACCGTGAACACGATGATCACGCTCAGCCGGGTGTCGTACAGTCCGGCCTGCTTGCTGAGGTAGTACACCGGGTAGACCAGTGCCTCCTGCGGCAGCATGTTCGCCAGGACGAAGAAGGCCAGCACCCAGGTGCGGCCCTTGATCCGGCCGATGCCGATCGCGTACGCGTTCAGCACCGACAGGACGGCCGCTCCCACGGCCACGCAGCCGCTGATCAGCACCGAGTTGACCAGCTTCTGGCTGTAGTCGACGCGTTCCCAGAAGTCCTTCAGGCCGTCCAGGTAGAAGCCGTCGGGCAGGCTCAGCGGGCCGTTCTGGGAGTACTCCGTCGGCGACTTCACGGCGTTGAGCGCGACGACGAGGAACGGCACGACCATGAACAGGGCGGCCAGGCACAGGGCCACGAGGACCGGGTAACGGCGCAGGGCGGTCATGTCCGCACCCCTTCCTCCGCGTCCTCCGCGCGGGTCTGGAGCTTCAGTCCGACCAGCGAGAGGGCGAGGATGATCACGGTGAGCACGGTGGAGATCGCGGCGCCGTAGCCCACCTGGGTCTTCTCGAAGAACGTGGCGAAGGAGAAGTACGACGGGACGTCGGTCGCGCCGCCCGGACCGCCCTTGGTGAGCACGTACACGGCGCCGAACACCTTGAGCGCGGCGATCGAGCACCAGGTCAGCACGACATACGTCTCGGGGCGGATCTGCGGCAGCGTGATGTGCCAGAAGCGGCGCCACCAGCCGGCGCCGTCCAGCTCGGCGGCCTCGTACAGTTCCGGGTCGACACGTTGCAGCCCGGCCATGAAGACCACCAGCGGGAAGCCGAGCTGCACCCACACCATGACCCCCATCACGCTGTAGAGCGCGAGGTCGGGGTCGCCGAGCCAGTCCTGCTGCCAGGAGCCGAGGCCCACCGCCTTCAGCAGGGCGTTGAGCGAGCCGTTGTCGGGGGCGAGGATCCAGCTCCAGACGATGCCCGCGACCGCGATCGGCAGCACCTGCGGCAGGTAGAAGCAGGCGCGCAGCACCGCGGCGACCCGGCTGCCGAAGTGCTTGCCGACGTAGTCGAACAGGGCGGCGGCCAGGACGAGTCCGAGCCCGGTCGGCAGGACCGCCATGGCAAGGACCATGAACAGGCTGTGCCGGAACGACGCCCAGAACTCGGCGTCGTCCAGCAGCTCGCGGTAGTTGGCGAGCCCGGACCAGGTGGGACTGCCCACCCCCTGCCAGTCGGTGAAGCTCACGCCGGTGTTCATCAGGAACGGCACGACGACGACCGCGAGGAAGGCGAGCGCGCCCGGGACGAGGAACAGCGCGTAGGAATCGCGGGGGCGGCGCGGGGGCCGGGGGCGTCCGCCCGTTCCGGCCACCCGCGCGCTCCGTTCGACGGTGACCGTCATTTCTTCGGTACGCCGTTGTCGTACGCCTTCTGCAGGGCGTCGAGGTAGGCGTCCGGCGACTCGCTGCCCGTGATCAGCTTCTGGGTCTCGGAGACCAGGACGTCGTAGAACCCGGCCACCGGCCAGTCCGGGTAGAAGGCCAGGCCGTCCCGCCCCGACAGGGTGTTGAAGTTCGTGATGAGCTGCTGCGACTTCGGGTCGGTCACCGCGCTGGCGTCGGCGGCCACCGGGACACCGCCCTTGTTGCCGAGCAGGTTCTGGATCTTCTTCGACATGGTGATGTCGATGAAGTCGTAGGCGAGCTCCTTGTTCTTGGCGTTCTTGGGGACCACCCACAGGTTTCCGCCGGAGCCGAGGGTCAGGTTCGAGCCGGGCCACAGGAAGCTGCCCCAGTCGAACTTGACCTCGTCCTGGAACCGGCCGTACCACCAGCTCCCGGAGAACAGGATCGGCGACTTGCCCTGGATGAAGGAGACGCCCGCCTCCTCGGCCTTGGTGCCGCTGGAGGTCTTGGCGATGTAGCCCTTCTTCACCCAGTCGGCGAAGGTGGTCGCCGCGTAGGTCCAGGCCTGGTCGTGGAAGTCGGTCTTGCCCTTGTACAGCTCGTAGGAGTCGACCCAGGAGCGGTCGGCCTGGGACAGGGCGAGCTGGTACAGGTACTGCTGGGCGAGGTACTCGGCGCCCGCGTTCGCCAGCGGGGTCACCTTGTTCTTGACGAACACGTCCATGGCGGCGGTCAGTTCGTCGACCGACTTCGGCTCGGCGAGCTTGTACTTGGCGAAGAGGTCCTTGTTGTAGAACACCATCGTGTACTCGGCGTAGTTGGGCACGCCGTACCAGTTGCCGGAGCCCATGACGCCCTTGGCGTCGTAGCGGCTGGTGGTGGCGACGCCCGCGCTGAGCTTCTTGTCCCAGCCGCGCTTGGCGACCTCGGCGCTCAGGTCGGTGAGCAGGCCCTGCTTGGACAGCAGACCCGCCGTCGCGTTGCCCTTGTTGTACTCCATGAGGTCGGGGGTGTCGGAGGAGTTCAGGACCATCTGGGCGGTCTTCTGGATCTGTTCGAAGCTCTTCTCCTCGTACTTCACCTTCACGCCCGGATGCGAGGCCTCGAACTCCTTGATGGCCTCGTTCCAGGCCGCGCCCATCGCGCTGTTCGGAGCCTCGTAGTGCCACAGCTTCAGGGTCTTGCCGTCGCCGGACGAGCCGCCGTCGGAGCCGCCGCAGGAGGTCAGGAGCAGCGATCCGGTCAGGATCACCGCACCCGCCACCACACGCCTTCGTGTCGTCAACATCCCGTGTCTCCTGGGGAGTCGGATGGGAATCGGGGTGTCACGCATCGAATCGTCGAATCGATTCGATGCGTGACGTCGAAGCGCTTCGACGGGGGAAGGTAGGTGGCGGCTGTGGACACGTCAATGGGGTGCGCGGGAATTGCCTCGCGCGGACCGTGGCGGGTCCGGTGCGGGAGCGGTGCGGTTACGTTGTGTCACTCGCCGAAGGTCTGGTGGGCGAGGGAGATCAGCAGGGCCACCGCGGCCGCCGTGACCGGAACCCCGAACCCGGCGGCCGGGGCGGCGTGCTCGGACATCCAGCCGCCGGCCGCGCTGCCGCACGCGATACCGCCGAGCAGACCGGTCACCGCGAGCGTCATGCCCTCGTTGAGACGGCCCTCGGGGGTGCGCTCCTGCACCAGCGCCATCGTGGTGATCATCGTGGGGGCGGTGGCCGTCCCGGCGGCGAACAGCGCCACCGCCAGCAGCGCGGCCGATCCGGTCAAGGTCGCCGCGAGCAGCGGGAGCGTCAGCATCGCCGTCATCGCGGCCAGGCACCAGGGGTGCCGCCACTCGGCGGGCCCGGACGGCTTCAGCGCCCCGTACACGAGCCCCGCCACGCACGAACCGGCCGCCTGGAGGGCGAGCACCACGCCCGCCGCCGCGCGGTGCCCGTGCGCGTCGGCGAACGCGATCGTGACGACCTCCGTCGACCCGAACACCGCGCCCGTGGCCAGGCACACCGCGAGCAGCGGTGGCATACCGGCGGCGCGCAGTGGGGAACGGGCCGTGGTGGTGCGCTGCGGCGGCGGCTGGGTGGCACGCTGGGCGGCGAAGACGAGCACCCCGGTCACCAGCAGCGCCACCCCGGTCAGCGTCCCCGCCTCCGGGAAGAAGGCCCCGCACAGGAAGGCCGCGAGGACCGGGCCGAGCATGAAGCACAGCTCGTCCGCGGCCTGCTCGAAGGAGTTCGCGGTGTGCAGCGCCTCGGGCGTGTCCGCCAGCAGATGCGCCCAGCGGGCGCGCGACATGCCGCCGGTGTTGGGGGTGGTCGCGGTGGCCGCGTAGGCGGCGAACAGGGTCCAGTCCGGGGCGCCGCGGCGCACGCACAGCACCAGCGCCAGGGAGCCCAGCGCCGCGAACAGCGTGGCGGGCACGGCGACCCGGGCCTGGCCGTGCCGGTCCACGAGCCGGGCGATCCAGGGGGCGACCAGCGCGGTCGCGGCGAGACCGGTCGCGGTGACGGCGCCGGCGAGGGCGTACGAGCCCCGGGTGCCCGCGATCATCACGACCGCGCTCACGCTGAACATGCCCATCGGCAGCCGGGCGATCAGGTTCCCGGCGGTGAACGCGCGGGTGCCGGGGCGGGCGAAGAGCCTGCGGTAGGGCCCGGGCGGGCGGTCGCGGCGGCGGGGGGCGAAGTCGACGGCGACGACGGCATCGGCGGTGACGGTCCAGAGCGGAACCCCGCCGGGGGTGTCGCGGGGGCTGGGCTGCGGCATGGACCAACGGTGGCGCCGGGCCCGCCGACGGGTCCAACACCTTCTCGGGGCCGATTCACGCACTCCTGTTGTAAGTTCACCGGATGCCCGCCCCCCGACACCTCGACCCCAGGCTCCTGCGCGCGTTCCTCGCCGTCGCCGAGGAACTGCACTTCACCCGTGCCGCGGCTCGGCTCTACGTCGCCCAGCAGGCGCTCAGCCGCGACGTGCGGCGGCTGGAGCGGGAGTTGGGGGCCGAGCTGCTGGTGCGCACCACCCGGCAGGTGACGCTGACCGGCGACGGCGAGCGGCTGGTCCCGCTGGCCCGCCGGGTGCTCCAGGCGCAGGACGACCTGCTCGGCGCCTTCGGGCAGGCCCGCCCGCTGCTGGTGGACCTCAACTTCCCGGACCAGCCCACCGCGCGCCGGGTGCTGTACCGGGCCCGCGAACTCGCCCCCGACCTCGAGCTGATGGCCCGCTACGAGAGCGGTCTCGCCGGGGCGGCGGGGGAGATGGTGGCCGGGCGGCTCGATGTCTCGTTCGGCCGGTTCGCCGGCCTCGACCCGGCGCTGCGGTCCCGGCTGGAGCACCGGCTCGTGCGGTACGAGCCGATGGCGGTCGTGCTGCCCGAGGACCACCGGCTGGCGGCGCTGGCGGAGGTGCCGCTGGCCGAGCTGGCGGGCGAGACGGTGTACGCCGGTGCGGGCAACCCGCGGACGACGGAGTGGACGGACCTCGCGCACCGTCTGTTCGAATACCGGGGCATCGCGATCGCGGCCCCCGCACCCCTTGCGGTGGGGGACGAGGAGTTCCGACGGATCATGGCGAAGTTGCGAAACCCGATTCTTGCCGTAGTGGGCTTTCCGGCCATGCCTGGGACGGTGCTGCGGCCGCTCGTCGATCCGGTCCCCTTGTCGCCCGTGTCGCTCGTATGGCGAAAGGGGCTGGTCCATCCAGGATTTGACGCTCTTCGACGGGCCGCGGACGAAATCGCGACGCGGGAGAGATGGTTGAGCCGGCCGACTGATGGATGGGTTCCGGCCATTGACGAAGATATGATCGAGACCCACACCTGACACGCTGCGCACATGGATCACGCCTGTGCGCTACATTCGAGGGTCTGAGCACGGTGTGGTAATGGGGCGCGTTCGAATCGGGTGGGGGCCCGGTTCGGCGGCGGGTGCTCGGCTTCGTACGCGCTTCCGGAACCGTCCCGTGGGGGGAAGTGCGCACGTGAAGAAGTGGCGGAAAGACGCCCAACCGGAATGGTCTGCCGGCTCATCGCCGAGCCAGGACCAGCAGTCGACGGGGGAGAACGCTCAGAGCTTTTCAGGAACAGGCAGAACCGGGACGACTCCGGAACGAACCGGACCGTCCTCGGCAGGAACCGGACAGGCTCCCGGTGCCCGGCGGGCCGGCCGGCACGGCGGCCGTGCCAGGATCGCGACACCTGCGACCGGACCCGACGCCGGACCGGGCCTCGGCTCACGGCCCGGGGCCGAGATCCTGTCGTCGGGCGGCGCCACGCCGCCCGCCGTCCGCGACCCCTGGAGCGAGTCCGGGTCGTCGGCGGGGCGCGGGAACGAGCACGACCCGGACGAGGTGACGGTCCAGATGGACGCCGTCCAGTTCGGCGAGAGGCTCGCGCGGGCCGCCAAGGACAGCGGACCGGAGCCTTCCGACGTGCCCGTGTTCGTGGACGAGTCGGGACGGCGCAGCCGCACCTTCCGACGGATCGGCATCGCCGTGGGGCTCGCCTGCGCGGCCTACGCCGCCGTCATCGTCGTCACCCTGCTGTCGGGCAACTCCACCGCGCCCTGGCTCCCGGTCCCGGTCCCCGGCCAGGACGACGACAAGCCCGCCGGCCAGGTCGACACCTCGCCGGTGCCCAGCGCCAAGTCCCACCCGACGCACGCCGGTCCCGGCGCCGCGGTACCGGGCGTGACCTCGCCCGGCGGTGCGACCGCCACCTCGAGCACCGGCCCGAAGCCCAGCGCGTCCGGCCCGAGCGGCAGCCCGAGCGCCTCCGCGAAGCCCCGGTCGTCGACCAGCGCCTCCGCGAAGCCCAGTCCCAGCACGAGTTCCAAGAACCCGGTGACGGAGCCGACCCCGCCGGTCGTCTCGTCCCCGTCCCCGTCGGCGCCGGGCGACAGCTCGCCCACGCCCTCGGCTTCGGCAAGCCCGGACTCCGGCGCGGCGCACCCGGTCGCGCAAGCGGCCCCGGACCCGGTCCCCGTCGGGTCGGGCGCCACCGCCGCCTCCTCGAACTCGTCCTCGCACACGGAGAACGTCCTCTGATGGCATCCCGTTCCAACCGTCGCTCCGCGAAACGGGCGGCCGGCCGGCGACGGCTGCCGCTGCGCAGCCTGCTCCCGCTCCTGCTCCTGTGCGCGATGCTCGCCATGCTGATGCTGCGCGGCTACGTGCACAGCGAGATCCTCGCCGACTTCCGGGTACGGCCCGAGGCGTCCACCGACAAGGTGCCGCAGAAGATCCTCGACGGCGGGCCGGTGATCGACACCCGCGGCGGCAAGGAGACCAGCCTGCACCTGCCCGACCACCGCATCGTCCTCACCTTCGACGACGGCCCCGACCCGAAGTGGACGCCGAGGGTCCTCGACATCCTCAAGAAGCACAACGCGCACGCCGTCTTCTTCGTCACGGGCACCATGGCCTCCCGCTACCCGGACCTCGTCCGGCGCATGGTCGACGAGGGGCACGAGGTCGGTCTGCACACCTTCAACCACCCCGACCTCTCCTACCAGTCCACGAGCCGCATCGACTGGGAGCTGTCGCAGAACCAGCTCGCGCTCGCGGGCGCGGCCGGCATCCGCAGCTCGCTCTTCCGGCCGCCGTACTCGTCCTTCGCCGACGCCATGGACGACAAGTCCTGGCCGGTCACCCAGTACATCGGCTCGCGCGGCTACCTCACCGTCGTCAACGACATCGACAGCGAGGACTGGCGCAAGCCGGGCGCCGACACCATCATCGCCAACGCCACGCCCAAGGGCGGCAAGGGCGCGATCGTCCTGATGCACGACTCCGGCGGCGACCGCCACCAGACCGTGCAGGCCCTCGACCGCTACCTGCCACAGCTCCAGAGCCGGGGCTACGAGTTCCAGAACCTCACCGAGGCGCTGGCGGCCCCGAACGCGGACACCCCGGTCACCGGCCTCGACCTGTGGAAGGGCAAGGCCTGGATCTTCCTGGTGCAGGCCTCCGACGACGTGACCGGCGTCCTGGTCGTCGGTCTCGCCGTCGTCGGCGGCCTGGTCCTCGCCCGCTTCGGCCTGATGCTGCTGCTGTCCGTCCTGCACGCCCGCAAGACCCGCCACCGCAACTTCCGCTGGGGCCCGCAGCCGATCACCGAACCGGCGTCGGTCCTGGTCCCGGCGTACAACGAGGCCAAGTGCATCGAGAACACCGTGCACTCCCTGATGGCCAGCGAGCACCCCATCGAGATCCTCGTCATCGACGACGGCTCCAGCGACGGCACCGCCCGCATCGTCGAGGACCTGAACCTGCCCGACGTACGGGTGATCCGTCAGCTCAACGCGGGCAAGCCGGCCGCCCTCAACCGAGGCCTGGCGAACGCCCGGTACGACCTGATCGTGATGATGGACGGCGACACCGTCTTCGAACCGGCCACCGTCCGCGAACTGGTCCAGCCCTTCGCCGACCCCAAGGTGGGCGCGGTCGCGGGCAACGCCAAGGTCGGCAACAAGGACCTCCTCATCGGCGCCTGGCAGCACATCGAGTACGTGATGGGCTTCAACCTCGACCGCCGCATGTACGACGTCCTGCGCTGCATGCCCACCATCCCCGGCGCGGTCGGCGCGTTCCGCCGCTCCGCGCTCGAACGCGTCGGCGGCATGAGCGAGGACACGCTCGCCGAGGACACCGACATCACCATGGCCATCCACCGCGACGGCTGGAAGGTCGTCTACGCGGAGAAGGCCCGCGCCTGGACCGAGGCCCCGGAGTCGGTCCAGCAGCTGTGGTCCCAGCGCTACCGGTGGTCGTACGGCACCATGCAGGCGATCTGGAAGCACCGCAGGGCCGTCGTCGAACGCGGCCCGTCCGGCCGCTTCGGCCGCGTCGGCCTGCCGCTGGTCTCCCTGTTCATGGTGCTGGCCCCGCTGCTGGCGCCCCTGATCGACATGTTCCTCGTCTACGGCCTGATCTTCGGCCCCACCCAGAAGACGATCGTGGCCTGGTTCGGCGTCCTGGCCGTCCAGGTGGTCTGCGCGTCCTACGCCTTCGTCCTCGACCGTGAGCGCCTCACCCCGCTCATCTCCCTGCCCCTCCAACAGATCCTCTACCGACAGCTCATGTACGTCGTCCTGCTCCAGTCCTGGATCACGGCCCTGACCGGCGGCCGGCTGCGCTGGCAGAAACTGCGCCGTAAGGGTGGGGTGTCGGCACCGCCGAACATGCCCGCGCAGGAACAGCGCGTCATGGACGGAAGGCCGGTCGCATGAACCCGTACCATCCCGAAACCACCACGACCACCCAGCCGCCGAACCCGGCGCGCATACCGCAGCAGCCCTCGGCACCGGACCCCGCGCCCGAGTCCGCGGCCACGTCCGCCGAGGAGCCGAAGCGCGCCTCCGGACGCGACCGGTACTTCGACCTGCTGCGCGCGATCGCCCTCTTCCGGGTCGTCTTCTACCACCTGTTCGGCTGGGCCTGGCTGCCCGTGGTGTTCCCGTCCATGGGCGTGATGTTCGCCCTGGCCGGCAACCTCATGGCCAACTCGCTCGGCAAGCGCCCCGCGGTGCAGGTCGTACGCGGCCGGATGCGACGCCTGCTGCCCCCACTGTGGCTGCTCGGCGCGGTCGGCGTCACGGGCATGCTGATGGGCGGCTGGGGCCCCGACTCCGACGGACACCCCGGCTGGTGGTGGATCCACCTCGGCTTCTGGATCCTGCCGCTGAGCGACCCGCCGTTCGGCGACCAGGTGCACGGCATCCACGGTCTGATCGGCGACGAGTGGGCCACGGAACTGGCCGTACCCCTGTGGTACATCCGCGCCTACCTCTGGTTCGTGCTGCTCTCCCCGCTCATGCTGCGCGCCCTGCGCCGGCTGCCCTGGCCGACGATCCTCGCGCCGATCGCCCTGTCCGCGGCACTGGAGTTCGGCCTGCTCACCGTGCCGTTCTCACGGCTCGACTCCAACCTCAGCGACTTCGGGGCGTTCGGCTCGTGCTGGCTGGCGGGCATGGCCCACCAGCAGGGCGTCCTGAAGAAGCTCCCTCGCTATGTCGTGCCGTCCCTGGCACCGGTCGTCGCGGGCATCGGCCTCTGGTACGCGCTCACCCACGGCTTCGCACCGGGCCACGACCTCGACGACATGCCGTTCGCCCAGGCGCTGTGGTCCTTCGCCACCGTGCTGTTGCTGCTGCACATCAGCCCCTCGTGGTCCGAGTGGCCGCGTCCGCTGCGCCGTTGGGACCGTCTGGTCACCCTCTTCAACGCCCGCGCGGTGACGATCTATCTGTGGCACAACGTGTGCATCGTCGTCGCGGACACCCTGTGGGACCACCTGTGGAACGTCACGTTCCTCTACGAGGACGCGCCCTGGTTCCTGACGAGTTCCTGGCCCGTGCTGATCGTGGTCTGGGCCCTCACCGCCTGCTGTGTCCTCTGCTTCGGCTGGATGGAGGACGTCGCGGCAAAACGCAGGCCACGGCTGTGGCCCGACGGCTCGGGCTCGCGCGCGGGAACGCACCGGGCCTGACGGCCCGTCCGGCCGCACTGGTGTCATGACGCGAAGCCCCGCTACCGTAGCGGGGCTTCGCCACTACGACACAGGAGCCTCCCGTGACCCGCCGCCCTCGCCTGCTCACCACAGCCGCCGCCGGAGCGACGGCGCTGCTCCTCCTCACCGGGTGCGGTGGCGGAGACGGTGGATCGAAGGGCAACGACAAGATCGCGGGCGCGGACACGGACACGTCGCCGTCGGCCTCACCGAGCCCTTCGGCATCGCAGGCGGCGGACCGCCCGAAGATCGAGCTGCCGTCGGATCTGTCGTACACCTTCGACTGGCCGAAGACGGGCAACGCGGACAAGGACGCGGTCCTTGCCGACAGCGAGCAGTCCATCAAGGCGGTCGACCTCGCGATCACCAACCAGAACGCCCTCGACAAGGCGTACCTGTACTACTACGAGGGCGAAGCCGCCGCGCAGATGGAGCAGTACATCAAGCTGTACATCAAGGCCTCGGCACGCACGACGGGCAGCTACCGCTATTACAACGCGGTGGTCAACGTCAGCGCGCCCAACAAAGCGTCACTGGTCTACTGCGAGGACCAGGGCAAGGCTTACGACTACTACCTGAAGACGAAGAAGACTGACAAGACGGCGGTCACCAAGAACAGCTACGTTCTCTACGCCACTCAGATGAACAAGAACGCCAAGGGTGTCTGGGTCATCGAGAAGCTTCAGTCTCAGAGGGGGAGCTCCAAGTGCCAGCCATGAAAGCCGGTTCGAGAGCGCTGATCGTCACGACGTTGGTGGGCTCCATCATTGCCGGTGCGTCTCCCGCCATGGCGGACACCAAGATCGGTGGAGGTGACAAGTCTCCTCCGTCCGGCAGCGAGACCTCCGGCAACGTGAACGGCGACACCGTCTCCGCCTCCGCCGCCGGCGTCGTCTTCGACACCTCCAAGAACGGCCATGGTTCGTCCGTAGGGCCCGTTGCCTCCTCCAACAGTTCCTGGACCCCGCCCGCCTGCTGGTACGCGCCGAAGTACACGCCCCAGGAGTTGCAGGACACCCTGGAGCCGATCTGGGAGGCGGGTTCCACCGGTGACGCGTGGGACGCCGAGCAGCGCGCCTACTACGTCGACGGCAAGTACAAGGACTTCAACAAGGAGAAGACCGGCAAGGGCTACTGGTGGGACTCGTACGTCAACAAGAGCTTCCCGCCGGGCTGGGACAAGTGCGACCACCCTCCCTTCTGGGTGGACAACGGTGACGCCCCGCCCGCCGACATCCCGAACGTGGTGACCCCGGAGATCCTCGCGGGCCTCGCCTACGCCGAGATCCGCGTCCCCACCAAGCCGGTCACCCTCAAGCCCGAGGGCACGACCAAGGTGAACCTGCCGACCTGGGCGTGGCTGGACGGCGCCGACTTCAAGCCCGTCTCCGTCACCGCCCGTGTCCCGGGCATCAACGGCCTCTTCGCGACCACGACCGCCGAACCGGTCGCGCTGAAGATCGAGCCCGGCACGGCGGACGCGGAGACGTATCCGGCGTCCGGGGTCTGCGAGATCAGCGGCGGGCACATCGGTGAGGAGTACGCCGCGGGCAAGCAGAACGAGACACCGCCGTGCGGGGTGAGGTACCTGCGCTCCTCCGGCGACGGCTCGTACCACCTCAGGGCCACCGTCACCTGGAAGATCCACTGGGTGGGTTCCGGCAACACCGGCGGTGACCTTCCCGACGGCACCTTCGGCGCCGACCAGGACGTCGTCGTCCAGGAGATCCAGGCCGTCAACCGCTGAGGTCCCGGAAGGGGACCACCTCTCACCCGACCGCTTCCCGGGGTGAGGGCAAAGTTCCCTTCCGGTCACTCACAGCCACAGCCAGGAAACGCGCCCTCCCTACCTTCGGGACTCAGCACCGTTCGTCACCGCGCGAACCGTCCGAGTCCCGAAGCACCGTGGAGGCGTCATGACTGCCCCTGATACAGCCCCCGCAGCGAGCAGGGGAGGCCGTTGGATCGAGCACTGGGATCCGGAGGACGAGGCCTTCTGGCAGGAGTCGGGGGAGAAGGTGGCCCGCCGCAACCTGCTCTTCTCCGTCCTCGCCGAACACATCGGCTTCTCCGTGTGGACCCTGTGGTCCGTGCTGGTGCTCTTCATGGGCCCGGAGTACGGGCTGACCCCGGCCGACAAGTTCCTGCTGACGTCCGTGGTCACGCTGGTGGGGGCCGTGGTGCGGGTGCCCTACACCTTCGCCGTGGCGGTCTTCGGCGGCCGGAACTGGACGGTCATCTCCGCCTCCCTCCTGCTGATCCCCACCGTCGCCGCGTTCACCGTGATGGAGCCGGGGACGTCGTTCTCCACGTTCCTGCTGGTCGCGCTGCTCGCCGGGGTCGGCGGCGGCAACTTCGCCTCCAGCATGACCAACATCAACGCCTTCTTCCCGCTCCGGAAGAAGGGCTGGGCCCTCGGGCTCAACGCGGGCGGCGGCAACATCGGCGTACCGGTCATCCAGCTCGTGGCGCTCGCGGTCATCGGCGCGAGCGGCGGACCGCGCGTGGTGCTCGCGATCTACATCCCGCTGATCGTCCTGGCCGCCACGCTCGCCGCGCTCAGGATGGACAACATCGCGTCCGTGAAGAACGACACCGGCGCCGCGATCGACGCCGCGAAGGACGCGCACACCTGGATCATGTCCTTCCTCTACGTCGGCACCTTCGGCTCCTTCATCGGCTACAGCTTCGCCTTCGGGCAGGTGCTGACCAACGAGTTCGGGCGTACGCCCCTGCAGGCGGCCTACCTCAC
This sequence comes from Streptomyces sp. NPDC001443, assembly GCF_053597355.1. Lineage (NCBI taxonomy): Bacteria > Bacillati > Actinomycetota > Actinomycetes > Kitasatosporales > Streptomycetaceae > Streptomyces > Streptomyces sp. NPDC001443. The sequence continues at coordinate 98,414 of NZ_JBSFIA010000033.1, forward strand.
CTTCATCGGCCCGCTGCTCGGTTCGCTGATCCGGCCCGTGGGCGGGCGGCTCGCCGACCGCTTCGGCGGTGCGCGGATCACGCTGTACAACTTCGTCGGCATGGCGGCCGCCACGGCCTGCCTGGTCTTCGCCTCCATGGCGAAGTCGCTGCCGCTGTTCGTGTCGGTGTTCGTCGTCCTGTTCGTGCTCAGCGGGCTCGGCAACGGCTCGACGTACAAGATGATCCCCGGCATCTTCCACACCAAGGCACTCGCCCAGGGGCTGACGGGCGAGGCGGCCGCCCGGCACGGACGCCGGCTCTCCGGGGCCTCCATGGGACTCATCGGCGCGGTCGGCGCGCTCGGCGGCGTCGGCATCAACCTCGCCTTCCGGCAGTCCTTCCTCTCCTACGGCTCCGGCACCGGAGCGTTCGTCGCCTTCCTCGCCTTCTACGGACTGTGCTTCGCGGTGACCTGGTCCGTATACCTTCGCCGTCCGGACGCCCGGCCCGAAGCCGAGGTGGCCGCAGAGACGAAGCCGCAGCTCAGCTACGCCGAGGTGTGACGTAACACCGGCGACACGGGGCCGAACCGAGTCTGTCACGCACCGTTGGCAGGCTCGCTCGGCACGTAGGCGCACATCGTTCCTTTGGGGGCCGAGTGGGAGAGAGTGCTGTTGCCATGCGTGCCAGAACACAGCCGAACGCAGTCAGCGAGCAGCAGTTGCCGACCTTCTCCAGCGCGGGACGAGAGCCTATGTACGACGAAGAGAATCGACCGGCGCCCGGCCCCCTCGCGGGCTTCACCGTGGGCGTGACGGCCGCGCGGCGGGCCGACGAACTCGGCGCGCTCCTCGGGCGCCGCGGGGCCGCCGTGCTGCACGCCCCGGCCCTGCGCATCGTGCCCCTCGCCGACGACGGCGAACTGCTCGCGGCGACGAAGCAGTTGATCGACCAGGCGCCGGACGTCGTGGTGGCCACCACCGCCATCGGCTTCCGCGGCTGGGTCGAGGCCGCCGACGGCTGGGGCCTCGGCGAGTCGCTGATCGAGCGGCTGCGCGAGGTGGAACTGCTGGCGCGCGGGCCCAAGGTCAAGGGAGCCGTCCGGGCCGCCGGGCTGACCGAGGACTGGTCGCCGTCGAGCGAGTCGATGGCCGAGGTGCTCGACCGGCTCCTGGAGGAGGGGGTCGACGGGCGCCGGGTCGCCGTACAGCTGCATGGTGAGCCGGTACCGGGTTTCGTGGAGGCGCTGCGAGCCGCGGGCGCCGAGGTCGTCGGGGTCCCGGTGTACCGCTGGATGCCGCCCGAGGAACTCGCGCCCCTCGACCGGCTGCTGGACGCCACCGTCTCGCGCGGACTGGACGCGGTCACCTTCACCAGCGCCCCGGCCGCCGCGTCCCTGCTCTCTCGCGCCGAGGACCGCGGGCTGCTGCCCGAGTTGCTCGCCGCGCTCCACCACGACGTGCTGCCGGCCTGCGTCGGGCCGGTCACCGCGCTGCCGTTGCAGGCCCGGGGCATCGACACGGTCCAGCCCGAACGCTTCAGGCTCGGACCGCTCGTCCAGCTGCTCTGCCATGAACTGCCCGCACGGGCAAGGGCGTTGCCGATCGCCGGGCACCGGGTGGAGATCCGGGGGCACGCGGTGCTGGTGGACGGTGACCTCAAGCCCGTACCGCCGGCCGGCATGTCCCTGCTGCGGGTGCTGTCCCGGCGTCCCGGCTGGGTGGTATCCCGCTCGGAACTGCTGCGCGCGCTGCCCGGCGCGGGCCGTGACGAGCACGCGGTGGAGACGGCGATGGCCCGCCTGCGCGTGGCTCTCGGCGTGCCGAAGCTGATCCAGACGGTGGTCAAGCGCGGGTACCGCCTGGCGCTGGACCCGGCGGCGGACGCGAAGTACGCGGACGCGTAGGGCGGGGCCCCGGGCCGTACGCGGCGCGGGAGGCGACGAGGGGTTCCGGCCGGGCGAACGAGCGGGCACTGTGGGAGGGAACGGTTCTCCCGTCCCCTCCCTCCGGGACTCCGTCGGATTCCGCGCGGGGTCTTCCGGAGCCGTCGGAGTGCACCGGAACCCACCGGCCCCGTCCCCCGCGGGGCAACCCCTAGGCGGTGACAGGCACATGGCACTGGGTACGGCCACAGCCCCGTACGAGATGCGGTTCGACGCCGGGCGACTCTGTCTGGATCTCCTCGCGACCAGCCATCCCGGCGAACGCCTCGACTCCCTCGTGGCGTTGCGCGCCTGGATCACCCGCGCCGGACTGGTGCCGCCCGGCACCCCGCTGGCGCACGCCGACGCGTCCTGGCCGATCGCGTTCCGCGAACTGCGTTCACAGACAGCGTGGTTGGTAAGCGGTTGCCTCGGTGTCCACGCCCGCTCGCACGGCGACGGCGACGCCGCGTCCCGGGACCTCGCGTTGACACGCGTCAACGAGTTCGCCCGTGCCGCGCCGCCGGCCCCGCGCGCCGTCCGCGCCGAGGGCGGCACGCTCGTACGGGAGTTGGCCGGTCCGCCGGAGTGCGCGGCACTGCTCGCGGCGGTCGCCAGGGACTGCGTGGAACTGCTCACGGATCCCCTCGCGCGGGCCGGACTGCGGCAGTGCGAGGGGGACAACTGCCCGATCGTCTACCTGGACACGTCACGGGGGCGCAGAAGGCGCTGGTGCTCCAGCGAGGTCTGCGGAAACCGCGAGAGAGTGGCGCGGCACCGTCGTCGGGTGGCCCTCGCCCAGGCCTGAGTGTCGCCTTTGCGGCTTCTGTGGCGCGGGAGCAGGGGAATTGACGGAGTGATTTCGGTAACACCCCGTTTGCCTTCGGTGTGGCGCGGGCAGTCGAGGCGATCTTGCCCTCGTGGGGGAAATGTAAAGATCGCGCAGGGGGAATGTGCGCTCATGTCCGTCACGTCATGCCACCACGAAGAAAACTGACGGTCTGGTTTGAACATCCCGCGACCCGTGTCCGTACCCCTCGGCGAGCGACCGACTGGGGGATCCCCCGGACATCGGAGGTGGGCGTGCGCAAGGATTCTGCTGTGGCCAATGAACGTGGACCGAGGGCCCGGCATCGCATGTCCCAGCCCTCGGAGCCTGATGAGGAGCTGATGCGTGCCCTGTATCGGGAGCACGCCGGACCCCTCCTTGCGTATGTCCTGAGGCTGGTCGCAGGTGACCGGCAGCGTGCCGAGGACGTGGTGCAGGAGACACTCATCCGTGCCTGGAAGAACGCCGGTCAGCTCAACCGTGCGACCGGATCGGTACGCCCCTGGCTGGTGACGGTCGCGCGTCGCATCGTCATCGACGGCCACCGCAGCCGGCAGGCCCGGCCGCAGGAGGTCGATCCGTCGCCGCTGGAGGTCATCCCCGCGGAGGACGAGATCGACAAGGCGCTGTGGTTGATGACGTTGTCGGACGCGCTGGACGACCTGACCCCCGCCCACCGGGAGGTGCTGGTCGAGACGTACTTCAAGGGGCGTACGGTCAATGAGGCGGCCGAGACCCTGGGCATACCCAGCGGCACGGTCCGCTCGCGGGTGTTCTACGCCCTGCGGTCGATGAAGCTGGCGCTGGAGGAGCGGGGGGTGACGGCGTGATGAGCGTATACGGGGGGTTCGGAACGGGCGGTTCGGGTATGTCTGGCCCTATGCAGGGAACACCGGCCCCGAACGAGCACGAGACCGTCGGCGCCTACGCCCTCGGGATTCTTGACGACAACGAAGCAACCGCTTTCGAATCCCATCTCGCGACCTGTGAATGGTGTGCCCAGCAGCTCGAGGAGCTCGCCGGGATGGAGCCGATGCTGGCCGCCCTCGCGGACCTGCCCGGCGCAGGCACCCCCGCGATCGGCGAGTCCCTGTCCGCGATGCCCAGCCCACGGCTGGCGGAGAAGCTCGTCGACGAGGTCGCCGAGCGTCGCGCGGCCAAGCGCCGGCGCGGTTTCTACCTGGTGGCGGCCGCGGCCGCGCTGATCGTCGGCGGTCCGCTGACGGTGCTGGCGGCGACCGGCGGCTCGGACTCCGGCGCGAACAACGTGGCGGCGGGACCGGCGCAGGCCGCCTTCCAGACCATGACCGACAAGAAGTCCGCCACGGACCCGACGACCCATGTCAGCGCGACCGTGGCCGTGGAGAAGAAGGACTGGGGTACCCACGCCGTCCTCCAGCTCAAGAACGTCAGCGGACCGGAGAAGTGCTCGCTGATCGCCGTCGGCAAGAACGGCGAGCGCGAGACCGTCACCTCCTGGTCCGTGCCGAACTGGGGCTACGGCCTGGCCGACGCCAAGACCGAGACCGCGAAGAACCCGCTGTACGTCCACGGCGGTGCCGCCTTCACCCCCAACCAGATCGACCACTTCGAAGTGATGACCTTCGATGGCAAGCGGTTGGTGGAGGTCGACGCCTAACTTCCCGGACGGGGTCCCCTTCGCGTACGGTTGACGGCTGCCCAGCACGTCAGAAGGGGGCCCGGTGGCCGCTCAGGCTCAACAGGAAACCGCGGTCGGTTCGGTCCACGGCGAAACGCACGACTCCGTACGGGACCGGGAGATCGGCATCGAGCAGGTACACCTGGACCAGGTGTACCGCAGGCTCGAGGAGAAGATCCACGAGGCCGAGTTCCTCATGGACGACGCGGCCAAGCGCGGCCAGGTCGGCACGCCCGGCGCGCTCGCCGAGCGGGACGCGCAGGTCTTCCGGGCGGGGGTGCACCTCAACCGGCTCAACAACGAGTTCGAGGACTTCCTCTTCGGCCGGATCGACCTGCTGCGCGGCAAGGACGGCAAGAAGGGGCCCGACGGCGCCTACACGGCCGTCGAGCCCGCCGAGGGAGCCGTCCGCGACGACAGCACCGCCGACATCGCCGAGACCCTCCACATCGGCCGCATCGGCGTCCTCGACCAGGACTACTCGCCGCTCGTCATCGACTGGCGGGCCCCCGCGGCCGCGCCGTTCTACCGCTCCACGCCGGTCGACCCCGGCCGGGTCGTGCGGCGCCGGGTCATCCGCTCCAAGGGCCGCCGCGTCCTCGGCGTCGAGGACGACCTGATGCGCCCCGAGCTGACCGCCTTCCTCGACGGCGACCGGCTGCCCGTCATCGGCGACGGCGCGCTCATGGCCGCGCTCGGCCAGGCCCGCAGCCACACCATGCGGGACATCGTCGCCTCCATCCAGGCCGAGCAGGACCTGGTGATCCGCGCACCCGCCGCCTCCGTGACCTACGTCGAGGGCGGCCCCGGCACCGGCAAGACCGCCGTCGCCCTGCACCGGGCGGCCTACCTCCTCTACCAGGACCGCCGCCGCTACGCGGGCGGCATCCTGATCGTCTCGCCCACGCCCCTGCTGGTGGCGTACACCGAGGGCGTCCTGCCGTCCCTCGGCGAGGAGGGCCAAGTCGCCATCCGGGCGATCGGCTCCCTGGTCGACGGCGCGGAGGCCACCCTGTACGACTCTCCGGCGGTGGCCCGCGCCAAGGGCTCGTACCGGATGCTGAAGGTGCTGCGGAAGGCGGCGCGCGGGGCGCTGGACTCCAAGGACACGCCCACCCGGCTGCGGGTCGTCGCCTTCGGCCGGCGGCTGGAGCTGGAGGCCGACCGGCTGGAGCGCATCCGCAACAACGCCCTCGGCGGCACCGCGCCCGTGAACCTGCTGCGTCCGCGGGCCCGCAAGCTGCTGCTGGACGCCCTGTGGGAGCAGTCCGGCGCGGCCGGCCGGCACTCCGACCCCGAGCTGGCCGCCGAGCTGCGCTCCTCCTTCGACGAGGACGTGACCACCGAGGACAGCTTCATCGAGTTCCTCGACGCCTGGTGGCCCGAGCTGGCCCCGCGGGCCGTGCTGGCGGCGATGGCCGACGAGCGGCGGCTGGGTCGCTGGGCCCGGCGGATCCTCAACCCCGGCGAGGTGCGCCGGGTCGCCCGCTCCCTCGCCCGGGACGGCCTGTCCGTGCACGACGTGGCCATGCTGGACGAACTGGAAGCCGTCCTCGGCGCCCCGGTCCGCCCCCGCAAGCGGCGCGAGCTGGACCCGCTCGACCAGCTCACCGGCCTGGAGGAGCTGATGCCCGTACGCGAGGAGACACAGCGCGAGCGGGCCGAGCGGCTGGCGCAGGAGCGCACCGAGTACGCGCACGTCATCGTCGACGAGGCGCAGGACCTCACACCGATGCAGTGGCGCATGGTGGGCCGGCGCGGCCGGCACGCCACCTGGACGATCGTCGGGGACCCGGCGCAGTCCTCGTGGTCCGACCCCGACGAGGCCGCCCAGGCCCGCGACGAGGCCCTGGGCACCCGTCCGCGCCGCCGTTTCCAGCTCACGGTGAACTACCGCAATCCGGCCGAGATCGCCGAGCTGGCCGCCAAGGTGCTCGCGCTCGCCATGCCCGGCTCCGTCTCCCCGTCCGCCGTGCGCTCCACGGGGGTGGAGCCGCGCTTCGTGGCGACGAACCAGGCTCAGGGCGCCGCCGGCCGGAACCCGCTCGCGGAGACCGTCCGCGAGGAGGCCGCCCGGCTGCTCGACCGGGTCGACGGCACGGTCGGCGTGGTCGTCGCCATGAACCGCCGCGAGGAGGCCAGGCGCTGGCTCGCCGGGCTCGGCGACCGGGTGGTGGCCCTGGGCAGCCTGGAGGCCAAGGGACTGGAGTACGACGCGACGGTCGTGGTGTCGCCCGCGGAGATCGCGGACGAGTCACCGGCCGGGCTGCGGGTGCTGTACGTCGCGCTGACCCGGGCCACCCAGCAGCTCACGGTCGTCTCGGCCGGACGGGACGAGCCGGACGAGGCGGGAGTGCCGGACCTGCTCAGGGACTGAACCCGGCGGGCGCCCCGGGACCGGTCGGACCGGCCCCGGGGGCTGGTCGGGACCGCCCCGGGACCGCCGGGAGCGGCCGTCCGGGGCAGGCGGGAGCGGCCGTCCGGGACCGCCGGGAGCGGCCGTCCGGGGGCGATTCCGGTGAAACCCCGGTCGGTTTCCTGTGAACTCCGCGCACGGGAATGGTCTTGCCCGATCCGTTTGTTAGCCTGGGTGTGACACCGGCTCGATCCAAGCCCCCGGGCCCAACCTTCGTCGCCACGAGCGACCACTTGCCGCGAGGCGAGCATGGCGGGTCGGTGTCATGAACGAAGAAGAGGCTCACATCACGCTGTGATGTGGGCCTCTTTCTTTGGCCTTCCCAACCCATCGGCTTCCGTATCATGGAATCCGTCTTCCGAAATCGGCATCGAGCTGCGAACAATACGTCCGCAATCCGGGGCGACTACCGCGTACTCGGGGGTAGGTGCGACGATCGGACGGCATTAGCGAAGCGACACGGTGAAAGCAGAAGGAAGTCGGCCATGGCAACGGCGCCCAGCGTCTCCTACTCGATGACGATCCGGCTGGAGGTGCCCGCGAGCGGAACGGCCGTCTCGCAGCTCACCAACGTCGTGGAGTCCTCCGGAGGCTCGGTGACCGGCCTCGACGTCACCGCGTCCGGGCACGAGAAGCTCCGTATCGACGTCACGATCGCGGCCAGCTCGACCGCGCACGCCGACGAGATCGTCGAGAAGCTCCGCGGCATCGAGGGCGTCACCCTCGGCAAGGTCTCCGACCGTACGTTCCTGATGCACCTCGGCGGCAAGATCGAGATGGCGTCGAAGCACCCCATCCGCAACCGTGACGACCTGTCCATGATCTACACGCCGGGTGTGGCCCGGGTGTGCATGGCGATCGCGGAGAACCCCGAGGACGCGCGCCGCCTCACGATCAAGCGCAATTCCGTTGCGGTCGTGACGGACGGCTCCGCCGTACTGGGTCTCGGCAACATCGGCCCGAAGGCCGCGCTGCCGGTGATGGAGGGCAAGGCGGCCCTGTTCAAGCGGTTCGCCGGCATCGACGCCTGGCCGCTGTGCCTGGACACCCAGGACACCGACGCGATCGTCGAGATCGTCAAGGCGATCGCCCCCGGCTTCGCGGGCATCAACCTGGAGGACATCTCCGCGCCCCGCTGCTTCGAGATCGAGGCCCGGCTGCGCGAGGCCCTCGACATCCCCGTCTTCCACGACGACCAGCACGGCACCGCGATCGTCGTCCTCGCCTCCCTGACGAACGCACTGCGCGTGGTCGGCAAGGGAATCGAGAACGTACGCGTCGTCATGTCGGGCGCCGGCGCGGCCGGCACGGCCATCCTCAAGCTGCTGCTCGCCGCGGGCGTCAAGAACGCCGTCGTCGCCGACATCCACGGCGTCGTGCACGCCGGCCGCGAGGACCTGGTGGACGCCGCGGCCGACTCGCCGCTGCGCTGGATCGCCGACAACACCAACCCCGAGGGTCTCGTCGGCACCCTCCGGGAAGCCGTGCGCGGCGCCGACGTCTTCATCGGCGTCTCCGCCCCGAACGTCCTCGACGGCGACGACGTGGCCGCCATGGCCGACAACGCCATCGTGTTCGCTCTCGCGAATCCGGACCCCGAGGTCGACCCGGCAATCGCCCGTCAGACCGCAGCAGTTGTGGCCACCGGCCGCTCCGACTTCCCCAACCAGATCAACAACGTGCTGGTCTTCCCGGGCGTCTTCCGCGGACTGCTGGACGCGCAGTCCCGGACGGTCAACACCGAGATGATGCTCGCGGCCGCCAAGGCCCTCGCCGACGTGGTGACCGAGGACGAGCTGAACCCGAACTACATCATCCCGAGCGTGTTCAACGACAAGGTCGCGGGCGCGGTCGCGGGCGCGGTCCGGGAGGCCGCGAAGGCCGCGGGCGCGTCGGTCTCGTAGGCTCGGCGAAGGCGGGAGACCCGGCCTGTGGAGGCGTTGTGACGATTGCCACGGTCGGGTTTCGTCCCGGCGCGTCGCGGAACCAGGTTCGCCGACAGCCCTCTATCGTGACGGCCGGGCTCGGTCCCCACATTTCGTGTGACTCCCAAGGGTGTTCTCACGACTGCTGGGGGTGCCGGATTGGCTTTCCCGCCGCAGGTGGGGGCAGGATGCGTCTCTGGGCGCGAGGGTTCTGACGACGGACCCGGGTCCAGGGTATGTCCGAGGACCCTGGCAGCATCGAGTTCGCTGTGCCCAACTATGCGGCTCCGCCGCGTGGCACGCCTCAACGGCAAGAAGAACACGGGAGTAACAACATGAACCGCAGTGAGCTGGTGGCCGCGCTGGCCGACCGTGCCGAGGTGACCCGCAAGGACGCCGACGCCGTGCTGGCCGCGTTCGCCGAGGTCGTCGGCGACATCGTCTCCAAGGGCGACGAGAAGGTCACCATCCCCGGCTTCCTGACCTTCGAGCGCACCCACCGTGCCGCTCGCACCGCGCGCAACCCGCAGACCGGCGACCCGATCCAGATCCCGGCCGGCTACAGCGTGAAGGTCTCCGCGGGCAGCAAGCTCAAGGAAGCCGCGAAGGGCAAGTAAGCCCGTCGCAGGGCGGCAGGCCCGCAGGGCGACTGCGCCCGCGCCCGCGCCCCGGGACGGCATCGACGTCCGGGGCCCGCGCCCCGAGACGGCATCGACGTCCGGGGCCCGCGCCCCGGGACGACGCGCGCGTCCGGGACGACCGAGTGACGCCGATGGGGCGGCCCCCGTGACCGGGGGCCGCCCCATCGGCGTACGTACGGGCGTGGCGGCTAGCCGAGCGCCTTGCCCGGCAGCTCGACCTTCGCGCCCAGCTCCACGAGCTTCTCCATGAAGTTCTCGTAGCCGCGGTTGATCAGGTCGATGCCGTGCACGCGGGACGTGCCCTGCGCCGCCAGGGCGGCGATGAGGTACGAGAACCCGCCGCGCAGGTCGGGGATGACCAGGTCGGCGCCCTGGAGCTTGGTGGGGCCCGAGACGACCGCGGAGTGCAGGAAGTTGCGCTGGCCGAAGCGGCAGTCGGAGCCGCCCAGGCACTCGCGGTAGAGCTGGATGTGAGCGCCCATCTGGTTCAGGGCGGAGGTGAAGCCCAGCCGGGACTCGTAGACCGTCTCGTGGATGATGGACAGGCCGGTGGCCTGCGTCAGCGCGACCACCAGGGGCTGCTGCCAGTCCGTCTGGAAGCCGGGGTGCACGTCCGTCTCCAGGGCGATGGACTTCAGCTGGCCGCCCGGGTGCCAGAAGCGGATGCCCTCGTCGTCGATCTCGAACGCGCCACCCACCTTCCGGTAGGTGTTCAGGAACGTCATCATCGAGCGCTGCTGGGCCCCGCGGACGTAGATGTTGCCCTCGGTGGCCAGCGCCGCGGACGCCCACGAGGCGGCCTCCAGGCGGTCCGACAGCGCCGCGTGGGTGTAGCCGCCGAGCGAGTCCACACCGGTGATGCGGATCGTGCGGTCGGTGTCCATCGCGATGATCGCGCCCATCTTCTGCAGCACGCAGATGAGGTCCTCGATCTCCGGCTCCACGGCCGCGTTCGAGAGCTCGGTGACGCCCTCCGCGAGCACCGCCGTCAGCAGTACCTGCTCGGTCGCGCCCACGGACGGGTACGGCAGCCGGATCTTCGTGCCGCGCAGCCGCGTCGGCGCCTCCAGGTACTGGCCGTCGTCCCGCTTCTCGATCCGCGCGCCGAACTGCCGCAGCACCTCGAAGTGGAAGTCGATGGGACGCCCGCCGATGTCGCAGCCGCCCAGGCCCGGGATGAACGCGTGACCCAGACGGTGCAGCAGCGGGCCGCAGAACAGGATCGGGATACGGCTGGAACCCGCGTGGGCATCGATGTCGGCGACGTTCGCGCTCTCCACGTGCGACGGGTCGAGCACCAGCTCGCCCGGCTCCTCGCCGGGGCGGACCGTCACGCCGTGCAGCTGGAGCAGACCGCGCACGACCCGCACGTCACGGATGTCGGGGACATTGCGCAGGCGGCTCGGCTCGCTGCCCAGCAGCGCGGCGACCATGGCCTTCGGTACGAGGTTCTTCGCACCGCGGACACGGATCTCGCCCTCCAGCGGGGTTCCGCCGTGGACAAGCAGGACATCGTCGTTGACGGTCATGTATCTCGCGTTCCGATGAGTTGGGCCAGTGGAGATGAGACAGAGTAATCGCCGCGTACCCCTCTCCTGTAAGCCCAGGCACCGCCCAGGCAGGTCATAGCTGTGTCACAACACGAACCGTTCCCAATCGGACACATGGGGTCACCGCCAGGGCCGTGCGCGTGGGATGCGTCCGTGCGCCCTGAGCTGCCTTCACTCCCGTGCCCCGATTGGCTCCCCATGCGGCGGCCGGATGCGGGATCATGTCTGGCATGACCGAGGTGTCCTCGCTCACAGGGCGGCTGCTCGTGGCGACGCCCGCCCTGGCGGACCCGAACTTCGACCGTGCGGTCGTGCTCCTTCTCGACCACGACGAGGAGGGCTCCCTCGGTGTCGTCCTCAACCGTCCGACACCGGTGGGGGTGCGCGACATCCTGGAGGGCTGGGCCGACCTGGCCGGCGAGCCCGGCGTGGTCTTCCAGGGCGGCCCGGTCTCCCTGGACTCGGCGCTGGGCGTCGCGGTGATCCCGGGCGGCGGCTCGGCGGCGGCGCCGCTGGGCTGGCGCCGGGTGCACGGCGCGATCGGGCTGGTGGACCTGGAGGCCCCGCCGGAGCTGCTCGCCTCGGCGCTCGGCTCCCTGCGGATCTTCGCCGGTTACGCCGGCTGGGGGCCGGGTCAGCTGGAGGACGAACTGGTCGAGGGCGCCTGGTACGTCGTCGAGTCCGAACCGGGTGACGTCTCCTCCCCGGCCCCCGAGCGGCTCTGGCGCGAGGTCCTGCGCCGCCAGCGCAACGAACTGGCGATGGTGGCCACGTATCCGGACGACCCGTCTCTCAACTGATGCCTTTGAGCTTCAGTACCCTTGGGCCTATGAGCACTCTCGAGCCCGAGCGCGGGACTGGTACGGGAACCCTCGTAGAGCCGACGCCACAGGTGTCCCACGGCGACGGTGACCACGAGCGCTTCGCCCACTACGTCCAGAAGGACAAGATCATGGCGAGCGCCCTCGACGGGACGCCCGTCGTAGCGCTGTGCGGCAAGGTCTGGGTGCCCGGCCGCGACCCGAAGAAGTACCCGGTGTGCCCCATGTGCAAGGAGATCTACGACTCCATGGGTGCCGGCGGCGACGGCAAGGGTGGCGGCAAGGGCGGCGACGGCAAGAAGTAGCCCCTCCTCCGCAGGATCTCCCCGAACGTTCAGAAGGCCCCCGGGCGCACCGACCGTGCGCCCCGGGGGCCTTCGCCGTGCGGTGGGCGCGGTCTCGGTCACGGATTGGTTCAGACCTCTTGTGGGGGTGTCCGTGATGTCCTTAGTCTCGACGGTGTTGTGCATTGCGAAACTGCCGTTGCATATGTTGCATCGCCCGCCGAAGGGTTCATCGTGAAACCGTCCGCCCGGAGTTCCGGTCCGTGCGGCCCGGCGCGCTTCGGGCGGGCCACGGGAATTCGGCCACGGCTTCGACCGGGGCCGGAGCCGATCGCTTTTTCCCGCCGAGATCACCGTGCTCCCATTTCGGAGCCGCGGCGACCCGATTGCGCCTCTGCCTCCGTGCCGACTCCCGCTTCCGGTTACCCGTCCGCTTCCGCTGCGGGGTCGGGTCGCCGAGCGTCGGTACCCGGGTCCGCGCGACCGCCGGGAACAGCCCCGGAACAGCCCCGGAACGGCCCGGGAACGATCCGGGAACGGTCCCGGAAAGCCGTGCGGAGACCCCGGCGGAGATCACGTTCCGCCGTGCGGCGGACCGGGCCCGATTCCCCCCGGCGGGCCCTCCGTCCGCCCGCCCGGCCGGATGTCGGGGCGGCTTCGGCAATGCCGGCGATTCCGGTGCCGTTCTTCCCCGGTTGCCCCTCGGGATCTTCCTCGTACTCGTGCAGCGACGACCGGCCCCCGGGCCGGGCGGAGCGGTAAAGGACTGATGTGACAGACGTGATGGGACTTATTCCGGCGCCCCGGCACATTTCCCGGAACCCCTCGGGCCGCGGGCGGCTCGGCAGGGCGACGCGCCTGGTCGCCGGGCCCGGTACCGAGGGCGTCGCGCGCTGGCTGCGGGCGACGGTCGGGGCGGCGACCGGCCTGCCCCTCGCGGAGGGCGGGGGCGCGGACGGCACCGGGGACCGCATCGTGCTGGGCGTCGATCCGGCGCTGCCCCCGGAGGACTATCGCCTGGTCGTGGACGGCCCGGAGTGCCGCATCCAGGGCGGTGGCGCGGCCGGCGTCCTGTGGGGCGCGCAGACCCTCCGCCAGCTCCTGGGCCCCGACGCGTTCCGCCGGGCTCCGGTGCGGCCGGGGCGGGAGTGGGACCTTCCGGCGGTCACCGTCGAGGACGGCCCCCGCTTCCGCTGGCGCGGACTCATGCTCGACGTGGCCCGGCACTTCATGCCCAAGGAAGGCGTGCTGCGTTATCTCGATCTGATGGCCGCGCACAAACTCAACGTCTTCCACTTCCACCTGACGGACGATCAGGGCTGGCGCGTGGAGATCAAGAAGTATCCGAAGCTGACGGAGACCGGTTCCTGGCGCGCGCGCACGAAATTCGGTCACCGGGCCTCCCCGCTGTGGGAGGAGAAGCCGCACGGTGGCCACTACACGCAGGACGACATCCGGGAGATCGTCGCCTACGCCGCCGAGCGGCATATCACCGTCGTCCCCGAAATCGACGTGCCGGGGCACTCGCAGGCCGCCATCGCCGCGTATCCGGAACTCGGCAACACCGATGTCGTCGACACGTCCGCCCTCACGGTCTGGGACAACTGGGGGATCTCTCCGAACGTACTCGCCCCCACCGACAACACACTGCGCTTCTACGAGGGAGTGTTCGAGGAACTGCTCGATCTGTTCCCGTCGGAGTTCGTCCACGTCGGCGGTGACGAATGCCTCAAGGACCAGTGGCGGCGGTCGCCCACCGCACAGGCCCGCATCGAGGAGCTCGGGCTCGCCGACGAGGACGGACTCCAGGCCTGGTTCGTCGGGCACTTCGCCGACTGGCTGGCCGCGCGCGGGCGCCGGCTCATCGGCTGGGACGAGATCCTGGAGGGCGGCCTGGCCCCGGGCGCGGCCGTGTCCTCGTGGCGCGGCTACGCGGGCGGGGTCGCCGCCGCACGGGCGGGCCACGACGTCGTCATGTGCCCCGAGCAGCAGGTCTACCTGGACTACCGGCAGCACGACGGCGCGGACGAGCCCGTACCGATCGGATATGTCCGCACTCTCGAGGACGTGTACCGGTTCGAACCCGTTCCGGAGCAGCTGACGCCGGAGCAGGCGCGGCACGTGCTGGGCACCCAGGCCAACGTGTGGACCGAGGCGATGGAGGACCGCGCCCGGGTGGACTACCAGACGTTCCCGCGGCTCGCGGCGTTCGCCGAGGTCGCCTGGGGCAGGCTGCCCGCCCCGGCGGACCGGGACTTCGCCGGCTTCGAACGGCGCATGGCCGACCACTACCGGCGGCTGGACGCCCTCGGCGTCGCCTACCGGCCGCCCGCCGGTCCGCACCCCTGGCAGCGGCGCCCCGGCGTCGCCGGCCGCCCGCTCGACGGGCCGCCCCCGAGCCGGTAGCGCGGGGCGGCGGGCCGGGACGGGTGCGGGCCGCGCCCGAGCGCGGGCGGGTGCGGGTGCGGGAACGGCCGTCGTCCGCGATCCCGGGGCGTCTCCGCGGCCCCAGGACCGTGTCGGGCCGTTCCGGGCCGTGTCGGGCCGTTCCGGGCCGTGTCGGGCCGTTCCGGACTGCGCAGGGCTCTTCCGGGCCGTGGGCGGGCTCTTCCGGGCCGTGGACCGGACCGATGCCGGACCGTTCCCGGCCGTCGTCCGCGGTCCCGGGGCGTTTCCGTGGCCCCAGGGCCTGCTGTGCCGGGCCGTTCCGGGCCGTGTCGGGCCGTTCCGGACTGCGCCGGGCTCTTCCGGGCCGTGGGCGGGCTCTTCCGGGCCGTGGACCGGACCGACGCCGGACCGTTCCCGGCCGTCGACCGGGGGCTGACGCCGGACCGTTCCCGGACCCGGCCCCGCGGCAGGGGTGGGGCCGGGTCCGAACAGGTCACGGAAAAGCCGCGCAAGAGTCACCGAAGAGTGTCAATCGGCGTGCACCGGAGATGCCGTACGAAAACCGGCCATCTCCCCGGTGAGGTGGGCGAATGCCTCCTAGCGGACCCCCGCGTTCGGGTCCTGCGAAGATGTGCCAGAGTTGCCACGTCCGCCCTGTCAGCACGTACCGTACGGCAGCACAGGTGGGACCAGGTGGGACCCAAGTGGGGCAGCGGGAAGGGGCAGCCGGTTTGACCACGCACGCACCGCAGGCGGCGCAGGCCGTTACGCTGCCCACGACATTGGACGAGGCCGTGGCAGCGCTCTCCGCCATGCCCACGGCCGTGCCCGTCGCAGGCGGCACCGACCTCATGGCCGCGGTCAACTCCGGCCAGCTCAGGCCGGCCGCCCTGGTCGGCCTCGGCCGGATCAGCGAGATCCGCGGCTGGCAGTACCAGGACGGTCACGCACTGCTCGGCGCGGGCCTGACCCACGCCCGGATGGGCCGCCCCGACTTCGCCGCGCTGATCCCGGCGCTCGCCGCCGCGGCGCGCGCCGCGGGCCCGCCGCACATCCGCAACGCGGGCACCCTCGGCGGCAACATCGCCTCGGCCTCGCCCACCGGTGACGCGCTGCCGGTGCTCGCCGCCCTGGAGGCGACGCTGATCATCGCGGGCCCGGGCGGGACCCGCCGCGAGATGCCCGTGTCGCACCTGCTGGCGGGCATGGAGATGCTGCGCGCCGGCGAACTCATCGGCTACGTGCGCGTGCCGCTGCTGCACGCCCCGCAGGTCTTCCTGAAGGCGACCGGCCGCACCGGCCCGGGCCGCGCCACCGCGTCCGTCGCGCTGGTCCTGGACCCCGCCCGGCGCGGTGTCAGGTGCGCCGTCGGAGCCATAGCGCCGATGCCGCTGCGGCCCCTGGAGGCCGAGCAGTGGGTCGCCCGGCTCATCGACTGGGACAACAACCGCACGATCGTCCCGGAGGCGCTGCACGCCTTCGGCGAGTACGTCGCCGCGGCCTGCATCCCGGACCCGGCGCCGGAGGTGGACGGTTCCGTGCCGACGCTGCCGCCCGCCGTACTGCACCTGCGGCGCACCGTCGCCGCGCTGGCCCGACGAGCACTGGGGAGGGCGCTGTCGTGAGCGACGACCAGCACGGACAGGACGCTCCCAGGGGCGGAAGCGGTGGCCGCTGGGACCCGCTGCCCCAGGGCGACTACGACGACGGGGCCACCGCCTTCGTGAAGCTGCCCGAGGGCGGCATCGAGGCCCTGCTGGCCGGGCGCGGCGACAGCCCGCTGGCCGCCCCCGGGCACGGTTACGTCCCGCCGCAGATCTCGGCCACGTCCCCGGACGCGCCGACCGACCCGGCCGCCACCGGCGGCTGGGGGGCGCCCGCGGAAGCCGGGCGCTGGCCCGAGCCCGACGCCATGCCCCAGCAGACCGGCGCGAGCGACCGGTTCACGTACCACCCCGGCTCCACCGGCCAGTGGAACTTCGAGGACCCCGCGGCCGCCGGACCGGCCGGGCCCGCCGCGGCCCCCGGGCACGACGTGACGGGCCGCTGGTCGATCCCCGTCGCCAACGGAGACCTGCCGGACGAGTCCGGCGAGTTCACCACGTCGGCGCTGGTGGAGCAGTGGGGCGGGACCCCGCCCGCCACCCTGCCCGGCGGCGCGCCCGCTCCCTGGGCCACCGACACCACCGGGGCCGCGGGAGAGCCGTGGGGGCAGCAGGCGCTCGCGCAGCCGCACGCCGAGACCCACGTCGACCCGCACGCCGAGCCCCACGTCGCGCCGCACACCGAGGCGCACGCGGAGCCGTACGCGCCCGCCCAGGCCGCTCCCGAGCCCTCCGGGGCCCCGGAGGGCGCCGGCGCACCCGAGGGCGCCCACGAGGCCCCTGGGGCGCGCGAGGAGGCCCCCGAGGCCGACGCCGAGGCCGAGGCGCCCCCCGCGGACGCTCCGGCGGACCACACGGAGACCGACGCCCCGCAGGACGGCGCCCCCGCGCCGGACGACGAACCCGCCGTACCGTTCCACGACGACCACCCCCTCGCCTCCTACGTCCTGCGCGTCAACGGCACCGAGCGCCCCGTCGCGGGCGCCTGGATCGGCGAGTCGCTGCTGTACGTGCTGCGCGAGCGGCTCGGCCTCGCGGGCGCCAAGGACGGCTGCTCGCAGGGCGAGTGCGGAGCCTGCAACGTCCAGGTCGACGGTCGGCTCGTCGCCTCCTGCCTGGTCCCCGCCGTCACCGCCGCCGGCAGCGAGGTCCGTACCGTCGAGGGCCTGGCCGTCGACGGACGGCCTTCGGACGTACAGCGGGCGCTCGCCAGGTGCGGCGCCGTGCAGTGCGGTTTCTGCGTGCCCGGCATGGCGATGACGCTGCACGACCTCCTGGAGGGCAACCCGGCCCCGACCGACCTGGAGGCCCGCCAGGCCCTGTGCGGCAACCTGTGCCGGTGCTCCGGGTACCGGGGCGTCCTCGACGCCGTGCACGAGGTGGTCGCCGAGCGCGAGGCACTCGCCGCCGCCGAGGCGGAGGCCGAGGCCGAGCCGGAAGTGGCCGAGGCACGCATCCCGCACCAGGCCGGACCGGGCGCGGGCAGCGTCAACCCGGCCGCGTTCGACCTGCCGGGCGCCCCCGGCATCCCCGGTACGCCGGGTCCGCACGACGGTACGTACGGCCAGGACGGAGGCCAGGCGTGAGCAACGAAGCCGCCACCGCGACCACCGCCGCGGAGGCAGCACCCGCCCCCGAGCCCATCCCGCACGGTCTCGGCGCCTCCCTGCGGCCCGCCGACGCGCGCGCCAAGACCGAGGGCACGTTCCCGTACGCCGCCGACCTGTGGGCCGAGGGCCTGCTGTGGGCGGCCGTACTGCGCTCCCCGCACCCGCACGCGCGCATCGTCTCCATCGACACCAGCCACGCGCGAGAGATGCCCGGCGTACGGGCCGTCGTCACCCACGAGGACGTCCCCGGCAGCGCGCTGTACGGCCGCGGCAGGGCCGACCGCCCGGTGTTCGCCTCCGAGGTCGTACGCCACCACGGCGAGCCCATCGCCGCCGTCGCAGCCGACCATCCGGACACCGCGCGGATGGCCGCGGCCGCCGTCATCGTCGAGTACGAGGTGCACGAGCCGGTCATCGACCCCGAGCTGGCGTTCGAGGCGGAGGCCCTGCACCCGGACGGCAACCTGATCCGCCACATCCCGCTGCGCCACGGCGACGCGGACGCGGTCGGCGAGGTCGTCGTCGAGGGCCAGTACCGCATCGGCCGCCAGGACCCGGCGCCCATCGGCGCCGAGGCGGGCCTCGCCGTGCCCCGGCCCGACGGCGGTGTCGAGCTGTACGTCGCCTCCACCGACCCGCACGCCGACCGTGACACCCTCGCCGCCTGCTACGGCCTCGAACCCGACCGGGTCAAGATCGTGGTCACCGGCGTCCCCGGCGCCACCGCCGACCGCGAGGACCAGGGCTTCCAGCTCCCGCTGGGCCTGCTGGCGCTGAAGACCGGCTGCCCGGTGAAGCTGACGGCGACGCGCGAGGAGTCCTTCCTCGGGCACGTCCACCGCCACCCCACCCTGCTGCGCTACCGCCACCACGCCGACGCCGAGGGCCGGCTGGTGAAGGTCGAGGCGCAGATCCTGCTCGACGCGGGCGCGTACGCCGACACCTCGTCCGAGGCCCTGGCCGCCGCGGTCTCCTTCGCCTGCGGCCCCTACGTCGTCCCGAACGCCTTCATCGAGGGCTGGGCGGTGCGCACCAACAACCCGCCCTCCGGCCACGTCCGCGGCGAGGGCGCCATGCAGGTCTGCGCCGCCTACGAGGCGCAGATGGACAAGCTCGCCAAGAAACTGGGCCTGGACCCCGCCGAGGTGCGCCTGCGCAACGCCCTGGCCACCGGGGACATCCTGCCCACCGGCCAGAGCGTGACCTGCCCGGCGCCGGTCGCCGAACTGCTCCAGGCGGTACAGGAGTTCCCGCTCCCGCCGCTGCCCAAGGACACCCCCGAGGACGAGTGGCTGCTGCCCGGCGGCCCCGAGGGCGCGGGCGAGCCCGGCGCCGTGCGCCGGGGCGTGGGCTACGGCGTCGGCATGGTGCACATGCTCGGCGCGGAGGGCGCCGACGAGGTCTCCACCGCGACCGTGAAGGTCCACGACGGCATCGCGACCGTGCTGTGCGCGGCCGTGGAGTCCGGCCAGGGCTTCACCACCCTGGCCCGCCAGATCGTCCAGGAGACCCTCGGCATCGACGAGGTGCACGTGGCGCCGGTCGACACCGACCAGCCGCCCGCGGGCCCCGGCTGCCGGGGCCGGCACACCTGGGTGTCGGGCGGCGCGGTCGAACGGGCCGCCAAGATGGTCCGTACGCAGCTCCTCCAGCCCCTGGCGCACAAGTTCGGCATGTCCACCGAACTCCTCCAGATCACCGACGGCAAGATCACGTCGTACGACGGGGTGCTGTCCACCACCGTCACCGAGGCCCTGGAGGGCAAGGAGCTGTGGGCCACGGCCCAGTGCCGCCCCCACCCGACGGAACCGCTCGACGAGTCCGGCCAGGGCGACGCCTTCGTGGGCCTCGCGTTCTGCGCGATCCGCGCGGTCGTCGACGTGGACATCGAACTCGGCTCGGTACGGGTCGTGGAGCTGGCCGTCGCCCAGGACGTCGGCCGGGTCCTCAACCCGATCCAGCTCGCGGCGCGCATCGAGGCGGGCGTCACCCAGGGCGTCGGCATCGCCCTCACCGAGAACCTGCGCACCCCGCGCGGCCTGGTCCGCCACCCCGACCTCACCGGGTACGCCCTGCCCACCGCGCTGGACGCGCCCGACATCCGGATCGTCAAGCTCGTCGAGGAGCGGGACGTGGTCGCGCCCTTCGGGGCGAAGGCCGTCAGCGCGGTACCCGTCGTGACCTCCCCCGCGGCGATCGCCTCCGCGGTACGGGCGGCCACGGGCCGCCCGGTCAACCGGCTGCCGATCCGCCCGCAGGCGGCTGTGGTGACCGCGCAGTGACCGCCCCCGAGCAGCCCGAACCCCCGCGCTACGAGCCTGCGCCCGGGGTGGGCAAGCTGCTGATGTGGGTCCTGCTGTTCGTCCTGGCCGCGGTGGTCGTGGTGCTGGGCGGCGTGTACTTCACCTGAGGCGCTGAGGCGCTGAGGCCTCGGGGCTTTGAGGCCTCGGGGCCTTGAGGCCTTGGGCTCCGAGGCATTGAGCCCGGCCGCGCTGTCCGCGCGAGCCGGGCCGCCCGTCGGCCTGCCGCGGTGCTGCCGCTTCCTGCCGCCCGCTTGACGCACCCTCAGGGAGTCGCTCGGCAGCCGGTGCGGGTGATCTCGGTGGGACGGGAACGTACGGGAGGGACCTGGCGTCTTTCTCCCCGGGTCCGTTGTCAGTGGTGCCGCGTAGTGTTCCGGGCAGTGGGACGGCGCGCCCGCGGAGCCGGTCCACCAGGGGACTGCGGGACAGCGGCACTTCGACAGCGACTGCACGCACGGGGGCATCATGAGCACGACCGACACCGCCGGTACCGGGGTGATCACCTTCACCGAGGACGAACTGGATCCGTACGTCACCCACGCGCCGACGCGCCGCTGGCTGAGCGGCCCCGGCCTGCCCGCCGACGGCGACCTGCTGACCTTCGCCGCGCTGCGCACGGACGGCCTGCGCACGGTCGCCGACTCCACGGGCGCTCCCGACCGGCTGACCACGGAGCTGCGCGACCGGCTGGTCATCGGCGGGATCCTGGGCGTGGGCGGCCGCGAGACCGAGTCGCTCCTGCTCGACGGCGCGACCGGCGCGATCTCGACGACGTACTTCCTGCACGACCGCCCCGACCTGATGGACAGCCGGCCGCTGGCCCCCTCGCTGGAGAAGCTGGTGCGCTTCGCCACGGCGACGGACGAACTGGCGGCCCTGCGCGGTCAGTTCGCCTCGTACGCGGGACGTCTCGGCCCCCGGGCGGCGGCGCAGGCCGCACGGCATCTGCTCGCGCTGTTCGAGGAGGGCACGGACGGCGCCCCGAGTCCCTTCTGGCGGATGACGGCGGTGATCCGCCCCCTGTCCCTGGTGGCGGGCCCGGGCACGACGTCCGGGCTCGCCCTGGACCTGCCGCCCCGGCTGCTGGACGAGGCGTTCGGCGCGGGCCGGATCGCCCGCTTCGAGGAGGTCGACTTCCCGCCCGCGCTCACCCACGAGCCGACCCGCCGCTTCCTGCGGGAGACGGGCCTGCCGGAGGACGGCTACTGGTTCGCGCTGGACACGGACGTGCCGCTGGCGTCCCTCGCCGAGTACCAGGCCGCCGAGCGTGAGGACGCCGGGTCCGCCGCCGACCGCCTGCCGGCCGACGCCGGCCGGCTGATCCGCCTCGGCCACCTTCTGGAGGACACCAGCCTCGTCGTCGACGGCGCCACCGGCACGGTCCTGTGCTGGAGCGAATCCGACGCCACCCTGCGCCCCCTCAACGCCGACGTCTCCACGCTCGCCTTCACCCTCTGGCTGATCAACCGCGAGAAGTCCCTGGACGCGGTCCACGCCCTCACCGAGGCCTACGGTCAACTGGCCGACACGATGTCCCGCACCCTCGCCCAGGCCGATCCCCTCGCCTGCGACCCGACCCCGACCACCACCACGGACGACGGCCACCGCTACTGGCCGGAAGTTTTTGGCGACAAGGCGGGCGGCGGCCTGTACGCATAGCGAAGGGCGACACCCCCCGAGGGTGCCGCCCTGTCGTACTGCCTGGTCAGGCAGGTGGAGGCCATGGCGGGATTCGAACCCACGTAACTCGCTTTGCAGGCGAGCCCCTGAACCACTCGGGCACACGGCCGGGTCGGTGGAGGCTCCGGTCCTCCGTTCCGAACTCGATGTGATGACCGTAGGGCGGGGCGGGGGAGGGACTCAAGAGTGACGCCGGGGCTGCAATGTGACTGCCATACGCCGTTCATGAACGGGGCTCCCGGGCAGGCGTGGACGGGCCTCCCGGGCGGGGTGCGGCACGGGGCCGCGCGGAGGGCCGCGAGGGGAGCGGTGGGGGTGGGACCGAGGTCTCAGACCTGTCCCAACCACCCGACAGGTGTCAAAGTCGGTCGTGGACCTTACTCTGTCGACCATGACCGCCCTGGAACCACGCGACACCGCTGTCGCAGACGTCACACACCCCCCGCCGGCCGCCGAGTGCGACGAGAGCACCGTGCTGAGCCGGTCCTATCGGGCGCTCAGTATCGGGATGGTGTCCGTCGTCCTGCTCATCGCCTTCGAGGCGACCGCCGTCGCCACCGCGATGCCGGTGGCGGCACGGGATCTGGACGGGGTGTCGCTGTACGCGTTCGCGTTCTCCGGGTACTTCACGACCAGCCTGCTGGGGATGGTGCTTGCCGGGCAGTGGTCCGACCGCAAGGGGCCGCTGGGCGCGCTGACCACCGGTATCGCCGCCTTCGCGGCCGGGCTGGTGATGTCCGGCACGGCGCAGGCGATGTGGCCGTTCATCGCGGGACGGGCCGTGCAGGGGCTGGGCGGCGGACTGGTGATCGTCGCGCTGTACGTCATCGTCGGCCGCGCCTATCCGGCCCGGCTGCGCCCGGCGATCATGGCGGCGTTCGCCGCGAGCTGGGTCGTGCCGTCGGTGGTCGGACCGCTCGCCGCCGGGGCGGTGACCGAGCAGCTCGGCTGGCGGTGGGTGTTCCTCGGCATCCCCGTGCTGGTCGTCTTCCCGCTGGCGCTCGCGCTGCCCCAGATCCGGCGGCGCGCGGCGGGGCCCGTGGGAGGGGAGGCGGCGGCCTTCGACCGGCGCCGGATCCGGCTCGCCGTCGGGATCTCCCTGGGCGCCGGGCTGATCCAGTACGCCGCCCAGGACCCGCGCCCGAGCTCGCTGCTCCCGGCCGCCGTGGGCGCCGTGCTGCTCGTGCCCGCCGTCCTCGGCCTGCTGCCGCACGGCACCTGGCGGGCGGGCAGGGGGCTGCCCTCGGTCGTGCTGCTGCGCGGGCTGGCGGCCGGTTCCTTCGTCGCCGCCGAGTCCTTCGTACCGCTGATGCTCGTCACCCAGCGGGGGCTGTCGCCGACGGCGGCCGGGTTCTCCCTGGCGGCGGGCGGCGTGACCTGGGCGGTGGGTTCGTGGGTGCAGTCCCGGCCGCGGATGGAGCCGTACCGGGAGCGGCTGACGACGGTCGGCATGGTGCTGGTCGTGGCCGCCATCGCCGTGGTTCCCAGCGTGCTGATCCACTCCGTGCCCGTCTGGACCGTCGCCGTCGTCTGGGCGATCGGCTGCCTCGGGCTGGGCCCGGTGATCTCCTCCACCGGGGTGCTGCTGCTCCAGCTCTCCGCCCCCGAGGAGGCGGGCGCCAACTCCGCCGCCCTCCAGATCTCCGACGGCCTGTCCAGCTCCCTGCTGCTCGCGGCGGGCGGCGCCGCCTTCGCCGCGCTCGGCGGCGGCTCCGTCGCCGATGCCACCGGGGCCCGTCCGGCCGCCTTCGCCGCCGTGTTCCTGCCGATGGCGGCGGTGGCGCTGCTGGGAGCCTGGGTGACCACGCGGCTGCGGGAGCGGTGAGGTGATCCTGCGCGCCGACGGCGGTCGGCGCGCAAAGCGTGACCTTTCTCGCCCGGCCCCGGTGGTGATCTCGCCGCCGTAGCAACGGAGATGACGTACAACCTGGTCATCGGCGTGATCTCGGACCGTACGACGGGGCCGGATTGAGCGCCGGGACTGTGAGGTGGGTCCCAACCGGCGGCGACGCGGGCTTGTCCGCGCTTCGTCGAAGTCGGGCCGCCGGTAAGGTGGCCCGGTTGTCATACGTAGCCGAGCCGCACCTACCCCCACCCGGAGACCGTGACTACTGCCGCCGCCACCTCCAGCTCGCCCAGCTCGTCTGGTTCGTCGCACTCGCACCACCTCTCACCGGCCTTCCCGGGCCGTGCCCCCTGGGGCACCGCCAGCAAGCTGCGTGCCTGGCAGCAGGGGGCGATGGAGAAGTACGTCCAGGAGCAGCCGCGCGACTTCCTCGCCGTCGCCACCCCCGGCGCCGGCAAGACGACCTTCGCGCTGACGCTGGCTTCCTGGCTGCTGCACCACCACGTCGTGCAGCAGGTGACGGTGGTCGCGCCGACCGAGCACCTGAAGAAGCAGTGGGCGGAGGCGGCCGCGCGGATAGGGATCAAGCTCGACCCCGAGTACAGCGCGGGCCCGCTCAGCCGGGAGTACCACGGCGTCGCCGTCACCTACGCCGGTGTCGGGGTGCGGCCCATGCTGCACCGCAACCGCTCCGAGCAGCGCAAGACGCTCGTCATCCTCGACGAGATCCACCACGCCGGTGACTCCAAGTCCTGGGGCGAGGCCTGCCTGGAGGCGTTCGAGCCGGCCACCAGGCGGCTCGCGCTGACCGGTACGCCGTTCCGGTCCGACACCAACCCCATCCCCTTCGTGACGTACGAGGAGGGCAACGACGGGATCCGGCGTTCCTCGGCCGACTACACGTACGGCTACGGCAACGCGCTCGCCGACCACGTCGTGCGGCCGGTCATCTTCCTCTCCTACAGCGGCAACATGCGCTGGCGGACGAAGGCGGGCGACGAGATCGCCGCCCGGCTCGGCGAGCCGATGACCAAGGACGCCGTCTCGCAGGCCTGGCGCACCGCGCTCGACCCGCGCGGCGAGTGGATGCCCAGCGTGCTGCGCGCCGCCGACCAGCGGCTCACCGAGGTCAGGAAGGGCATCCCGGACGCGGGCGCCCTGGTGATCGCCTCCGACCAGGACTCCGCGCGCGCCTACGCCAAGCTGATCCGCGAGATCACCGGGACGAAGGCGACGCTCGTCCTGTCCGACGACACCGGCGCCTCGAAGCGGATCGACGACTTCAGCGCGAGCACCGACCGCTGGATGGTCGCGGTCCGCATGGTGTCCGAGGGCGTCGACGTGCCGCGGCTGGCGGTCGGCGTGTACGCCACCACCATCTCCACCCCGCTGTTCTTCGCCCAGGCCGTCGGGCGTTTCGTGCGGTCCCGGCGGCGCGGCGAGACCGCGTCCGTCTTCCTGCCGACCGTCCCCGACCTGCTCACCTTCGCCAACGAGATGGAGGTCGAGCGCGACCACGCCCTCGACAGGCCGAAGAAGGAGGGCGAGGAGGACCCTTACGCCGAGTCCGAGAAGGAGATGGACGAGGCGAACAAGGAGCAGGACGAGGACACCGGCGAGCAGGAGCAGTTCTCCTTCGAGGCGCTGGAGTCCGAGGCCGTCTTCGACCGGGTCCTGTACGACGGCGCCGAGTTCGGCATGCAGGCCCACCCGGGCAGCGCGGAGGAGCAGGACTACCTCGGCATCCCAGGTCTGCTGGAGCCGGACCAGGTGCAGTTGCTGCTCCAGAAGCGGCAGGCCCGGCAGATCGCGCACAGCCGCAAGAAGCCGGACGGCGAGGCCGACCTGCTCGAACTGCCCGCCGAGCGGCGGCCGGTCGTCTCCCACAAGGAGATGATGGAGCTGCGCAAGCAGCTCAACACGATGGTCAGCGCGTACGTCCACCAGAGCGGCAAACCGCACGGGGTGATCCACACCGAGCTGCGGCGCCTGTGCGGCGGACCGGCGAGCGCCGAGGCGACGGCCGGACAGCTGCGGCAGCGGATCGCCAAGGTGCAGGAGTGGGCCACCCGGATGCGCTGAGGCGGGGCCGGGCCGCCGCGGCCGTGACGCGTCGCGGGTGACCGGGGCCGTGACGGGTTGCGGGTGACCGGGACCGTGACCGGTGTCGGGTGCTGCAGGGCGGCGGGTCCGTGTGACGCGTGGCCCGTGATCGGGCCGTGCGACCGCGCCGTGTGACAGAGCCGTGTGACAGAGCCGTGTGATCGGTCGGTCCAGTGGCAGTGGCGGCGGCAGTGGCAGTGGCAGTGGCAGTGGCAGTGGCAGCGGCGGTGCGCGCGGTGGAGCGTGCGCGGTGCGGTGTGCGCCGTACGTACCGGGACAAAGGCAGGTAGTCCCCACCGGTCGGTGACCGGATTCTGGACGGAGCCTTCCGCTGAGCGAACCGGCTTCGCTACTGTCCCGCTACGCACACGCCCCGTGGCAGCGCCGCCGCGGAGCGCAGCCGTGAAGCGACCGTGCCCGGACCTGCCGGGCCGTCCTGCCGATCGGCGGCCTCTGAAGCGCGTCAGGGACGGGACTCCATGACGCATCCGCCGCGAGGGGTCGCCGGCCTCACCACCTAAGGAGTGGGCGTCGTGACCGCGGAGACCTCCCAGACGCTCGACCGGGGACTGCGAGTCCTCAAGCTGTTGGCCGACACCGACCACGGGCTGACCGTCACCGAACTCTCCAACAAACTGGGCGTCAACCGGACCGTTGTGTACCGGTTGCTCGCCACACTGGAACAGCACGCGCTCGTACGACGGGACCTGGGCGGGCGAGCCCGGGTCGGGCTGGGTGTGCTGCGGCTGGGCCGCCAGGTGCATCCGCTGGTCAGGGAGGCCGCGTTGCCGGCTCTGCGGGCACTGGCCGAGGACATCGGCGCCACCGCGCACCTCACCCTGGTGGACGGGTCGGAGGCGCTGGCCGTGGCCGTGGTCGAGCCGACGTGGACGGACTATCACGTGGCCTACCGGGCCGGGTTCCGTCATCCGCTGGAGCGCGGGGCCGCGGGCAAGGCGATCCTCTCCGCCCGGCAGCAGACCTCGGAGGAGCCGGGGTGCATCCTGACGCACGGCGAGCTGGAGGCCGGGGCGAGCGGGGCGGCCGCGCCGCTGCTGGGCGTGACCGGTGTCGAGGGCAGTGTGGGTGTGGTCATGCTCGCGGACGCGGTGCCGGAGCGGGTCGGAGCGCGCGTGGTGGACGCGGCCCGGGAGGTCGCTGAGGCGCTGCGCTGAGGCGGAGGCCACGGTGCCGTGTCGAGGCGGGGCCTAAGAGCTCCGAACAAAAGTGGGGTCCGATCAGCGGGCGGTGTCCGGTGCGTGCGATCGCAAGGCGCCGGAAGGTCCTTGTAGCGGAGCTACC